>CAZZVE010000061.1:18846-25319 GCA_964657325.1 uncultured Ktedonobacterales bacterium
CCCCAACCGTTTTTAGATGCATTTTTTCACATTTCCAATAGGGTAAAACGGGCTACAACGTCCCACAAATGAAATTGGCGTCGTTCATTACAGAAATTACTGTATTGTGTGGGCATGGCTGCTTTTCTATGCTCATTTCTGAAGAAGGTAGAAATATGGTACACTGGGAACATCGCTACTTGCTGGGTACAATGATATTCACGGTTGCGGGAGATGTTGTGCGCGACTTTGACGATGAATATGAAGCGTGGAGTTGGTTGGAAAAAGAGGGCTGGGGTCTTGTCGCTATTGCTCCACCGGACCCTGTACGTCCAGGCGTGTGCAAATACTATTTTAAGCGGCAACGTCCCCCAACAGTAACGCGCACACCGATTACATCCACCCAACCTGTTGTTGAGTCGAAATATAGAGGACGATAACGAGTAAGCTATGACATCTTCCTGGCGTTCACCACTCGACCCCGAACGGGTTATGCAAATTTCTGTAACACACTGGCAACGCGATGAGCAACAATTTCGTGACGATCAGTTGACGATTGAAGAACCGTTAGAGTTGCGCATTTCTCACCGCAGTCTCGCGGTCATTATGCGTACACCCGGTCATGATCGTGAACTGGCTATGGGCTTTCTACTTACAGAGGGCGTTGTTGCTCATGCCGAGGATGTGCTATCTGTGGAAGAAGACCTTGACGACGATGGCCTGCCGCTTGCCAATGTGCTCAATATCTCGTTACGTAGCGAGCGTCAGCAGGAAGCAATACAGGCTCAACCTGTGGCCTTTGAACGTCACTTCGCCGTTTCCGCGAGTTGTGGTCTGTGTGGCAAAAATAGTATTGCAGACCTGATGACCACCACACCTCCCTTAGCACCCGATACTCTACGCTTTTCGTCTTCCGTGCTGTATGAACTCGCGGCACGTCTGCGAACAGAGCAAGCCGTGTTTCACTATACAGGTGGACTACATGCGGCTGGTATCTTCGACGAGCGGGGTGAGCTCCTCTTGTTACGTGAAGACATAGGACGCCACAATGCCGTTGATAAGCTGATTGGACATAGCTTGTTACATGGCACATACCCCTACCGTGATCGCATCTTGCTGGTAAGTGGACGAACCTCGTTCGAGATTCTACAGAAGGCACTATTGGCGCGTATTCCCTGTGTTGCGGCAATTTCGGCTCCGTCCAGCCTTGCCGTTGAACTTGCCGAGCAAAGTGGTATTACGCTGATTGGCTTTTTGCGTGACCACTCGATGAATGTCTATACGCATTCTCAAAGGATTGTGTGATATATACAGGTACGTTATAATCCCTCTATGCAGAATGCAATTACAAACACAACTGATACAATCGCTGCCATCGCCACACCTCCTGGTGTAGGTGGCATCGGCGTAATACGGGTGAGTGGAGCTGATGCGTTTGCTCTGGTCTTGCCACTCATTCAACGTTCCAAAGGACAGGGAGATGTGCCAACCTCTCATCAATTGACCTATGCACATGTCATACATCCTCTTACGCAAGAGGTGTTAGATGATGTCTTAGTCGCGTTTATGCGTGCGCCTCATACCTACACACGTGAGGATGTGGTGGAGATACAGGGACATGGTGGTCCTCTTGTGTTACAGCGTATCCTCTCTGCTGTTCTGACTCAGGGCGCACGTATGGCTCAGCCCGGCGAGTTCACGTTGCGTGCCTTTCTCAATGGACGTATTGACTTAGCGCAGGCAGAGGCGGTGATGGACCTGATTGGAGCACAGACGGAAGCAGGACAACGCCTCGCAGTGCAACAATTGCGTGGACGCCTTTCAGAGCAATTACAAGTGGCGCGTCATGCTGTGCTTAATGTGATCGCGCAAATTGAGGTAAGCATTGATTTTCCTGAAGAGGATGTGCCAACACCACAGGTCGCGACTCTACATCCACTTATCAAGGTAGCACAACGTCAAGTAGAGCAACTCCTGGTGGGTGCAGAACAGGGACGTGTCTATAAACAGGGCTTGCGTACCGCGATTATTGGTCGTCCCAATGTTGGTAAATCGAGTCTGCTTAATGCACTGTTACGTACTGACCGTGCAATCGTCACACCTGTAGCGGGTACAACACGTGATACGGTGGAAGAGGTGGTGAACCTGCGTGGTATCCCTTTGCATTTAATTGATACCGCAGGAATTACTCCAACAGAAGACCCTATCGAGCAGATTGGGGTACAACGAAGCCGTGCCGCAGCCGAGAGTGCTGATGTCGTAATACTTGTTTTTGATGGCTCCGAGACGCTTACTGAGCAGGACCGTAACGTCTGCGCCGAGGTACAGGCGATGGGCTTTGGCACGGCTCATAATAGTAACGCTTCTTATAACAAAGAAAGACCTGTTGTTGTTGTCGTGAATAAAGCTGACGCACTTCAAGCCATAGATGGAGACGAGCTACAATGCTTGTGGCCTACATCTCCCTTTGTATATACCTCAACGCGTACCGGTGCTGGTTTACTTGCACTAGAGGATACAGTAGCGGAACTTGTACACGCAGGTAAAACTGTGTCGAGCGATAGCGTACTTGTCACAAGTGCACGCCACCAGGAAGCCTTACAGCGTACCTTTGAGCATATGCGAGCGGCGCAAATTTCGCTCGAACAGGGGCTACCACTTGACTTTGTATCAATAGACCTTCGTGCAGCCTACGAAGCACTTGGTGAGATCACAGGTGAAACGGCAAGTGATGATCTACTTGACACCATTTTTCATGAATTTTGCATTGGAAAGTAAAATGAATACTACAAGATGTAGTGTGACAAGAGGCAAGCTCCTTGTATCCGACGTGTTCTTGCATTAGTGAGTGGGTGGCATGACAGGGGCAAGCCCTGTCACTACTATACTAACCACCACTGTGTGGCTTGCCACGCGATTCGTATATAGTAGTGACAGGGCTTGCCCCTGTCATGTTGGAGGATTATGAAAAATCTATTCAATCAACGGCGACTTATTTCTATTATAATTTCTGTTCTTGTGCTTATTGTAGTTATAGCATTTGGTATTTTCCAGTACGTTATACCTCATGACTCAAAAGCGACGGTAGCTCGTGCGAAACCAACGCCAAGTCCAACCGCTACGCTATCCCCAACGCCAACAATTCCACCAACTCCGACACCTATCCCTATAGTAACACTGCCTACCGTAAGTCCATCACAGGTGCGAGGAGTGGAAGGTACTGCGGATACAAGCTACCCTGGTATCTCCTGGCGTCGTATGGGCTATCCTACGTGTGGTTGGGGTAATCTGACGGGAAAAGTGCTTTTCGACACAATACAAAACTACCATAAACAAGGTGTGCGCGTCCTCTTGACCATCTGTCAAGGATCGAATAACAATGTGTATAATCCGAAGCAACTTGCAGATGCGGCACAAGGACGACCGGATGCTGTACAATGTGGCAATGAAGAGATGAAATATGACCCTTCAGTTGCGTTTCTTTATATACAACCACAAAACTTCGCAAAATTTTATGATGCTTGTGAGCACGCAATGCATGCTGTACGCCCTGATATTCCTGTCTTGCTCGGTTCGCTAGACCCGCATGTCGGTGGCATTGACTATCAGCCACTTTTGAATCAAGTTGAATACCTTAACGAAATGCAGCAAGCAATGAATACAGTCGTCCATCCAGGTGGACATTGGGATTGGCATACACAAACGCTGGGACTTATTGACAGCTGGCATAATGGCTATCCTGATGGTAATACGAATAGTCTTTATCATCTCTTCGACTTTTGGGCGCAGCAGTTTCACGTCGATCTCAATAGTGGAGCACTAGGGAAACATCTCTGGGTTGTTGAGGGAACAGGTTGTTTTAAAGGTTGTGGTGTGGACCCCAATAATAGTTATCAAGTTGCGGTTTCACATGTCCTGGCATTGATTACCGATGCACAAACAGCTATACAGCATGGTGTGCCAATCTTTTATTTCAGTGGGAAAGATTTTACTTCTGCGGGCTACTATTGGCCCATCGGCTTGCTCGACTCAGGTGGACATCCTAAGCCTATTCGACAAGACCTCGGCATGGGTAGCCGTGTGCTTGCTCTTTCATGTGGTGCCAAACGCGTGAATGTGGTCAATCAGGAAGAACTACTTGCCAAAATGTACGCTGGCTGTTCCCTAGAAGGAGACTACGCAAGCGTGGTGTATTCATAAGAAGAAGGTAGGCACTCTATCATGCGGTTGCAGCCGCATGATAGAGTGCCTACCTTCTTCTTATATAAGGAAACGTTGAATGAAGAACTTTTCTATACTCAAAAAACCTTCATCTATTCTTCTTATTATCGTGCTTGTTAGTACCATTCTTTTAACAACGCTAGCATATAGATTTGTAGTACTCGCGAAACCACAAACATCCAGTTCCGGTATAACTACGACGGCAACGCCTACGGTCCCCATTGGAGCATTGCCAGCGTTACCATCAATACAAAGTCCGTCACAGGTGCTTGGTATTGATGCTAAACCCACGACCTATCATTCGGGTATTTATTGGGTACGTATTGGCTATCCAAATTGCGGTTGGGGTAATTTGCGTGGCACTCTGCTTAAGAATACGATACAGATGTTTCATCGTCAGGGAACACGCGTCCTGCTAACCTTTTGTCAGGACGGAAATACTTCACATCTTTTTGACACCGCGCCACTTTTTGATGCCGCGCAAGGATTGCCAGATGCTGTGCAGTGCGGTAATGAGCAGATGAAAAATGATCGTTCAGTCGCCTTCTTACATGTTTCACCAGAAAACTTCGCGCGCTTTTATGATCTGTGCCAATACGAGGTGCATGCTGTACGCCCTGATATTCCTGTCTTACTTGGTTCGTTAGACCCACACGTTGGGGGCGTCGATACACAACCACTTGCCGATCAGGTGAGCTATTTGAATCAGATGCAGCAAGCAATGAATACAGTCGTCCATCCGGGTGGACACTGGGACTGGCGTACACAAACGTTAGGTCTGATTGATAGTTGGCATAATGGTTGGAGTAATGGAGGACCTGATGCGAGTGTCAACAGCCTCTATCATCTCTTCGCTTTCTGGGCACAACAGTTTCATGTTGATCTCAATAGTGGAGCATTAGGAAAACATCTCTGGGTTGTTGAGGGAACGGGTTGCTTTAAAGATTGTGGCATAGATATACATAACGCAGCTCAGATAGCTATTTCTCATACATTAACGCTGATTATCGACGTACAAACAGCACTGAAATATAAAATTCCGTTTTTTTACTTTAGCAGTGCTGACTTTGACTCCGTAGGCTATCTTTGGCCTATCGGTGTGCTAGATATTCATGGTAAGCCCAAACCACTGCGGCAAGACCTCAAAATGGGTGCGCGTAGCCTCACACTCTCTTGCGGAGGTAGTAGAGTGAATGTAACTGATCAGGAGACATTGCTTGCTAAACTGTATAGTGGATGTACATTGCCTGATAATTATGAGAGCGTGATTGCAAACTAACACTCTAAGCAAACTACGAAAATGAATTTTTATAAAATTATAAAAACTCGTCGAAAAACCCTTGACAATGAAGTACGCTTATGGCATAATAACTTCGTTGCCAATGCAGACACAGAAATCTTCTGGTAAGCGAACCTCATACAGGTTTCTCCCTGGAAAGTAAAAGTTCTACAGGCTACCTTTCACAAAAAGAATGAATGGCCTGAGAATTTGCGTCTCTGTTTTTATTGGTGGCAGAGCAGCAGTATAGCTGTAAACAAGCACCTTGACAATTGAAGAGTGGAAAGCAGAACAGAACAGACAGGTAAGAAAACACACAAGAAGAGTTCTGTCAATGACGCTTGTGTCGCTCAACCCTGAGCGACACAAGCACAATGAGTTTCCGCGAACAGCCAAATGCAACAGTAACAACGACAGCAGTTTGGCCTGGATCGCAACTCAACCGCATGTTTATGCTGAGGCTTCGGCCTCGGAATATATACACACATGAATGGCGAGTTTGATCCTGGCTCAGGATAAACGCTGGCGGCGTGCCTAACACATGCAAGTCGAACGCTCTTTTGCTTCGGTGAGAGAGAGTGGCGGACGGGTGAGTAACACGTGGGTACCTACCTTGAGGTGAGGAATACCACCGAGAAATCGGTGACAAGACCGCATAGCTTCGGCAACGAAGAAAGTCACGCAAGTGACGCCACAAGATGGGCCTGCGCCTGATTAGCTAGTTGGGGAGGTAAGAGCTTCCCAAGGCGACGATCAGTAGCTGGTCTGAGAGGACGATCAGCCACACTGGGATTGAGAACGGCCCAGACTCCTACGGGGGGCAGCAGTGAGGAATTTTCGTCAATGGGGGCAACCCTGAACGAGCAACGCCGCGTGCAGGATGACACTTTTCGGAGCGTAAACTGCTTTTCTGGGGGAAGAGAACGGACGGTACCCCAGGAAGAAGCCCCGGCTAACTACGTGCCAGCAGCCGCGGTAATACGTAGGGGGCAAG
>CAZZVE010000062.1:0-25085 GCA_964657325.1 uncultured Ktedonobacterales bacterium
GCGTGGCTTTGCCACGCGAAACCGTGTATAGTAGTGACAGGGCTTGCCCCTGTCATGTTCCCCATAGCTCGACACGCGATTATAAACACAGCATTTCTTATCCTGATGCGTATGGGCTTGCCCCTGTCATACCCCAACCAGCACCGTGAGCGACATTGCTTAGAGTCGCTCGATAACCATGCCGTTTGCCATACCGCCACCTTCACAGATGGTTTGCAGACCATAACGTCCACCAGTACGCTCTAACTCGTGCAGCAACACAGTGGTAAGGCGTGCACCCGATGCACCAAGGGGATGCCCAATAGCGATAGCACCTCCATTGACATTGACCTTACTGAGGTCGGCCCCAATATCGTGTTGCCATGCAAGCACAACACTCGCAAACGCCTCGTTAATCTCTACAAGGTCAATCTGGTCGATAGTTAAACCAGCCTTCGCCAGAGCTTTTTGTGTGGCGGGAATAGGGCCAGTAAGCATAAAGATGGGATCTGCACCTGCAACAGAGAATGAGACAAAGCGCGCACGGGGCTTGAAGCCAAGCTTTTCGGCAGTCTCACGGTCCATAATTAAGACAGCAGCAGCACCATCGCTAATTTGTGATGAGTTGCCAGCCGTGATCAGACCATCGGGCTTAAAGGCAGGTTTCAAGCTTGCAAGTTTTTCAAGGCTTGTATCTGGCCGAATGCCCTCGTCACGCGAAAACTCGCTCGTTGTGCCATCTTCATTCTTGACCTGAATCGGCACAATTTGTGAAGTGAAACGTCCCTCTGCCGTCGCTTGTGCTGCACGTCGATGACTCTCTAAGCTATACTTGTCTAGGTCTTCGCGGCTCAACTCCCATTTGTGCGCGATCAGATCAGCACTGATCCCCTGATGGACCAGGCCATTGTGATAGCGTTCAACCATGCGCGGCCCAAAAGGTTCGCCAGGCCCTTTTGACGTGGAACCCATTGGCACACGCGTCATCGCCTCGACACCACCTGCAATTACAACATCATAAGCACCGCTGATCACACCTTGCGCCGCAAAGTGAATGGCTTGCTGACTTGAACCACACTGACGGTCAACGGTTGTCCCTGGTACAGATTCGGGGAAGCCTGCGGCAAGGGCGGCATTACGACCTACATTCAGGCCCTGCTCACCCACCTGACTCACACAGCCTACAATAACATCTTCAATCAGGTTGGCGTCAATGCCTGTACGCTGTACGAGTGTCGCAAGTGTCTGGGCCAGCAGGTCTACCGGATGCCAGTCCTTGAGTTTTCCACCTCTACGTCCTACGGGTGTCCGAACAGCCTCTACGATGACGGCTTCCCTCATTGTAGCCATGAAAATCCTCCTGCAAAGAAACGGTTGCTAAGTATAGATACAAGGGTCTATTGTCTTCTCTTTAGTAAGTCATGTTTTATAGGGAAACGCAAGGATGGAAGAGAAAAGAAATGATGTGTGGTCTCACAATGAGACCACACATCATTTCTTTTCTTAATAACTAGGGCGCCCGAATGCTATACGCTGTCGGCGATTTTGTCCAAAGAGCAGGTATAACAAGGGTCCAACAATCACAGGAATTGGCATGAGCCAGATGACCGCTAACCAGAGTGCCTTACCCGCGACAGAATGATCGTCCTCAAGTACCATAAATGTTTCAATAACATGACCTACTAGTGGCACAAACACGATAACGAGAAACAGGAACGAGTTAAAAAAACAGCCTCTATTGCTAGACATTGTATGTATGCTCCTTAGTATATTTTTTATTTGATTATATTCGTATCATAGAATCATACGCATAAAGGAACATGTTGTTGCAGTCACTGTTTCAGCTTAACAAACCATAAATATTCAAAGGGCGTTTCACAAACTGTACAGTGAAGTGAAAGCGTGACCCTTCGTCAAGAACGCTTTCCGCCCACACTTGCCCGCCATGCATCCGTACTATTTGGCGTACATGTGCAAGCCCTAAGCCTAGACTAAGTATGCTTTTGTTTACGTTCGTCTCGACACGTTCATATGGTTCAAAAATGCGATCAATCGCCTCGGCTGGAATACCAATGCCATTATCTTGCACACAAACATGAACAGCACTTCCCTCTACATCACTACTAATGTACACATCTCCATCTTCATGAGAATACTTTAACGCGTTATCAAGCAGGTTTTCTATGACATACGCCAGTTTTTCGGCATCGCCCATCATTACAGGTAAAGCGTTGGCGAGCTTTATATGAATCGTATGTTGCCCTGCGGTTAGTTGCATCCGGTTGACAACCTCCACGATAACCGCGTTGAGGTCAAGCCAGTCATAATGCAGTTGCATACGATTCATGTCCATACGTTCAGTTTCAAGCATATCGTTGATGACGTACGAAAGATGTTGTGCATCCTGATAAATGTCAACAGCAAATTCTTTCATCTCTGCCATACTTAAGTCTCTCTGGCACATCATCTCACTAAAGCCCTGTATAGTGGTGAGTGCAGAGCGGAACTCGTGGCGAATGATCGAAACAAACTCGCTTTTGCTCTTGTGCATATGCTCTAACTGCTCATTTGCTTCTTGCAACGCCACAATAGCTTGATCGCGTTCACATTGCACCTTTTCGCACTCGATAAGTAGCGCAGCTAAAGTCGTATCCACCTGCTGCTCAATATCGTTACTCATTACCGACTTCTCTCTGTCTATCAAACATCAATAGGAGCCTGACGGTATCGTTTACATACGAGACTAGGAAATGTCATTGTAGGGACTATAATTATGCTTTTTAACAATTTAGTACGAATCGTCTCCTGTAGGGACCGATTCATCGCGTCCTCTTGACTATTAAGACGCCAAGAGGACGCGATGAATCGGTCCCTACACCTCTCCGTGTCCTTTTGTGAAACGGCATCACTACGCCCTCGCCCCTGTCGATATTCAGCGAGAGCGTAATAAATTTTAGCCCCTACAAATGTTCTCATCACATCTAGTCGTTGAAACTCATCAGGCTTTTCCCATAATTTCTCTTCCACTTCTAACTCTAGTGTACACAGCAGGTCATAATTTTTCTTTTGCTTATACTCCCTGTAAACCCGTATGTGGAGAGCCTTCACGATATGTTGGCACAATTTGCACGCTATCACTCTTTATCTGCGCTCCTTGCTGCGAGAAAATTGTCGTGCCTTGCTGCATATCCCATTGTAGCGTGTAGGTTCCAAATTGCATCGGTGCTTGTATGATTGCGGCAAACGAAAGCACGTTACCAGCCTCGACATTTTGCGTTAACGCAAAAGGACTACTTGTACCAACCGTCTGACCTCGCGCATTGACCCAACGATAGAGCACCTGCACAGGCTGTACATTGGTCGAACCACTGGCACTCCATGTGAAATCACTAGTATTTTTCAGAGTTAGTTTCACTTGTGCCGAACCACCAGGGAGGAGCGTTGTAGGTGAATTATCACTTGTCACTTGGAAGCGATAGGTGAGTGGTGGAGGTGTTGCCTGTACCGAGACTGGCACAAATTCAGCAGCATCAGCAGCAATCTGCATACCACTTTCGCCAGTTGCATTGCTCATCACGAGACGCCCATTCATCGAAGCTCTAAAGTAGTAGGTACCAAGTCCTATCCACTGTGGTCCCGTATTTTCTTGACTGAACGGTCCCTGAAATGCGCCAATATGAGACTCATCAACTCTTACATTATGTGCAATCTCAGTTCCCTGATGATTTGGGTCAGCACTGTATACCGTGTATGGGACCCAACTACTGCTAGCGTGAGTATCATCGACATAGACACCGACTTCATAGTAGCCGTCGGCTGGAATAGTTGGATGCCATGCCGCATTAGCAGTTGTAGCACCATTCGAGGTTGTCGCCCAGTGCAGACTCCCCTTGATATCTGTACTCTCTGTAGCGGTCGCCCAGGAACCTGTACCACTCCAACCAGCACTACTATCATCAACTACAACCGCGCCCGGATAGGTCGCGCTGCCGTTGCTGCTTAATGTTGGAACAGGTGTATTATTGACGGGATCGTTCACCCAGAGGTAGTTATCTGGCACCGCGTTTGGGTCGGCATAGGTGCCAGTCCAGCCAAAGGGATCAGTTGCCTGCCAGTTGGGAAGATAATAGGTCGCCATATGCAGATGTGGACCCGTTGATGAACCTGTTGTGCCGCTTGTACCAATTTGCCATTGTGTCCCAACCTGATCGCCAACGGCAACGGTAATCGCGCTCAAATGTCCATACGCAGTTGTCATACCATTACCATGATCGATAGCAACCCACAAACCGAGCGAGCTATTATGATCCAAAGGATTGTACCAGCCTGCACGTGTCACTGTGCCAGCAGCAGTACTGAGCACTGGTTCATACCACATGTTCAAGTCATAGCCATTATGACCATCATAACAGTTAACACCACCAGTACAGGAGCCAATTGATACATTCGTCCACTTTGAGCCATCATAACGCACGAATGTTCCATCGTTGTCATACCACGGATGATCGTGATCGACAAAAGATACTGTCCGTGATGCGATAGAGCGACTTCCATAATATGGGCGATGCATAAACGGTGTGAGGACTGTAGCCACTTCTGCCGCTGTATGCTGCTGCGCTGTGTCTTGCTTGCGAGCAAGTGTTAAAGGAGCAGGTAACGACAATGCAAATACATTTGCCAGTAAGGTAAACACAATTACAAACGTGATACGGTATCGCCAGGTATGGAATTTCATACTATTGTTTGTCCTTCCTTTACTATTGAAATTTATTGGTCTCGGTAGGGGCAACAATTCATTGCGCCCAAAGATGGGGGCGGTGGGGCAACCGTACCGAATACGGGTCGAGTGGCACCGTAGACCCCTCCCGACCCATCTTTGGGCGCAATGAATTGTTGCCCCTACCGACTTCCGGTTTTCGGCTGTCACCCGACAGCAATAACATGTGATAGTGCGGGTGTCAGTTGTATTGCGGCGGGTCGTGTGGTTGGGCCAACCACACGGGCAGACCAGTAGCGTGGTGTACCACCAACAACGTGATTAATGGGGTTCAGCGCAGTGAAGGTGATGCTTGCGCTATCAGCTGTCCATGTTGGGTTGAGGTTTAGCATCATCCCCGTTTGTTGCGCGGAAACAATGTGCCAGGATTGATTGGTTTGCACATTCACAACGCCAATCGTGCATTGAAGAGCTTGCGCTTGTGAATCTGCGAGTCGGTCTCCAGTATTTGTACGTGCAATAAAAGCGATCTTGTGACTATCAGGGGACCAGACCGGTATAAAGCCATGACCGCCATCGGTATCAGTCAGGTGACGTGATTGTCCACCATGGCTATTCATCACCCATAATCCTGCGTTCAAGAAGGGTGTTGCGCTATCCGAAAGCCGTTCATAGGCAATTTGTGAACCGTCAGGCGACCATGTGAATAGACCCATAATCGACTGCGCTTCACCTGTACTCCTAAGCAAATGAGTACGTGCACTTCCATCCCGGTTCATCATCCATGTGTCACTACCCATACCCAAACCAAGCGTGGTCGAGTAGATAATATGGGAGTTGTCGGGCGAGGCAGCGGCATCAATAAGATATGCCGAGGGCACGTTAATATTTATGTTGATATGAGTATTTGTGGCGGCATCTACGATCCACAAGCCAGGATTCCAGCCATTGGTACCATCCATAGGTGCATTGGGACCAAGTGGCAACGTGGGACGATACAGAAAACTATGTCCGTTACCACCGGGGAGCCAGTGCAGAAAATTTCCCATTACGTTTGCTGGCACAAAGCTCACTGTCATGTGCTGTGTATCATAGACCCACACTTGCTCACCATGATCGCGTACACCGTCGATGGCTACATATTTGCCATCAGGTGAAAGCTGAATTGTGGCAACGCTATCAGAGTCAACCAGTCCAAATTCGTTACCCAACACCGCCAGTGTTTCAGGCGTTCCCACAGGCTGATTATTGCTTCCTTTACGGGCACGTGCGATGACAAAACCTCTTGTATCCTTGAGGGTATAATAAAGATATGAGAAGGGTGAGGCACTTTGTATCCGGGTTTGCGAGTGTGCCTCCGGCTGCCTCCCTTGCAACCCAATTGCAGTTACTATGCCTGTCAGTAAGAGTAGTAAGAAAACAAGTGATGCAGTGAGTGAGAGTGACGGTCTCCGTCGCATACAATACTCCATTCATCCAAATATTTTTCAATGGGAGTGCTTCCCTGACTCGAAACACGGTAGCACGTCCAGGCTTCCTACTCCTCTCTATCGGAACGTTATAAAAATGAGGTAGACGAATTTAGATGCATGAGAGAAAAAAGGACGAAGGTCCTTTGTATTGTTTGATGGCATAGAAAGGATCGATGGGTGCGTAAGCATCACAAAGGATTATGGAATTATTCCAACTTTGTGAAACTGTGGCCAGGTAAAACAATTTCTGATATGGGTAGTGGTATTACAGGTATTGCTCTCCCGCTCACCGCAGTACTTGTCTTATCAGCCACACCAGCGCAAACGGGTATCTTGAGCGCACTTAGCGGTGCATCAGTTCTCCTATTTAGTTTGCTGGCTTGCGTGTGGGTGGATCGTCTGCCACGTCGTCCTCTATTGATTGTGACAGATGTTGGACGTGCACTTCTACTTGCGAGTATTCCAAACAGGACTTCTCATTCCATTAGCGCAAGGACCCATAATCGTAGCTCTATCTATTCTCTTCGTAGCACAATTTGCGGGCGATACACTGGTAGAAATATACCTCATTAATGAGATAAGCCTGCGTCAGAGCATCATCCCATTCCATCTATTAGGTCGCGCAAACGCTAGTATACAGTTCCTGACTGGAGGTGTTGGACCTATTGGTGCGTTGTTAGCAGGTGTGCTTGGTACATTTATTGGCATACACATCACAATCCTTATCGGAGTGCTGGGAGTGATTTTGGCTGGATTGTGCTTGTTGCTCTCGCCGGTGAGTAAGGCACAAATGTCTTAATTAGCAGATATCAACAATCAAGGGGCAGTGATCGCTATATTGACGCCAATCCTCGTAACGCCCAACCTCGACACGAGATATAGTCTTAAGCCATGCTTGTGGCACAAAACAATAGTCAATATGATAATGACGGTGCTGTTGATGATACAAATAAAAAGTAGGGTGTATCTCTTGACCTTGTTCCTCATTATGAAAAGCGTGATAGGTACTTATTAGACCATACTCTGCTAGCCGTTGTACCGCTTGCGAGTGATTCTCCTGCCGATATTGCCTATCCCAAACAGCACTGCTATTAAAGTCACCGACAACAATCGTCTCACGCTCTGTGATGAAGTTGGCATAATGATCGAGAGCGCGGTGAACTCGTCCAACATAGCTATTTTTCCTATTGGGACCATTCATGGCCCAGATTGCTAGTACATTGAACTGTTTCTGTCCAGTTACGCGAAGCGGTATAACCCATTCTATCGACTCGTCGTACTCATGGTCCACTTCCAGTTTCAAGCTAGTAAATGAGCAAATAGCAAGCCCTTTATGCTGGTTGCGACCAATCCACTTATAAGAAGCAGGTAGTATAGTAGGGTGAGTTATAGCCATATTTCCACACTCAGGAATTACAGCAATGTCAGGAGAGAGAACTGCGATACGTTCCATTTTCTTATGAAAGCCTTGTTTGCAGTTCCATGTTACTATCCGCAAGTTGTTTCCTTTAGATTATGCTGAATGCACTTGTGGTAATGTATATCCCCTCGACTCTAACAGGTGCGTGAACCATTCCACAGGGGCTTGATCTTTTGAGTCCGTCTGACTATCAGCGAGAAAGAAACGTACATATAACGGCAATGATGGACCTAGACGGTGAAGCAAGTTATTGATGCGTTCCTCGGCATGTTGCCAACGACCTTTATACGCACCGAGCCGCCAGCTATTGTATGCTTCGTCGTGCAATTCGATGAGGTCGAGGATAACGGGATCGGAAATGTATTTTTCGGCGAAGACACGCGCTATGTGGGCATGATGATTGTTGCCCATCTTGAGCTTGAGTTCGTTGACGCGATACTTGAAGGTGTCATGTATAAGGGCAATCAAGCGTAGTTTCTCGCGCTCTTCTGGTGATGCATGTTGTCGCTCAACATTCGCGAGCACGTCGGCGATATGAAATTGTATCGCGCCTTCGAGGTGTCCATAACGGGGTTTGCCCCATACAACGCCTTGTTGCCATGCAGGGTCTGCCGCGATTGTCCGTTCCAGGTCGGTTTCCAGAGGAAAAGGTAACTGCATTTCATGTTCATTCATGTCGGTAAAAATTTCTCCGCGATTCTCATGGTCAGTGGGCGATAGATATATTCATAACAGCCAGGGAACTGCACAACGCGCCCACCCCAACCACGCTTGAAACGATAGACGCCCGCCATCGCCTCGTCTTCTGCCTCTGTTTCTGGAATGCCCCAGAAATCATAGGAGGATGCCCCGCAGCTTTTTGCCCAACGTATCGCCTCCCATTGTAGCAGATAATTGGGCATAAGTTGCCTCTGTTCGTTGCTCGATGCTCCATAAAGGTAAATTCCCTGTCGCGCGAATACACTCACAAATATACCCGCTAAAAGCTGTCCATTGTGTTCTGCTAGCAATAGTCGAACAGTATCATCCGGCGTAAATGTACGCCACACTTGTAGATAGTACGCAAGCGTGTGAATACCAAACTGGTCGCGTTCTCCGGTCGTCTCTAACAACCTATACCACGCTTGCACATCCTCTATCGTTTCCGCAACACGAATCGTTACTCCCTTACGACTCGCGAGCCGCACATTATAACGCCATTTTTCCTTCATCTGCGCCAACAATGTCGTCTCCTCAGGAGTTATATCGAGCATAATAGTACGCATTGGTTGTACTGCCTGCGTGGTATGCATTTTTTGTTGTGTCAGGCGATTAAGCATTTCGTCTCTATCTGCTTCCTGGCCTGGTTCCAGGCGAAGCACAATAGCACCATCTCTACGGAGGTAAGAATGCAACTGCACAAAGAACGCGTCACACAGAGCTTCGTTAGACCAATCGAGTACTGGACCTTTGGGAATATACGCGAGATAGCCTAAGTATAGCGGAACATGAGGTGCGGTGCGTCGTAATACCTGAGCGGCGGCAACGATCTGGTTACATGTAGTATCCCATAATGCGAGTCGCAACGGATGCCATCCAGAAGCAGATTTTAGCTCGCCCCAGCTCCAACTTTGCAGGAAATGCCCCTGCGGATGCTCATTGACAAAGCAGTCCCATACTTCACGCTGTTCATTCGGTACAGCACGTAGCACATAACGAGGGCTAGATGGGTGCGACGACATGCAGATAGGTACTCTCTTCTGATAATAATATGTATGCCTGTAGGGACCGATTTATCACGTCCTTGTCGGCAATTGATGAGACCAAGAGGACGTGATAAATCGGTCCCTACAATGATACGCTATATGTCTAGCGTTGTAAAACAATGTGTTTTACGAAAGCGTCTTCAACTGTGTGCTACAATAAGCAACGGTAGTAGCAGATGTTGGACGTAACACCAACAATAGGAGGCCATATTTTTATGAACATAGTTATTCTTGGATGTGGACGCGTCGGTGCGTTACTTGCGATGCAGCTAGATAACGCGGGCCATGCCGTGACCGTTGTGGATAGTAGTAACGATGCATTTCAACGCCTTGATCCTGAGTTTAAAGGCGATAAGGTGACGGGTAACGGTGTTGACGAAGAAGTTTTACGTCGCGCACGCGTAGAAGATGCCGACGCATTTATTGCCGTGACCAATGGCGATAACAGAAACATCATGGCGAGCCAGATGGCAAAACAACTTTTCAAAGTCAATAAAGTAGTCTGCCGTATTTATGATCCACTACGCGAGAGCACTTATAAAGAACTAGGGCTAGACACCTTCTGCCCTACACTTCTCGGTGCGAACATGCTCTTTAACACGGTTAGTGGAAAGCAGCAGGGCAACGTCGTATCACAAGCAAAAGGATAAGAGGCGTATATGTATATTATTATTGGAGGTGGTGGCGATGTGGGCTACTACCTCGCACGAAACCTGCTCAATCTTGGACATGAAGTCCTATTGCTTGAGAAGCAGAGTAGCCGTCAACAAGTACTCGCTGAAGAATTAGGTCCATCCGTCGCAAAGGGCGATGCATGTGAAGCCAGGACTATGGAAGATGCGGGTGCAAGACGTGCTGATGTTGTAATCGCGGTTACAGGTGAAGATGAGGACAACCTGGTTATTTGTCAGATGGCAAAACAACGCTTCAACGTTAAACGAACGATTGCGCGTGTGAACAATCCAAAGCATGAAGAGTTATTCAAACAGTTGGGCATTAACATCACAGTGAGTCCCACACGCTCGATTCTTGCGCTCATCGAGTCTGAACTTTCACGCCCCCCATTTCTTATGCTGATGACGCTCAAGAAGGCTGGCCTGGAAATTGTAGAACTGACAATTGATCCAAAATCAAGCATTGTCGGCAAGAGGCTTTCTGATGTACACTTGCCACGTAGCTCAAACCTCGCACTGATCATCCGAGGTACAGAACCTATTTTTCCTGATGCCAGTACAATACTGATGGCGGATGATGATGTGTACGCACTCGTCAACCATGATGGAGAGGCAGAACTTCAACGCACCTTCGGGGCTTAAACAGTATAAAAGTTAGGGCAGCCGCAAGGGGATGCCCCTTCCATATCATGTGGCTTCACTGGCACATTCGTCTATGGGAGGGGCATCCCCTTGCAGATGCCCTTGTATGGACACACAAGTGTTGACTGTGCGTTATTATCTATCAGAAGAGCGGTCAATGGACACGACCCGCTTGCTGTCATCAACTGCTTTCCCTACCTCTTCAGTAGCAGTTTGAGTTGTGCCACTAGCGTTACCACTACCATCCGCTGACGGTCTCAGAGAACTACTACTTACACCTCCATCGCTGCCAAGCATACTTGTTCGGCGCCGACCACGGAATGCAGGTATTGTGGGACGACGCATCTCCCACGGTGCGCGTTTCTTTGCCAGCATCTGATCAGGCGTCTCACCACGTGCAGAGCGATAGATACTCGCAATCACAACCCAAACCGCAGCCACGATTGGTGTTGCAATCAATGCTCCAAATGGTCCAAACAATTGCGCGAACACAAGCAACGAAAGAATTGAGGCCACTGGATGTAAACCTACAGCATGTCCCACAATACGCGGTCCAAGAATGTTACTTTCTAGCAACTGAATCACGATGAACGCAACAATCACCCATAAAGTACGAGGAAATGGCTCTGGCGTGAGTAAGGAGATAGCAATCGCAGGTACAGAAGCCAGAGCGGGACCAACCATTGGAATCGTCTCAAACAAAAATGCTAGGACGCCAATGATAATCGCAAATTGTCCTAAGCCAGTTATAGCGCAGACAACAGCTGCAAGCACACCCACAATCGCGGCTAATGTAAGTTGACCACGAATATAGTTTCCAACGACACGGTTCAGAGCGTCCTCGAACACTAAGACGTGTGACATCTGGCGTTGCGGTACAATACTAATGATACTATCGCGAAGTCGCTTTCCGTCAAGCAGGAAGTAAAAGCTGAGCACACCAATAAGGAAAATGTTCAGGAAGGTACTCGTTACTAAGAACACGATGTTGATGGCATTTGTTGCCGCTAGTTGTGCATATGTCACGGCTTGACCACGCAACTGGTCTATAGCTTGATTGATAGTCGAAGCAGGAATACCAGCTTGTTTTTGTAGGAATGTCTCGAAGCTGTTGAGGTCAGGCAACCTGTTAAGGTAACTTATGACCGTGCTCGAAAACGCTTGTATCTGCCGAATCAACGATAAGACAAGTGCTGAACCAACACCACCTATCGCAGCAACAACAATAAGAAAAATTACAATTGTTGCTACCAGTCGCGGCACCTTGTATCTTACAAGCAGATTGACAAGAGGAGTAAGCAAAAATGCTATCGCCAACGAGATGAGCAGGATAACAATAATATCAACAAATCGGCCTCCAATAATCCAGGCCGCCCAGAGAATGATACCAATACAGATAGTACTGATAAGAATATCACGTGTCCGTTGCCAATTTGTATGGTCCATGCGTTATATCCTTTGGACAAACTTACTCTATACTTTTCGCATATATATCAATAGCCATTAATTGCTATTGTGACAGATTTCAACAAAAAGAACAATAGCACTTTCATATTTTGCTCAATGTTATTTTCGTATGGTCATTTCGTCTACTATGATAAGTACGGAAACAATATACTTAGGTTGCCCTTTTATAAAAACAGTCTGAAAGAGAATATTTAATTCATGGATGCCTCTAGCACAACAATGACATTTACACACCTGCTCATTATCTGGACACTCCTGAGTGTTCTTCTTGTTTGGATACTTCTTTTCTTGTTCCTATCGCTCCGTCCAGATGCAAAAAAGGTGGTCGAAGTGGCTGAAGAACCTGATACTTTATTTACACCTCAAGCATCAATAGCACATGTTACACAAACTACAGTGTCAGTGCCGACACACGCACATATGTATGAATCGGTGAGCGAGGCTGCTCCTATCGTATAACTTACTCAACTTCTGAGCGAAAAGGGTGGTACCTGGAATAAGTCCAAGTATCACCCTTTTCTTGTGTACAAGCATATTACAAATGAATACTGTCTCCGGGACGCGTTGGACGGAATGTCCCATTATCGTTAATAAACACGAAGTGACTGTCCTGAACGTTGACAATAACATCAGGTTTGCCGTCTCCGTTCACGTCCTTGAAGGTGAGCGTTACTGGTGCTAAATCCTGGTTTGGTCCAATAAGGACAGGACCAATCAAGATTCTCGCTTTGGCACAATCGCCCGCAGGACACTCGATGACCTGAACATGTCGCCTGAGATTAATAGCTATAAAATGACTTTTGTTCGTAGTAGAGTCGCTATGACCAACAACATAATCGTACTGTGATGTACGTGGACGACCATAGTGCAGATCATCCTGCTCAACTTGCCACCAGCCAAGAAATGTTGTTAACATCATCCAGCATAGAAGCATGCCAATCATCGCAAGCCCAACATAGACCAACCAGTGAAAGCGTCGTCCACTTGGAGTCTTCGGTTGCTTTAACAAACCTGATGTGCGAGATGGCACATCATCCTCGAAGTCTTCAAGAGGCCGTCTTCTCGTTGGCTGCACCGCAGGAATATTCTGTGTCACCATACGACGTGGTGCTTGTGCTTGCACTACTGGTACACTTTGTGTCACAGCTCGTCTTGGTGTTTGAATCGCTGGCATACTCTGCGTTGCAGTACGCCGTGGCGGAACTATAGTTCCGCCAGTTCGCCCTGGATTTGATGATGTACGATGTTCGCGTTGCGACGACATTTGTACATCTACCGTACGTCCGGTTTCTGTTTTCACATCACTCTGATAACGTCGTGCACTCGTTGGCATGCGCGAAGGCCAAACGTCATCATACTCTTCATCTTCGTCTGCTCGTGGGTTTCGTGTGTTTGCAACGTCTCCTGAACGACGCTGCGCATAGTTTTGCCTTACGCCTTGTGTGTGACTCTGTTGATCCACATTGTCACCGTCCTCTCTAAAGGGGGATTTTTGAGAGTTTTTAGAACCTATGTTCTAGTGGATTACTGTATTCAATCATACACTAGAACGAACGTATCTGTCAATGAGTTTTAGAACAAATGTTTCACACTAATAAAAATTTCGTATTGGAAGAATAAGCCATTCCGTAAGCCATATATTTGTGCTACGCGCGGAAGGCGATAATTGCTACCACCCATCATACGTCTATCGTTGTTCGTTACAAAAACTCCCTACTTTCCACTGATTATTAGTAGTAATTGGTCCTAGTCTCTTGGAATATGACGCGATAATATAGTAGTATTGCCTATAGAAGGGTGCGCCACGCATAGAGGATTTCTTGTTTTGTATCCCTTACTATTTGAAGGAAATGAGGAAAAGGGACACTACTCATTTGACCACTACATTCATCAAAACGTACTATTTTATAGGTTTGTAACATTCAATTTTTCTTGTAGTGGAAAATGAGAAGAATGGGTAGTTTACGTCCACAAATCTCCTTGTGTAGTTGTTATTTCCACGCTTTTTGGCTGTTTCCGTAGCGTGCTTCGCTTCTCACGAAGTTTCATCGGCTTCCCAATAGATTGCTTCTCTCCATCGTGCTGTTGCTCTTCGACCATTTCAACAAACGCATCAAAAATAGAAGTGCGATGCACCTGTACTTCTGGCCACATGTTTATCATCGCTTCGAGCACCTCATCTTCACACGTTTGCAGTACGTTCTCATACGTTCTTAGTTCTTGTAGTGCGTCTAAAAGTGCTACTGAACGCACGGCGCGCATCCATATCAGAAAAGACTGCTGTATCTGTTCCATCCATGTACGTGTATACAGTCCTACCCCAATGGAGAATCGAATGCTGTCGTCGAGAATACTTTCCACTGCCTGTTGCAGTTCTGAGCGACGATAACAGTGCAATGTCTCGGCACATATATGCTCGCTAAGAAGACCTCTTTGGTGTACATGCTCGCGCACAGCTACAACATCAATCTGAGCCAATCGTTCGGCAAAATCATCATAATGAGTACGTAGTAGGGCGAGTACGTCTGTTGCGGAAAGCTGTCCATCATACAGGACAACAGGAAAAGCAGAGAGGATGCTTGAGAATGCTTCTTTAGCTTCTTTCGGTAGAGCAAGCACAAGATCGTGACGGTCCTGTAGTTGCAATAATTTTTGCAGTTTGCGCTCTCGATAGGCGGGTGTCCAAAAGCCGAGTATTTCTACATAGATACGATGCTGTGAACGCGTTACTGCAAAATCGGGAATGAAAATACTGGAATCCAGCAACAAAGGCTCAGGCTCGCGTTCTAACTGCCAGCCATCGACACCATGACTTCTTGCGAGTGCGGTAAATGCTTCCGCGAACGACTGCTCTATACTGCTATCAAAAACTGTTGTCTCTTCAGTTTGCCCACGCGTCTGCTGCTCTCCCTCGTTCTTCTGCTCAACCTGTGGTAGCAAGCTTAAAAGTGGTGCGTCCATTTTGAACACATAGGAACGTTGCAAGAAATGTATGGTAGCGTGTGCCTCTACAATAGCATTGGCAAGCGATGGTTTCTTTGCCTTTCGAGGTGTCTCGGCACGAGCAATACCATAGCCCATCAAGATGCGACAAAGACGCGCCAACCGTATTCCATACTGTTGCGCGGCTCCCGTTACCTCCTGCGGCCCATATAGCGTCAAAGACAATAGCGGTGACATACCAGGGAGCGTTTGTTCATAGGCCAGATCGTAATAGACACCCATCTTGCGTGCCATATAGCATAGCCGTTTGATCACAGCACCCACGCCAGTGGACGGAGAAAGCTGATTGGTGCTAAATGCGTTACAGTCAATCAAAAAGCGAACACTGGACGCATTACATAAAGCAGCCTCAAACACCCATTGGTTATACAATGTCGCAACATCTTGTGGCGTAGGCAATGTTGAGATCGAGCGTACCAAGGAAGCCTCATCATCGGTATCCATCGTCAGCAGATACTCCAAGTCACTCGTAGAAAGCGCGTACTGTCCCGCAAACGCCGCTAGCATATTACTGCGTGTAGAGGTATCAAGAAAGCCGTGATGATGTTCATTGACGTAATTGTATAAGGCTAGTCGAAGTTGAATTGGTGAGGCGATCTCTGTAAGGTCTGGTTGCGTGCTCAATGCCTGTATAGCCTCGGCCCACTCTCGTTGTCGCCATACATACCAGTAACTCATTGTAGTAAGAAGACAATGGGCAAGGCGATAGTCACCGATACAAGCGCGCGCATCATCGAGTGAAAACTGGCGTTGTGGTTGACCAAGCAAGCGTTCATAATATACAATAAGTTGTGCTATCTCATGTGTTAGCTCGTCTGGCTGTAAGAAGTGAAGCGAGACGGCAAGTTCGCCCTGTTGCCGTCGTATTGACTTTTTGATATCTTGTAGACTGAAACGCACTGGTATACCTTCGTTCTGGTGTTCTTTCTTTTTAGTATTCTACATTACTAGTATAAATGTGGAAACTCTGTCAACACCATATATATACGTAGGATATCCCTCCTAAAACATTGAACATATGCCTTATTTCTGGTATTGTAGGGTAGGGAGACTATGGAAGGCCCGACCAATTCTCTATTGATGCATTGGAGGACGTGATGAGTACGGTTCCACAAAAACTAGGGAAATACGAACTGCGACAATCGTTGGGTCGGGGCAACATCGGTGAGGTATGGCAAGGCTACGACCTGCAACATAAGCGTGATGTTGTAGTAAAAGTACTTCACACCGATTTACAATCTGACCCAAACTTTATGAAGCGGTTCACGACAGAAGGTCAGAAAATCGCATCTCTCCGTCACGACAATATCGTCTCTGTTTATGATGTTGCCGTTGCGCACCAAGAACAATCGACAAGCACCACTGCGTATATTGCGTCGGCCTTTATAGAGGGACAAACACTAGAGAAGTATATAGCGGGGGCACATAAAAAAGGCACGTTGCTCTCATTACCGGACATCGTTTATCTCTTCACTAGTTTGGGCGTCGCCATTGATTATGCACATCAGAAAGGTATCGTTCACGGCAATATCAAGCCGAGCAATATTCTTCTCGACCAACACGCTACAGAGCATTTCGCTCATGGGGAGCCCATGCTCACTGATTTTGGTCTTCCCCTCTTACTTGGTGATACAGCCGCTATTGGTACGCCTCATTATATGTCGCCTGAGCAAGCAAGAGGTGACGCTCCCAATAACCGTAGTGACATCTACGCTCTGGGTGTCATTCTTTACGAGCTATGTACAGGAACAAAACCATTCCGTGATGAAAGCTCGGTTGCTGTGATGATGCAGCATCTGAATACACTGCCAACGCCTCCAACACTTATTAATGCACAACTTCCACCCGCTCTCTCGGAAGTTATTCTTCGAGCAATGGCAAAGGATACAGCTACGCGTTACGCAATGGCCTCCTTGTTAGCTACTGCTATTGCTGATGCATGTTCTATTCGTTCAACCATTCCTCTCCATCATACCGTCATTGCAGAGGAAGAAAGTGCCTATCATGCAGCAAGTGGCAAGTACGCTTCGTTTCTTGGCGTCTCGCAACCTACTGGACCAACCAAACCATTGATACAACCAAGCCCAAGCATCTATGCAAAACCAAGTACGCCTCTTCCTGCTGCTTTAACAAGTACGCCTTCAGTATCCGATGCTTCAGGAAAGCAGCGTGTTGTTCAACCCACGTCCGCTCCAATTACGAAGAAAATAGCAACACCACTGCCAAGCAGCACACCGCCAACGCGCACCGCGCCGCAACTAGCACAGACATCATTTACAACAGAAAAAGCAACTCACCCATCTGTAGTAACACAGGCATTCGCTCCTATTGAGCCATCACAAGCACAGTCTACTACATCATTTCCATCGGCGGCACGAGGCAAGCGTTCGCGCATTACAGATGTGCCGATATATGCTGTACTTGCGATCTTCGCTATTATTTTGCTTATCGCAACGGTAATTCTTGGTAGCGTCTTGCTAAACTCAAAAAGTGCCGATTCGTCGGCAGTGGTAGGTCACGTATTTTTTCAAGATGATGCATTGGGACACGCTGATGAGTTGCGCCTCGACATACAAAATGTGAGCGCGCCTGCACAAAATACAGTGTATGATGCTTGGCTACAAGACACTAATCATCATACTCTACCACTCGGCTCACTTACATTAGTCAACGATCATGCAACGCTCCTCTATCCAGGGAATGCAAAGCATACAAACCTATTGTCGATGACACAGGGAGTTCTTGTAACAACCGAGAATGTAGGACAAACTCCTTCCGCCCCAGCAGGTAACATGGTGTACAAGGCTACTCTTGATACAGCTTCCTTTCAATATGTAAAAAATATTTTGTACCAGACGCCAAACTTCCCGACAGACAGCAACAATGTTATTGTGGGCATGTTCGAGACCATTAAATCTATCAACGACAAGGCGGGCAGTCTGGTCGATAGCATACAGGGTACACATGATAATGCGCTTGCAAAACGTCAGGCCACACGTATTATAGAGTTGATTGATGGCACACAATACGCAAAGGTATCTGGTGATCTGCCAAAGGGGATGCAGAGCGAAGTCTATGCAAGAGTAGGGTTGCTCTCTTCGCCAACACAGCCCGGATACATTGACACTCTAGCGACACAACTAGATAAACTACAACAGGTTGCACCAAACAATACCTCTTTACAACAACATATTCAGAATGTCAAAAGCGCGCTTACGGATTTGCATGACTGGCTACAAAAGCTACGAACCTACGATGTGCCCCTTGTACAAACGGCTCACATAGCCAATCCTGCTCTTACCAATAACGCACTACAGGTGAGACAGCTTGCCAGCGATGCCTATACAGGCCGCATCATTCCACCGAACTCTGAACCAAGTCCGACTCTCGGTTCAGCAGGCGCCTATCAAGCATACACAGAGTGCCAGTATCTAGCCACCCTAGACATCAAGAAAATAGGCTAGAACAACAAATGAGTGCAACGCAATTGCGTTGCACTCATTTGTTGTTCTAGCCTATTTTCTTCTTTGCGCTATCCCTTCCTCAGTCGTACCACTTGTGACCAGTTCGTACAGTGTGGCCTGTCCTTGCTTGGGCCGAAGAATGCGCCCAAGTCGTTGAATATATTCACGTTTCGTACTGTTGCCACTCACGATGATCGCAATACGACAGTCAGGCACATCAACGCCTTCGTTCAGCACACGTCCAGTAACAAGCTTGCTATACTGTCCAGAGCGAAAACGATCCAGAATAGCCCGCCGCTCCTCAGCAGGAGTTTTGTAGGTAATACTTGGCAGACAAAAACGCCGACTAATCTCATCGACTACAGGGTTATATTCGGAGAAAAGAATAACCTGGTCGTCAGCATGGAGCCGCAACAACCGCTCTATTTCGGTATATTTCGCGGGTGCATTCATTGAGATATTACGTGCCTCGCGCCATGCCAACATTGCAGTTCGTGCCTCAGGATCACGCGCGCTCATATAGATAACCTTCTGCTGAAAGTCTTCTGGCGTGCGAATCACAATCCGCCTTCTCTGCAGAAACGCTCGATAGATGCGGCGTTGCTCTGCGTAACGTGCCTCATCTTCTGCTGAGAGCGCGATGGAAACATGTTCCTCATGATACTGTGCAAGATAGTTACCTTCAGTCAATTCAGTAGGTGAACGTCGATAGACCTCTGGTCCAATTAATGCATCCAGGTCAGTGTGTGCCATATCGCTACGTTCAGGTGTGGCACTCAAACCTAGGCGAAGTGGTGTAAACGCGCTTTCCGCAATTAAACGATAGGTGGGTGCAGGAAGATGATGACATTCGTCAAAAATGAGCAGGCCAAAGGAACGTAGTTCACGAGGATAGAGGGCGGCAGAGTCATACGTGATAATTGTGATCGGCTTAATCTCTTTTTCGCCCCCGCCAAAGATACCAATCTCGTCGAGAGGTAGAGAGAGGGCAGCAGACAACGCGACGCGCCACTGTTGCAACAGGTCGATTGTTGGCACCACTGCCAGCGTCCACAAACCTGTCTCAGAAATCGCCATCGCCGCGACAAACGTCTTGCCCGCACCCGTCGGCAACACAACCACACCCGCACTAGATTCCGCTAGCCAGTTTGCTAACGCTTCATCCTGATAGGGACGCGAAGATAACGCAAGTGTCGTCTCGAAAGGCAACACTGGTCGTTCCTCAAACGCCACAGTAAAGAGTGTCCCCTGTTGTTGTAAAGCCTGTTTTATCGCCGTGAAATGAATAGGATAGGTGCGCAAAAAGGAATAACGCTTGTCCTGCTCGATGTCCCTGCTAACAAGCGCAGAAAGATGAGAGCCAAAAAGTGTTGTCAGCAACGCCGAAAAAGAGAGCGATGCATATTCGTCAGGTGGCGTGATCGTAAGGTCACGCCCACGCAGGTCGAGTGTTGTTGTGGTTGTCATATCATGCCTTTTGTAGGGGCATGACAGGGGCAGCCCTGTCACTACTATACACGGAACTCGCGTGGCAAGCCACGCAATTGTGGTCAGTATAGTAGTGGCAACCTTTACGGGTGCCATGCCTCCAGTGTAGTATGCTCTTTAAGCATACGTGAGAGTTGATGCGAAAGTTTGGGCGTATACTCTTGTTTTTGGCGTAACCTGTTACTCTCGTCTAGCAAGGGCGAAAGTACAACGTCTGTCATACTACGCCCCTTTGCCTCTTCTGCCGACCAGTAGAGCGAGCGTCCACCGCGTTCAATCAGGGCTGCATTGCCTGCCAGTAGTTCGGCATCTACAGCCTGACATACATAGAGTGGGCGTTTTTGAGCCAACGCGCCGTTCGCGGCGTCCCATGTTCCGCCCTGCATATTTGATTCGGCAACAATGACAATTTGTGCCAAACCCGTTACGACCTTGTTTCGCGCCATCGCTCGACTGACGAGCCACCCTGCATCGGGATGAAATTGACTGAGTAGTAGCACATTGCCACGCTCAATTTTTGGTACTATCTCGGTCATATGAACGCCGCTGACGCCATGTATTCCATGCGGCAATACTATTGTAGTACAACCATCCGTGCTTGTCGCTCCATCATATGCCGCATGGTCAACACCACGAGCATAACCGCTAATCACATTCGCGCCATGCTTCGCCAGATAAGAAGCCGCAACACGGGTAAACGCGAGACTAAGTTCTCCTGCTTTACGCGAACCAATAATAGCAATAGTGGTACGTTCAAGCAATTGCAAACTGCCTCTATGAAAAAGCACGGGTGGCAAGTATGCTGTTGGTAACGTTGCTTTTAACGCACGCGGATACAGCGTATCAAGTACTGTTGTCATCGCGATAGCATGTGTAGCAAGTTTCTCAACAACAACACGTTGCCCTGCTAATTGTCCTTTCGCCTGTTCAAGCTGCGTAACCGTCTTTTCGTTTAGATGGCATACAGCAACCCACTCCTGCGAGTTAGCAGCAAAAAAAGCTTTAAGCGAACGCTTTTGGTGAATGCACCATCGGTCAACAATATCATGCACAATACGATGTGATAATCCGCTCTTAAACGTCAAGAGCAACCAACATGCCTGCTCCTCGCTATCCATTCGTTATACACTCCCCCATTATTAATTATCCGAGTGATATGTGCGTGTGATTGTAAAAGGGTATACAGCTTTTGCTCCGGCTTGTATAAGTGTTTGTGCCGATGCTTGCAATGTGTAACCTGAGTCGAAAATATCGTCAATTAAGAGCAACGTATAACCAGTAATGCTCGTTAAAGGTTGCAAGATGAACGCGTCTTTTACGTTTTCTTCTTTCTGCACACTGTTTGTGAGCGTCTTCTGTTTACGTGTGGTACGTGTCTTTACCAGAATAGGCAGGTATGCTAGTCCTAGCAGAGTAGCGACTTGTCGTGCAAACAAATCAACAAGCATATTCCCTTGCGTTGTCGATGGTACACTCACGACAGCTTGCAACAAGTGTATAGGATACCTTTCGTGTATAATTTCCACAGTACGTTGAACAATGCTCAATGCAAAGGGACCGCCGTTTTCATACTTGCTTAATGCAACAAGTTTTCCAATGTGGCTTGTGCCGTGATATGACAAGGCCCAGCCAGCTTCGTATACAGAAACATTGTTGAGGATACATGCCTCTATAATTGGAAGATGCTCTTGTTCAAGAAAACGTGTTACTGATGCCTGTATTCTTTCCGCAGGTTTCACAAGTGGAAAGTTTTCGCGCCGACACATTCCGCATACACCACACTTCTGTGTATCTGCGTCGCCCATGTATGCCGTCATATAGCTCATGTAACAATACTCGGTTTGCGCGTACTGTTGCATATCATGTAATTCTTGTAGCTTTTTTTGTTGTATCGCCTCGTGATCAGAAAAATTAAGTTGAGGATAAAAGGTAGCGTCTTGCATGACAATTGAGGCAACCTTTGCATTCATACTATAGGTGTGCTTCATGCTATTTGATCTGATATAGTGCTGCTCCTCGTAGTCTGCCAGAATGACTCGCAGTTGTGTTTGCGCCAATCCTGTTTTCAGCAACAACGTATACTCGTCTACTCCTAGAGGATTGAGAGCAAGTTGGGACCATACCGCCTTATACTGCCGTTCCTTTGGTCTACCACTTTCGATAAGACGCTCTTGTATTTCAATATCAGCCGGATCGTACAACAAGATACACCATGCCGTGCTACCGCCACGTCCTGCTCGCCCTATCTCCTGATAATAGTGCATGAGTGATGCAGGAATGTGATAGTGAATGACGAAGCGCAGGTCAGGCTTGTCTATGCCCATACCTAACGCGTTTGTCGAACACACAACGCGATAGGTATTTGCCATTAATCCTTGCTCTACACGCTGACGCACACTATCTTCACGTCCCGCATGGTAGTATTCAGAAGGGATACTGCACGCGTTAAGAAATGCCGCAACCATTTCGGCATCATGATGTGTTGCTGTGTAGATGATGCCTGTATCAGTGCGACCTCGCAACACGGTTTCCAGGTAACACAACTTCTCCCAATCGCTATACATACGAACAACATGAATGTAGAGGTTCGGGCGTTGCATCGTGCCACGTATCACGCGTGCCTTCCCGATTTGCAGCAGGACATCTTCTTCAACGCGCTTATTCGCGGTAGCCGTCAATGCTAGTACAGGAGTATTTTCTGGCAAAGGCGCGATCAGGTCGATAATACGTCTATAGTAAGGACGAAAATCATGACCCCATAGTGAGATGCAATGTGCCTCGTCGATAACAACCATGCTGATGCGTAGTGTAGGAAGAATCCGTTGCCAGGATAAGCTGCCCAAACGTTCGGGTGTGATAAAGAGGAGTTTGAGTTCGCCTGCCTCGGCTCTTGCAAGTGTTTCTCGGTTTTCTTGTGTCGTGAAATCGGAACTGAGAATAGCTGAGGGGATCGCATACACGGTGTTACACCTTTGACACTGGTCACGCATCAAAGCTTTGAGTGGTGAGAATATAACGGTGAGATGAGGATAGTACAAGCTGCTGAGCTGATAGAGAACTGATTTCCCCCAACCTGTACGCTGAACAGCCAGGATACGCTGCCCTTGTACAAGCTGTTCAATAATCTCGCGCTGCCCTGGATGAAAGTCCGTTGCGATATGGAAACGCTCTTGTAACAGCTTTTCAGGTGGACATCCCTGCCACGTCACGCTCGGCACCGTTACCGCCATACACTATAACCCCTCAAATAGTTTGTACAGATTGACATAGAGCAGCGAATGTTCATATGCCGATGTGCATTGTAGTTGAGATTAGAGGAGATGTCAATAATATGTGATTTCACAGTAAATCGTCAAGGTCATGAGTTAATCCAGTGCGCTTCTCCTCATGTGCTTGCTCAGCTAATTGGTCTAAAAGTGTGGCAGACAGGGGATGAGTAATAAGCTCATTCCAAACTTACTCGGTTTTAAGTTCCTCAAGAATAAGTTGTGCTATCACCTCTTGCTCTGCTTCTGGTTGGTGCTGTACAAGTTCAAAAGCTCTTTTTAAGATTTCTATCATGAATGGCTCCTCTTTTTTGCGCTAGCTTTCAACATTGGCTTGGGTTCTCAAGATAAAAATGTACTATACTGAGTATACGCATTTGCTATCAGGAAAAAAGGAGTCACATGCCCCATGCCGAAAATCACAACAAAGCAAGAACTCATAGATTATTTCGCGGAGAAGAGTCAGCGTACACATGAAGGCAGTTCATATATCGAAGCGGTAGTCTCGATATTGATGCTGCTTGACGAGACAGATAATATTCAAGAGATTAAGTCAACCGTGCGTGGTATGAACCGCGAGAAGTTGGCAGAGATACAGCGCACAGAAGATATTGCGACACGCATCGAGCAGCGCAAGCAGCTAGCAGTCTACGATGACTGTCTCACACAACTACGCGGCATACCAGTAAACTAGAAGTTCTAGTAACTCTTTTTCACACAGCAAAGACGGAGATACTCATTCATGGAGACGGCAGACAAGGATATTCTTACAAGCGAAACACAACCAGCAGTAGCAAAAGGCATTCCATCGCTTCTCAAGCGTTCTCCGTTGATTACAATGGTGGCTCTCTTCTATATTTTGCTATGGAGTTCGGCCTTCATCGCTACAAAAGTTGGAGTTACACATAGCCCACCACTCACGCTTCTTGCCGCACGCTTCCTCACAGCCGCCCTCATAATGGCATTACTTGCATGGATTTTGAAGTTACCACTACCACAGGGACGTGCAGCATGGGGACGCTTAGCCCTATTTGGACTACTCAATTCCGGTCTCTATCTTGGCTGCAACTACGAAGCATTGCGCTATCTCTCTGCTGGCATGGGGTCGATTATCTCTGCCACGAATCCACTTCTGCTCACTCTCATAGCACCAATTGTCTTGCGTGAACGCTTGACATGGTGGCGTGTACTTGGCTTGATTCTCGGCTTTGGTGGAGTACTTTTTGTGATGGGAGCAAGGCTCAGTGGGAACAGCCACCTTGATACGATTGGGGGTATGATCACATCGTTTCTCGGTACCGCATGTCTTGTTGGTGCGACGGTGTTGTACAAACGCTATCCGCCGCGTGAACATGCATTTGTTGTCAACGCGGTACAACTGGGTGCGGCAGGTCTTGTGCTGCTTATTCCAGCGTTCCTCTTTGAGCATCCAACTCAGGTTCATATTGATACACCACTCATCGAGTCGTTTCTTTATCTAGTGCTGGTCATCAGTATTGGAGCATCGTTACTCTGGTTCTGGCTCTTGAAACAAGGTGAGGCAAGCACAGTGAGTTCCTATTATTTTCTCACACCGATCTTCGGCCTTGCCCTTGCCGCGCTCCTACTAGGCGAACCCTTTGGGCTACGTGACGCATTTGGATTGGTCGCAGTCGCGGCAGGCATTGCATTGATTAATCGTCCAGTACGCGTGGTTTCTCAAAAATTAACATAATCAGGAATGCAAAATAATCGTGCGCGGCAATTTG
>CAZZVE010000063.1:0-24845 GCA_964657325.1 uncultured Ktedonobacterales bacterium
GCGAAGGTGTTCATAAACCTACGTCATATGGGAGGGGCATCCCCTTGCGGGTGCCCTTGTCCCTCATTCACATGAATATTCGCTATGTACTACACTCTATACAACTCTTTGTTCTCATCGTATCGCTCCTGCTAGGCGTTTTTGTCTTGCCAACGTCAACCTTCGCACAGAGCAGCGCGAAGGTTCAGACAGCTGATTGGCCTACGTTTTTAGACAATACGCAGCGTAATGCTGCTACAACAGATACGACCATTTCTACAAGCAACGCGGCACAACTGGTGAAACACTGGTCATTTCAAACAGGTGGCATCGTGGCCTCTTCGCCAACGGTTGTTAGCGGTACAGTGTACGTTGGTTCCTGGAACGGCTATGAGTATGCACTTGACGCGAAAACGGGGAAGCAAAAATGGGCAACGTACCTTGGTGTCACCACTGTACGACCAGACTGTAACCCATCGGGAGGCGCGGGTGTCTCGTCAGCAGCGACTGTACAAAATGGTGTTGCCTATGTTGGTGGTGGTGATGCATACTGGTATGCCTTGAACGCTACAACGGGTGCGGTCTTATGGAAAGTGTATACAGGAGACAATAGCGTAAGCGGTGGCTACTATAACTGGTCGAGTCCACTGATTTACAAAGGTTATGCCTATATTGGTCTGGCAAGCTTTGGCGATTGTCCACTCGCACAGGGAAAACTACTACGCGTCAGCCTGACATCGCATCAAATGGTCAATACTTTCAACGTTGTTCCCAGCGGACAGATCGGCGGCGGCATCTGGACGACACCAAGTATTGATACAGCAACGAACACAATTTATGTAGATACAGGTACGGAGAACAATCTTAGCCAGCCCTATGCTCAAGCATTTCTTGCCCTCGATGCGACTACACTCACGTTAAAGGATTCGTGGAAGTTGCCAGAGGGAGACGCCGTTATGGACTCTGACTTTAGCACCACACCAATTCTATTCAATGATGCAGCGGGCAATCCGCTTGTATCAGCGATTGACAAGAACGGCTATGCCTATACTTTCAAGCGTGGACACCTGGCGGCTGGCCCCATCTGGAAACAGCAGATCGCAACGGGCGGCGATTGTCCAGAGCCATGTGGAGAGGGTAGTGTCTCATCGGGTGCATTCGCGCAAAATAAGCTTTTTCTGGCAGGTGAGGATACGCTTATCAATGGTGTTGGATATAAAGGGTCAGTTCGTGCATTGAATCCAGCAACGGGCAAGCTTTTATGGCAGCATGGGACGGTAGGGCGTGTTATCGGTGCGTTGGCATACTCAAATGGCATTATCGTCGATGGTGCGGGTCCAGTGCTTGAGGTACTCGATGCACAATCGGGCAATCGTCTTTTTAACTACACAACTGGCGGTACCTTGTATGCTGCACCCAGTATTGCCGAAGGTCAAATCTATGTTGGCGGTGTTGATGGCAATGTGTATGCATTTGGACTTTCCACAACAACGACGACTCCACCTGGCGACGCACATTGTCCTACGAATTGGACCTGTCAGGATATCGGCGGTGCTACTCTTAAAGGCTCTGAAACAGTCAAAAATACAGGATGGACAGTACAAGCCAGTGGTGCTGGCATCAAAGGAACTACTGACCAGTTTCGTTTGATGACACAAACACTCAGTCAGAACCTCCAAATTACGGCACAAGTCACAGCACAAGGCGTAAGTGGCTCAACGCAAGCAGGGCTGATGGTACGACAAAGCAACGGTCCAGCGTCACAATACTACTCGGTTCTACTCACACAAGGCACAGGATTGGCTGTACAATACCGGTCCGCTCAGGGCGGCATGACTGTAACAGATGTGCAGATGCCCACGGCTACAGCCCCACTTTACCTGGAAATACAACGTATTGGCGACCAGTTTCAGGCCGCGACCTCTACTGATGGAAAGAACTATACGCTTGTTCCAGGAAGTACGGCGACAATAGCGATGCCTGAACATGTATTGGGTGGTCTCGCAGTCAGTTCAGGTAGTGCTATTGCTACCAGTACTGTAATCTTTAGTGCCGTCGCAAACAGTGTGCCCACAACGCAACCAGCAGTAACACCGCCAGCGACACTCTGTCCAGCAGGCTGGTCGTGTCAGGATATCGGCAATCCTGCGCTTGTCGGCAATCAATCCTTTGACGGAAGCACCTGGACGATGCAAGGAGCAGGCACTGATATTGGCAACTACACAGACCAGTTCCACTATGTCTGGCAAACTATCGCGGCCGATGGTGTTGTAAATGCACATATCACCACACAGACCAATACAAGTAGCATGGCAAAAGCGGGTGTGATGCTTCGACAGAACACAACCTCTAGCTCTGTGTATTATGGTGCATTTATCACTCCTGGCAATGAGGTAGATGTGCAATATCGTTCAACGTTTGGACCTGATGGTATTGTTGCCCTGACCACGGGCAGTAGCACGCCGTTGTACCTTGAGGTTGCGAGATCAGGTTTCAGCTTTAGCACCTATACCTCAGCCGATGGGATAAGCTGGTCGTACTTGCCTGGGTCAACTGTGATGATGAACGTCACAGGAAGCATGCTTGCAGGAATTGTGGTTACAGCGAACAATCCAGCACAGATGGGGCAAGCTACCTTTGATACTGTTAATGTCGGAACAAGAGCACCCGCGCCCCCAGCATGTCCAGCAGGTTGGACTTGTGGTGATATCGGCTATCCAACACCAACGGGTAGTCAATCGGTTACAGGTAACACATGGTCGATTGTCGCGGGTGGTGGTGACATCTGGGGTACCGCTGACTCGTTTCACTACATCTGGCAGAATCTGGCGAGCGATGGCAATATCAGCGCGCATGTGACGACCCAAACGAATACGAGTGTCTATGCGAAAACAGGCGTAATGATGCGTCAAACAACGGATGCAGACTCGGCCTACTATATGGTTGCGGTTACGCCTGGACAAGGCATCCAAGTGCAGTATCGCTCGGCACAAGGAGCGGTCGCGTCAGAAACTGCGAATATTCCAGGCACAGTACCTACGTACTTGAAGGTAGCTCGTACAGGTTCAAACTTCAGCGCGTACACCTCTGCCGATGGTGTGAACTGGACATTGGTTCCAGGTTCGACGGTAACAGTGAATATGAGTGGTACGGTTTTAGAGGGTGTCGCATCAACCTCGCACAACACAGCGGCGGCGTGTTTGTCTACGGTTGATAGCGTAATGGTTTCGTAGTAGACAACAAATAAAGCCGTTCCCCGATGCCTTCGGGAGACACACAAACACTTTGAATAAGTTCTGTGTGTCTCCATTTTCTTTTAATCGGTACGTAATGCAACAATTGGATCAAGCCTTGATGCACGTATCGCTGGATAGAGGCCAAAGGTAACACCGATGGCGGCTGAAACCAGGAATGGCAATAGAAGAGAGGTCGATGTTATCACAAATGGTAATTTAATTGCCTTGGTAATAACAAAGCCGAGCAAGAAACCAATGAGCATTCCAATAATCCCGCCAAACAAACTCAAGGCAAGTGCCTCTATTAAGAACTGGCTACGTATATCGGCGCGACGCGCTCCAATCGATATACGAATGCCTATTTCCCGCGTGCGCTCTGTCACAGAGACGATCATGATATTCATGATGCCAATACCGCCTACCGTAAGAGAAATAGCCGCAATACCCACAAGAAGATACGTTAGTAACGATGAGAACTGCTGTGCTGTTTGCAGTAACTGACTTGAACTGATCGCACGAAAATCGTCTGGGCTTCCGCTTGGGATGCGATGGAGTCGTTCGAGAATAGTGGTCAGGTCCGTTTGCACCTGACTCGCATTGCTCGCATCATCAATTTGGACCTCTATTTGATCAACATAGGTTGAGTTCTTGAGCCGCGTAAGTGAAGTAGTAAAGGGGATAAAGACAACATCGTCCTGGTTGAAACTTCCACCCTTCGCAGCTAATACCCCAATAACACGATACAGTTGATCCCGAATACGAATCGTTTTTCCAACAGGGTCTGTCCCGCTCGCGTCAAAGAGGCTATGAGCTACCGTCTGCCCCAGCAATGCTACAGCTCTACCCGCCATATCGTCGGCGGTGTTAAACCACGTACCCTCAGCCATATCCCAACTCTGAATATCCTGGTAAGAAGTATTCACACCTTGAATGCGAGTATTCCAGTTCTGATTGCCATATACAACCTGTGCGTTTACCGTAATAATGGGACTGACTTTTGAAACATGAGGTATTTTTGTCAAAGCCTGAGCATCAGCAGGAGTGAGTGATTGTGTTGTACCCGTCCCCCCAAATGCACCTCCGTTGCTAGATGAGCCGGGACTAATCGTTATGACATTCGTACCGAGACCGGAAATGCTACTATTGATGTACGAACTCACACCCTGCGTCAATACCAAGGCTGCAATAACAGCAGCCACTCCAATAAAGATGCCAAGCGAGGTCAAGAGAGAACGCAACTTGTTTGCCCATAGTGCCTCCATCGCAATTGTAAAATTAGCTCCAATCATGGTGCCCCGACGAAAACCACGCCCCTTCATTTGTGGTAACGGGTTTGGAGCAAGAGCCAACTTTGTAGGTGGTTTCGCAGGTGAAGCACTTTCCCGGATAGGAGCCATAGAGGACATAACAACTTTTTTGGGCCGAGTAGGTCGAATCACTTTCCATCCTCCTTCACTTGTACGGTTTGCTCATCGGATGCAGTATTTACCAGTTTCTTCCACTCGTCACTCGCTAAACGTGGGTGAGGGTTCAACTCGTCTCGTATCAAACGCCCATCACGAAATACTACTTGTCGCTTTGCATATTGCGCGATATCCGGTTCATGAGTTACCAATACAATTGTCAAACCTTGCTCGTTCAACGCTTGCATAACCGCCATAATCTCTATACTTGTACGACTATCGAGATTACCTGTTGGTTCATCCGCTAAGAGTAACGATGGGCTATTCACCAAGGCTCGTGCGATAGCAACACGTTGCTGTTGCCCACCCGAAAGTTGAGATGGTTTGTGGTCCATGCGCTTTTCCAGACCTACAAGTCGCAAAACTCTTTGTGCGCGCCGTATACGTTGTTCACGTGGCATACCTGCGTATACCATTGGCAACGCAACATTACTCAAAGCAGTCGAACGACTGAGCAGGTTAAACCCTTGAAACACAAAACCGATTAAGCGATTACGTACATCAGCAAGTTCATCATTCGACATGTGACTTACGAGCTTCCCAGCCAACCAGTATTCCCCTTGCGTAGGACGGTCAAGGCAACCAATCATGTTCATGAAAGTAGATTTTCCCGAACCAGATGGACCCATAACCGCTACAAATTCGCCGGAACGGACTTCCAAAGAGACACCACGTAAAGCGCGTACTCTATTCTGTCCTAGCATGTACGTCTTCGCCAAATTGTGTACCGCGATTACAGGTGCCGATAATAATGTATCCGTTGTAGATTTTGTTGAAGCTACTTGTGATGAGATCAACTGCGCGTCAGGTGGCAACTCGTCTTGTTTTGTCACACTCATAGTAGGGGTTGTCGGCTGCTCATCGAGTGCCAACGAGCTTGGTTCTTGGGGAACAAGCCCTTTATTGTCGTCAGAGGATGACGCATTGGTATTCGTCATACTTCCACCTTTCGTTCTCAGATGAACTCACATTAGCCTATTTTTTGTGTACTCTGTACGCCAACTACAATGGTGTCATCTGCTGAAAGCCCTTGCAGTACCTCGTAAACGATCTCATCTGTTAGCCCCAGTACAACTGGCTTTGCGAAGAATTTTCCATTCAGTTGCTCAATCACATAAGCTGGAATAGGACTCTCTGAGATGAGATTTGGATCTTGCGTTTCAAGTGTTGCCAGGGCTTGACGCGCCTGAGACATAGCAGATGCGGCCTCCTGCTTACTGATTAGTTGCGGGACAGCCTTGCTCGTGCTACCTGAACCGCTAGCGAGACGGGCGAAGTTCACGGCACCAACAGGAATAGACAACGTGTTCGGGTGATTCACGACAGTGATAACCGCATTGGCAGTCATGCCTGGAAACAGCTGTGCCCCTTTTGCACTACTCATGTCCAGGTCAATGGTAACAGGATAAGTGACAACATTCGATACAGTCTGCCCATTTGGAGATATCGCACTCACAGTTCCACGAAATGCTCGATCTCCGTATGCGCTCACTGTAAACTGAACCATATCACCTACCTGTAAGTTGGCAACATCAGACTCGTTGACATTTGCCTGCACTTGCAATGCTGTATTATCGGCAATTTGAATAAATGTTCCCGCACCAGCAGAGGTTGAGGCCGCACCGGTAGAAGTAGCTGACGACGCACCAGGAGTTCCACCTACCGTTCCATTGATAGCGGTAACGATACCTGTATGCGGTGCTTTGAGTGTTGCATTATCCAGGTTATGCTGTGCCGTTTGCTGTTGTATCAAGGCGGTTTGCAATTGGCTTTGTGCTGTATTGACTTGGTTTTGTTGCGTTGTGCCGCTTAGACTACCATTCGCTTGAGAGGTTTTTAATTGACTCTGCGAAGTGGTTACTTGATTCTGCGCCGTGGTATTACTCACACCTGCATTTGCTTGTGCGACAGCCAACTGTTTTTGGTCGGCCGTAACTTTTGCCTGCGCTGTACTGTTATTGGCATTTGCAGTTGTTCTTGTTGTGTTTAATTGTTGCTGATCGGCCGTAACTTTTGCCTGTGCTGTACTGTTATTAGCATTCGCAGTTGTGCGCGCTGTGTTTAATTGTTGCTGATCGGCCGTGACTTTTGCCTGTGCTGTTGCCGTATTGGCGTTTGCTGTAGTAACTGCTTGATTATATTGATTCTCTGCCAACTGTATGCAGTTGTCATAGGTCGAAGGAGTCGGTGTAGTAGTTGTTGTTGCCTGTGCATTACATGTGGCAATCGCTTGTTGTTCTTGCGTATAGGCTGCGTTGATAGAGGCTTGCGATTGCGCTTGAACATTGGTTAAATTCGTTTGATCGCTCGATAGCGTTACCTGTGCTGCGTTGATAGAGGCTTGCGATTGCGCTTGAACATTGGTTAAATTCGTTTGATCGCTCGATAGCGTAGTTTGAGCAGCACGGATAGAAGCACGTGACTCTGCTTGAACATTGGTTAAATTCGTTTGATCGCTCGATAGTGTTGTTTGAGCGGTGTTGATAGAGGCTTGCGATTGCGCTTGAACATTAGTTAAATTCGTTTGATCGCTCGATAGTGTTGTCTGTGCTGCTACAACATTGGCTTGCGATTGTGAAAGTGTCTTACCCTGACTGGCTTGAGCAACAGCTACAGCAGTTGCCGCGGCATTAGTATTTGCCTGCGATTGTCCCTGTGTGGCACCGAGTCCTGCTTGCCCATTTCCCACAGCGACGAGTGCCTCATTCACGGCGGACTTCGCCTGATTTAAGGCGTCCAAGAGTGATGTTTTATCTAGTTTTGCAAGTGTTTGGCCCTCTGTAACTTTCTGTCCAACCGCGACATCAATCTCTGTAAGCTTACCAGTACCAGAGAAGACAACATTATATGTACCACTCTGCAATGGTCCAGTTGCACTTACAGTAAGAGAGAATGGTCCTTGAGTAACCTTTTGATACTGGTATGTTGTGGGCTTTTTTGGTCGTAGAAGGGAAGGGAGAAAAAGAGCGGCAAGAAGAACAATCAGCAGTAAAATAGAAATAGCAATAATTATGTTTCGTCTTGTCCGCCGGGGGCGTCCAACTGGAATAGTTGCTTCATCTGCGTCATCATCAAAATTAGGGAGAGCAAGCAACTCCTCAGAACTTTGCGTTGGTTGTTGTGACATGCAAAAATATTCTCCTTTTACACAAAAATATTTGTGGGAGAAATAAATAAATAGGGAAATCTATGCTATTACAGTGCGTCTTGTGTAATATCATCTGCATTTCCATACTAAAATATAGTAGATATAGTCTGTGGTATATAATCTCATACGTATTTCCCCCACATGAGTATACTCCTAGCTTGATGTAAAGTCACCAGCAAATTGTAAATAAATTGTAAAAAGAGCGATGCTACAATAGCTTAAATTTGCTATATGGGTAAGCTAGAGCCAGGGAAACTGCGACATGCATGAAGCTCATAGACGAAAACACCTGCTTGTACGCCTGGGTCCTCGTCCATGATTTTTCTTGTTTCTTCTACAGAGGTACTAAAAATGCCAATGCCCGACACATCACTACCATCGGAGACAGGACACACAATAGGGAGTACACCATCAGCACGGAGTACGAAATTTCTTCTCCCATGTTCCCAGATGATGCTCTCGACGCCTTCTTTATTTTTGTTGGGTCCTGCCTTCAAAATAACGATACAATAATCCTTGGCGGCAGCTATGCTTCTCCGCATATATTCATCGGTAATTGTTGTATTCATGTTGTTACTCTCCCCATATCGCTCGTATCTCTCCAATGTGTTCCATCGCGTGGCTAGCTTGAATGGCCACCATCTCGTTCAGTGTAACCGGATGTGGTCCCTCAGGTGTTGTTAGCTGTATAGAGTAGTGTCCTGCATCACCAAGTAGCGCGAATAACTGCGTCATGTGAGTGCGGTTGGCACGAAAGAGTTGCACAACTGGCTCAATTGCACGCTCCGCATAATGAAGACCTTCAGCACTCGTATCGTTACCCGTGTACCAGTCAAAGTCGAAGGAGCAGCCAGAGTTGAAAATGGCGACTTTCATAAGTAGCGTCCATATAGCGTCTCCATCAACCATATGATGAATGATTTGATGAATTGACCATGTTTCAGGCGTTAAACGCTTGTCAAGATCATTCTCTGTTATTCTCTTGAGAGTCGCTTCTAGTTCGTCAGGTGCCTTTGCATAAAGGGTTAGCATCTCAGTTGGAATGCTTGTTTGTACATCCATGTAAAACCACCTCCTATATTTTTAACGCCAGAAGTGTTCATAGTGTTGTACCCAATCGCTGACCTTATGCAAAGGGACCGCTTGAAGTCGATAGAGATGTTCGCGTCCAACTCGGCGTTCTACGACCAAACCCGCCTGCTTGAGAATACGTAGATGCTGTGAAATTGCTGGTCGTGACATAGCAAATGCTTTTGCCAGTATCTTCACAGGTTGCTCACTCTCCGCGACAAGATCGAGTAAGCCACGCCGTGTTGGGTCAGCGATAGCATGAAACACGTCTACCTGTAGTATGTTGTCTTCTTGTACCTGTACCATGTCTATAGTATACGTAAGCAAATGCTTACTTGTCAAGGGAAAAAGAAAAATGTAGTAGCCCGTCAAAGGACATGTCTCCGGTAAGGCAAGGGCACCCGCAAGGGGATGCCCTGGTTCAAGCAATAAATCGGTCCCTACAACTTTACTATTGGTTTCTGTAGAAAGGACCTGTATTGCCAGAGCGATAAGGGGGATTTGGCATGTGTAAGGCTTCGCGCTTCCGGTATTCCAGGAGTGATTTATGCAGTGGCATCGCAGCCATGAAGTGTGAACAAATGAGATTGTGTTTGTAGACAGGACACTCACAGCGCAATAGCTGGTTTCCCTCAACCTCGGAGATATGAACACTATAGATATGCCCTTGACTACCTTGTACCTGATAGTGTCCATAGGCAACAGCACGCACAGGAAATTTTATTTTCAGGTTTGCCGCGAGTGCCTCGTTCAACGCAAGGTCAAGCTCCTCATTTTTACGCTTCAACTCAGCGACATGCAACGCACGTTCTTCTGCCTGTACCAGTCCCGTGAGTGCTTTTGTAAGTCGCACGATAGCTGGGCGAAATACAAACAGACCTTCACAGAACAAGACAAGAAGCGTCACGGCGAGTAGTGTTAATTCTATTTGCTTGAGTTGAGTAACGCGTCCTTCTGCCTCGGTTTGATACTGCGAAACGATTTTATCCATGCCCACAAGGAAGCCTGACTCGTTCTGTAAAATGGTTTGAATAAATGGCGCAGTTGTTGTTCTAAACACCTCGATGGACTGCATGCGATTCTGTTGAGCCACATTCAGCAAGCCATTGCTTGCAGTCACCATTGCATCGAAGTTCGGCTGTATTTTCGCATAGAGCTGCATGACCACTGGACTATTATTGCCTGGTAAGCCCAACTTTGCATTCCCCTGTTGTAAGCCCTGATGCGAACTTTGCCATAACGTCGTAACCATACTCAATTCGGCTATACGCGGTGCACGTTCTGCCTCAGTTGGTGCAATAGAAATAGCGAGGGCAGCTTTACTCAATCGTTGACTGAGCATACGTTGTCTACCTGCGATATTAATAACGTTTGCATCATCTGATTGTCGTTGCAGTGATGTTTGAATAAGTATTTGCCCACTTACTGCTAGAAGCGCAATGACACTGAGCGCGCCAATGTAGAGTGCAGTGAGCCGTAGAACCGAAGACCTTTGAACGTTGAGTACGCGCATGAGCGTGGGGTCCTATCTTTCTCAAAAAAATATTTACGTTTACATAAACATGTTGAAACATTTCAATGATATTGATGATACTATACGCAAAAAAGGGTATTCTTAATATCTAATTAATACAAATAGTACTAATAGCTCGTGTCAAAATTTGAGTTTATTTGACGGAGAACGTCGGCTAAAGGCATTTCTACATTCTATTGAAGGTGGCGAATGTCGCGGAAGCAGAGTCCGATGGACAGCAGAAGGACGGTGAGGATACCGCCAACAATGAAGATAAGTGCTGGACCAAAACGGTCGGTGAGGGCACCCGTAAGGGCGAGACCGATAGGTAGGAAGACATAACTTCCCATCAGGTCGATACTACTAACACGTCCGAGTTTCTCGACTGGCACCAATTCTTGCAAGAGTGTGATCCAGATGATACTAAAGATGCCGAGGCTACAACCCGATAGGATGCTTGCACATATAGCAACAAATGGCTCGCTAGCTGTCGGCAGTGGCAAACCAAAGAGAAAAATAGAGAGTCCACATGGAAGTAAGGCTAGATATGCCAGTAAGCCTCTGTGATGCAGGTGTTTAATTTGCCCAAGCAGTAGAGTTGAGGCAATCGCACCAATCGCACTCGCGGTTTGTGTAGCACCGAGCAACCATGCACCCTGATGATACACATCGTGTATCAGCTTCGGTAGTGCGACCGCTATAGGACCGAAATACGTGATGTTGGCGAGCGATGCAATTGAAATCGTCACCCATAGCCATGTTGAACTGGTCACGTAGCCAAGTCCCTCTCGGACATCGGCAATGACGCCTCGTATCCCTCTCGGCCTGGCATTCGTCTGCACTTCCTCTCCACTCACTTTTTGCATATCTTGTATCATATGTAATGGTGGCAAGTGTACTAGCACAAGGCAGAGGGCCGAAATAACAAATGAGCATGCATCAAGGGCAAAGGCACTTGTTGTACCACTTTCTGCTATACAGAGTGCGCCAATTGCTGGTCCTATAATTCCGCCCATAAGTGTTGCAAAGCGTGTCAATGCATTCGCGGACTGCAACATCTCTTTCGGTACTAATTGTGGCTGAATGGACTGATATGCGGGCGAAAAGAAACCATCGACAGTGCCAAAGAAGAGCGATAAAGCGATGAGATGCCACAGTTGCAACCCGTGGAAACCGCTGAGTAGCGTGATGAACCCAACAACAAGCGCACGACCAGTATCTGAGCAGAGCATAATGATGCGACGAGGCAGACGATCAGCCGCGACTCCACCAATGAGCAAAAAGACGATTGTAGGAATTAGCCGCGCAATCACTACTAGACTCATTGCGCCCGCCGATCCCGTGAGAATGAGGACTTGCCATGCTAATGCCACTGTGAAGATGTTATCGCCCAGAATCGAAACGCATTGACCCAACCACAGTAGTGTAAATGAGCGAAATTGCAGGACTTTTAGAAGTGGAAATTGCTCCGACAATGTTACTCGCATGGATAAAGCCTTCCTACGCGTTATTCCATAGCTAGTTTAACATGCCATTAATATGTAAAGGAAGAGGAAATATATGCTCTAAGCAATGCTCGTATTGCAAGAAAATCGTAGGGACCGATTCATCGCGTCCTCTCGGTAACCAAGACGCCGAGAGGACGCGATGAATCGGTCCCTACAGATTAGTGAATTACACACCGACGGGCATCTGTGGCACAATATCATCTTGCTCTTGCGCCGTGGGTAAGGTTGCGGGCAATTCGATAAAGAAGCAACTACCCTCACCGTCGATGCCTGTACTTTCAACCCAGATACGACCATGCATAGCCTCTACAAGTTGTTTGCTTATATAAAGACCCAGGCCACTCCCATTGATCGTACTGTTAAGATCGCGTTGTAACCGCACAAATCTATTAAAAAGGAGTGGGATGTCGGTCGGAGGAATGCCATGCCCCTCATCTTTCACTGCAATACGTATCAGCTGTGTCTCCACTTGTTTCTCAAGTGAGGCATTGATGGTAATAGTGGTTCCTTGAGGTGCATACTTGAAGGCATTGGAGAGCAGGTTGCGTAACACTTGATAGAGTGATTGTCGGTCTGCTTGCACAAACAACATATCCGAGAGATTCTGCTTAATTGTGTAACCATGCTTCTTTGTTGGGTCAAAAAGATCGAGTACCGCCGTAACCACGTGTGTGACTGAGAGCGTCTCTATAGAAAGGGGACGTGCATTATTGCCAACCTTCAGTGTATTCAGCACGACATTCACGTGGACTTGAAACTCTTCACAGCCATTGATAGCCTGCACAAAAAACAACTCTTGTGTCTCCGCATCAAGACGTCCGTGGTGATCGTGTAGTAGTTCAAGATAGCCATAAACGGAAGTCATTAGTGTGCGTAACTCGTGGTTGACATTCAAAAGCATCTGATCTTTTAATTGATTCAGTTGGCGTTGCTGTTCATAAGAAATCGCTATGTGATGTCTCGCCTCTGTTTGTTCTGCTAATGCTTTCCGTATCCTCTTAATAGCAGGACGAAACACAAAAAAGCCTTCACATAACAATACTACCAACATGATGGCGAGCAATATAAACTCGATATTCCTGAGATATTTGATACGCGCCTCAGACTCATGCTGATATTGTAAGACAATTGTGTTCATAATAGTCAGGTACGTTGGTTCTTCTGAGAGAATACTATGAACGGATGTCGCAATCATGGTAGGAGATGGTGGCGTGGGAGCATTGACGCAAGCAAGCAGACTTGTAGATGCATTGAAAATAGTACGACGGTGCGGTTCAAGTTGGGCAAAAAGCCGTATCACCTTAGCACTGTTTTTACCAGGAGTACCGAGTGCTGCATCGCCAACTTGTAATGCTTTGTGTGCTTGCTGCCATTGCGCAATCGTTGTACGTAGCTCTGCTGTATAATATTGTTCTGCTAATGCATCATTGGTAATGACTGCAACTTCAATTGCAAGTGCGGCTTTGCTTATTTTCTGACTGAACATCCGTTGTCTACCTGCTACGTTAACAAGTAACGTATCATTTGGTGCTTGTTGTAACGCGCCTTGCACAAGGACCTGTCCTATTATAGATAGGAATGCGATCAAGCTGAGGGCAACAATATACAGAACAGTCAAACGACGAACAGGCGACGGTGGTTGATGAAATACCGCACACATAGTCCCAATCCTCCCCAGAAAGCAAACATTAGCAAATATATATAGAAATTTTCCTTCCCTACCAGTATACTTTCACAGCAAAATCTTTTATTTTTCTCTTATTTTAAGAATACCTCGCTCCATTGCTACCGCGACGGCGGAGGCACGCGAGTCAACTCCTAGCTTATAGTAGATATTGGCGAGATGTGATTTCACGGTTGGCTCGCTGATGCCGAGACGCACGGCAATCTCTTTGTTGCGCTCTCCGTGTGGGATGCGTTGTAGTACCGCGAGTTCGCGTTCCGTTAGCTCTGGTTTCTCTTTTTTCTTGACACTATCACACACGTCATTGCTGATAAGTACGGGAACTTTGTTTTGTGTGAGTAGACATGCTATATGCTCTGGTTGTAGGAGCGTCTCACCGCGTGCTGCTGTACAAATGGCGTGTAGCAATGTTGGATAGGTGGCATGGAGCGTTAAGTATGCACATACGCCTGCGCGGAAAGCACGAAGCATGTGTTCATCATTGTGAATGAGGGTAAAAATAACAACGGCGACATTAGGCCATTCGCCGCGTAGCAATTCGATAGTGCGCAAACCATCTTGTCCTTGCATACATGGTTCTATAAGCAACACGTCTGGCTGTAGTTCTCCAACGCAGCGAATCGTTTCGGGAATGCTAACCGTATAACCTAGCAGGTCAATGCCAGTTTCTTCTGTGAGGAATACGCGCAACCCTGCGCGAATAATCTGCTGATCATGGGCTATCAATACACGGATAGCTTTGTGTTCAGAATGTCTCATTTTAGCACCTCATGTGCATACATGCCGCAGCATGTCTTCTTTTTTCTTTCTTCTGATTTTATTGTAGCAAAGAAGGCAGAGGTAGTGCTATCTCCAAACAGATGTCATCCAAACGGATAACGCTCAATCCATCAAATGGACGATAGGTATAGCACATAAAAGTGACTACACTTAAAGCATACAAGGGTGAGATTTACAGATAAGCAGACATTCCAGTACACAGGAGGGAAAATTCATGCTTGCTTTTCAATTGATGGCTGTTGCATTAGCCATTGGTCTAGGAGCTATTGGCGCAGGTATCGCAATGGGTGGTGCGACAGGTCGAGCGTATGAGGCACTTGGACGCAACCCAGAAGCTGCCCAAATAATTGGTACAAATCTACTGCTTGGACTGGTTTTTGCCGAGACCCTGGCAATTTATGGTCTGGTAGTTGCTTTCTTGATTTTGTTCCATTAAAGCGGTTAATGGAACAAACGAGACAAGCAGAAGGCACACATACTAGCATGTGTGCCTTTTGCTTGTCTCGTTTCATTCACAAGTTTATTAGTGGGCAACCAGGGAGTCGAACCCTGAACCTAACGCTTAAGAGGCGTGTGCTCTGCCATTGAGCTAGTTGCCCTATTTACGACTCATTGATAATAACATACGCTATAAGTATCCGTCAAGCATTCATCTGTGATTTACAGGATGGTTCAAAAATCAAGCAAGCCGTAATAGGGCTAACCCTATTACGGCTTGCTTGATTTTTGAACCATCCTGTGCAATTTCTTGCAACACTGGTTGCGATGCTTACAACGCTTAGCCCTTTTCTCCTACGTTTCATCGTGTTTCATGCTTATTCATATAAAGATGCGCTAATATGCAGAGCAAGAGCGATTTATTTGGATACAGGTTGCATACTGTATTGTTTGTTTAGTAGAGGAGAGCGGTAACGTGTACAACTTACAGAATATACGCTATAAGAACCAACGCATTCTGGGATATTTTCAACAGCACCGGGTAGCAAGTATCGTGGCGGGACATGTGATAGTAGCGTCGCTTCTTGGAATGATTCTGCTCGGTAGTGCGTTTGGCACAACATTATTTGGAGTATTCGCAAAAGCTCCCTGTTCCAGCGGTGATTCGACTTACATGGTCGTCAGTGGTGATACACTTGGTGCTATTGCTAACCGCTATCATGTGTCATGGCAAAGCGTAGCGACCTACAACAGGATTAGCAATGCTAACGTAATTTATATCAACGAGCATGTGTGTATTCCTGGCAAGCATGTTGCGAAGAGTGGTGGTGGAAATCCTACTAATGGCACTACGTTTTCTGGCAACTCTCACGCACCTAGTGGTGCATACAATCCTTTTCCCTATGGACAATGTACATGGTATGCAGCGCAGCGTTTCTATCAGCTACATGGAGTTTTCGTACCCTGGAAAACGAATGCTAATGCGTGGCAATGGTCGGAACGTGCCTATGATTATGGTTGGCGCGTATCCAGTCAACCATCCGTTGGCGCAATTGTTGATCTGCAACCGTATGTGCAGGGAGCGTACAATCTTGGGCATGTAGGCGTGGTCGAGCAAGTGCTTTCTGATGGCTCTGTTGTTGCCACCAATATGAACTGGGGCATCTATCCCTGGGAGGTCTCACGCATCCATGTATCTCCTGGCTATGGCGTGACCTTTATCTCTTATTAGAAAACGATGTTTGTGTAGGGACCGATTCATCGCGTCCTCGTCGGTTGTTGATCGCTAGGAGGACGCGATGAATCGCCCTACACATATTCATTTCTTATAAATCTATCTCTGAAAACGATGTCTCGGTTATCTCATCCTCCATAGTTTGCGTTTCCTCATCACCAAATAGCGAATGTGTCATCAGCCAATCCTGACAATCAAACTCTTCTTCATTATTCTGTACATGAAGCCGCGTATAGGTACCGTCGTTCTGTAACACATGCGTGTTGACGATATCTTGCAGATAGATTTGCAATATCTTTTCGTAAATGACCGTACGCAGGTCAACCGACTCAATCGGAAAGAGCGTTTCGACGCGCTTGTCAAGGTTGCGCTGCATTAAGTCTGCACTTCCCAAATAGACCTCTGAATTGCCATTGTTTCCAAAGTAGTAGATGCGACTATGCTCAAGGAAGCGTCCGACAATACTACGTACACGAATGTTATCACTTATCCCTCTCACTCCGGGCCGTAAGCTGCACATGCCGCGAATAATCAAGTCGATATTTACACCAGCCTGTGATGCACGATACAGCGTTTTGATCATGTCGGGATCGGTCAATGCGTTGAACTTGAAGATCAACCGTCCATTGCCATATTGCTCATGCATCCGTATCTCGCGCTCAACAAGCTCCGCAAACTTGGGACGTAGTTCCGTTGGTGCTACTAGCAATGTATCGTAGGTTGTGCCGCGTGAATAGCCGGTGAGCGAATTAAAGAGGTTGGTAGCATCGGCACCAAGGTGAGGTTCACGAGTGAATAGGCCGAGGTCTTCATAAATTTTAGCCGTCGAAGCATTATAGTTGCCTGTCCCTAGATGAAGATATCGTTGTAGTCCATCATCCTCTTTTCGTACCACAAGAGCAACTTTCGCATGTGTTTTGAGCGTAAACGAGCCAAAGACAACATGCACTCCGGCACGCTCTAACTCACGCGCCCACCCAATATTATTCTCCTCATCGAAGCGTGCCTTCAATTCGACCAGCACCGCCACTTGCTTGCCATTCTCAACCGCTTTCAGCAATGCCTGGACAATCACAGGCGAATTAGAGCCAACGCGATAGAGTGTCTGCTTGATTGCCAGCACTTTCTCATCATCTGCTGCCGCACTAATGAAGTTGACAACAGAGTTGAAGCTATCATAGGGATGATGCAACAACAAGTCTTGTTTCTGGATCGCTCCAAACAGGTCCGCTCCCCTCTGTAAGAAGGAAGGTATGCGTGGTTCGAACGGCTCGTCTTTTAAATCGGGGCGTTCGATACTATGTAGCTCCATAACCGAATCCATACCAAGCGGCCCGTCAATGACCGTTAAATCATGCGATGAAATCTCCAGGTTATCGAGGAGTAGGCTACGAATGCGCTGCGGCATAGAGGGATTGACCGCGAGATCGACGACCAACCCAAAACGTCGGTCTCGTACCTCTTGCTCAATATATTCGAGCAGGTCTAACGACTCATCTAATTGCAACTCAATATCAGCGTCACGTATGACACGGAATGGATAGGACTCCCACACATCGTAGCCGGGGAAGAGCGTGTGCAGGTTGGCCGCAATCACCTGTTCTATCCAGACAAATACAAACTCCGACTCATCTTCCGAATGCACAGGTACGAGGCGCGGCAACGTTGGTGGTACTTTGATACGCGCGAACAACTCGCTCTGCTTCTCGTCGGCAATGACAACCGCGAGATTCAGACTCAGATTTGAAATATGTGGAAAGGGATGCCCCTGATCGACCGCAAGCGGTGTGAGTACAGGAAAAACCTCATTTTCAAAATAGTTCCGCATTTTCTTGCGCTGCTGCTCGTTCAACTGCTTGTAGTCAAGTACAACAACGTGTTGTGCCGCGAGCAAGGGTTGTAGGGTAGTACGCCAATATTCACGTACCTCCTGTATAAGTGGTGCCAGACGTTTCCGAATAGCTGCAAGTTGCTCCTCTGCCGTTCGCCCATCGGGACTGCGCAGCGTTTTTCTGGAAGCGACCTGATCCTTGATACCCGCCAATCGAATCATGATGTACTCGTCGAGATTGGTTTCAAAGATAGAAACAAACTTTATGCGTTCTAGTAAGGGATGGCGTTCGTCCTGTGCCTCCTCAAAGACACGGCGGTTAAACTCAATCCAGCTTAGTTCTCTATTTATATACAAGTCTGGTTGGTCTAATTCATTAAGATATGTTTGCTGATTCATAGTTTCTCATCTATCCTTGCATTGGCTATGTTCTTTGAGCTTTATTCTAACATTCAATGGTGTAACGATGCAAAAGGACGTTTCGTTCTAATAGTTTTGACAAAAGCAGGGGGACGCACATTTTCTTTAATGTGGCACCTTCTTCCCAACTCTGGTACAATCTCAAGTTGAGAGAAATGAAAGGAGACACTATCATCATGCCCGATAACAGTAAACCCATGCAATATGTTGCACAGCCGACACGCGATGAAGCACGCAACTTACCTCGCGTCCATATCTCAACTCATCCTGTTATGGCACACAAGGTTACATCTCTGCGTGACAAGCATACACAACCACCGGATTTTTATCGTTTAGTCAAGGAGATCGGGGCACTCCTTGCCTATGAAGCCACCTCCTCTTTAGCACTAGAGGCGTGCGACATCGAAACTCCGCTCATGGCAACACAGGGTCAATGTCTCGCGGGCGGTATTGGCATCACGCCTATTCTGCGCGCTGGTCTTGGTCTGGCCGAGGGCTTTCGTGAGGTAATCCCCGATGCGCAAATCTGGCACCTTGGGTTGCGGCGCGATGAGCGAACGTTGCAGGCAATGGAATACTACAATCGCCTACCATACAAGGTCGATTTGCAAGTATGTTACGCGGTTGACCCTATGCTCGCTACGGGTGGGTCCGCCATTGATGCCATAAACATTCTCAAGCAGCGTAAGATACCACGTATCTCCTATATTGGTATTCTCGCTGCACCGTATGGCGTACAAAAACTTTCGCAGCAGCACCCCGACATTGATATCTATATCGCTGCTCTCGACGAACGCTTGAATGATGTAGGATATATTGTGCCGGGACTGGGCGATGCCGGAGACCGCCAATTCGGAACCTTTTGAGAATAGAGAGAGTATAAATCATGTTTCCAATGCAACCTGACGAATCATTGCCTTCCTCGGAGGAGAGACAGTCGCTCTCGCAAGAGGAAGAGACGCCTAGTACGACAACACCTGTCGTGAACGAAGGTGAGACAGTCGTGGAGGAACGACCACCTGATGAAGCAATACTACCACCAGAGGCACGGGGTGAAACCAATGGTGGGCCTTTAGGTTGCTGTCTCGGCTCCGTCGTGGGAATATTCCTGACCGCTTTACTCTTGCTCGGCCTCTCTATTCTGCTCTCTAATGGCGGCGTCCTCAACGTCGCAACTCTTCCCGTCTTTCTTCTAGGCACTATCGCAGGTGGCTACTTTGGCTGGAAAATTGGCAAACGTGTCTATAAAGAGTATCAGCCGCCCATGGTGAAACGTCCGTATCGCGGAACTCCTGCCAAAAAGAAGAAAAGAAAAGTGATAAAGGTTCAATAGATAAGGAAATGACAGTTGAGACATGACAGGGGCAAGCCCCTTAAGTTAACGCTTATCGGGCAGAGCACCTGTCACTACTATACACGAACCCGCGTGGTAAGCGACACAGTGCCGATCAGTATGGTAGTGACAGGTGCTCTGTCCCTCATGCTCCTGACTCGCATTGTAGGCTCTTGTATGAGTGAATTGGAGTCAATGGGTTTGCCCCTGGCATGTTCTTTCACAATGTTCCCTTAACATTCTCGATATATACTATATACAAAATCTATGTGCGAAAAGAAAGGGCCACTATGACACAATCTGCTAACAACGAACTGCTATATTTCTGGGCAATTGGCGATCTACACTTTCGTGCTCTACCAGCATGGAACGCCGCACATACAAAGCGTCTCGCGCCTATGTTCGAGGACTTACACGCTTTATGGCAAGAGGACGGTAGACCCGCGTTTTGCGTTTCTCCTGGAGACTTGATAGAGACATGTGCACTTGAAAACTATACCACGGTGACAAAGGCTCTTGCCGAAGAGTTGCCTAATATGCCTTTTTATCCAGGTGTTGGTAATCACGAGTATTTTGCTCTGAATGGTGAAGACCCCACGAGGATGACTGAGACATTCAGTAGTGTGTGGCAAAAACCAGTGCGTTATACCTGGACCATTAACGGCGTTACCTGCATTATGCTGGACTATCCTAATCCATACACGCTAGAAAATCCTGATTATGTCTATATATCGTCAGAAACACTCGCCTTTTTAGAGGAGGCACTAGCACAACATGCGAAAAATCCAACGATAGTTTTTCTGCATTGTCCCTTGCGGAATACTGTTCTGGAGCGGAATGCTACGGTACATAGCGACTTTAGTTCGCAAGAAAAATTCTTTTCACCCGAAAACTCACAAGAGGTGCGAGCGGTGTTGGCACGTTACAAAAACGCGTTTCTCTATTTCAGTGGACATACTCACTCTGGCTGGGAGGCTCCACAACTCGTTGTGACGGAGCAACTTGGAGAGCATCCCATGACGTTCGTGAATCTGATGTCTCCCTGGTATACAGGCACAAAAACGGGGTTGCGCCTGAGCGAAAATAATACTCAAGCGATTTATGTTCCTGATAATCCAAATGTTATTCCAACATTCGCCGTTCACATTTATTCAGATAAGGCTGTAATTCGTGTACGTGAGCATCTTACAAGGCGTTGGTTGAAAGAATGGGAGATTGCCTTGCGCTGACACACGGTGAGTTCATTTCTTCCCTTGCCACATTGCCACCATAGATCAGAACTCACCCTTCTCTGGTACCCTGTTGTGTCGCAGGTTCTTTGCTACTACTTCCACATAACACCATTCTCCACAGAACCTGCACTCTTCATGATATGCTTTCCTACGTTCCTCTCAACTTCCACATAACCAACCCTACTCGCATATCTTTTTTTCTCCCCCTCGATACATACTACACTCCCCTTACCACCTGTCCACTCATGTATCGTCTGCCGTATGCCCCACCACTCCTACATAACCACCACTCCTAAATAAAACGTATTACCTATCGTACCCCCACACCATCACTTCCACATGTCCCAGAAATATTGCTTCTCCACCCGAACGCATCTTCCCACATACACAATCTCTCGGGTGTCACTCCTCCACACTCCCACATAACTCTCTCTGTGACACTAATTACTCTCGCCTCTTCTACCCATCTCCTACGTTACTACCACCGCGAGATTGATTTATTTGTCTTTTTCTTTACTGGGGATACTATATCATGGAGTTATGAAGGTAGCGTGAATCTGCTCCTGCGCTTTCTGAACAAATTTTCATGCTTGTGTACGGGCTGGAAATGAATTTTATTACAGATTTTTCATCTTCTGCCAATCCTGCCCAAATTTCTCTATTGCTTGCTCAGTTTGTGGGTCTTGCACCATATCCAACAACACTTGTGGAGTTATCGTGAGGTCGTGTGCTCCTGCCATGAGTGCACTTGCTGCTTCGCTCGATGTTTTGATACTTGCCGCTAAAAGCCGTGAGGGAAGTTGCTGGTTATGCAATAGTTCCGCCATTTGTGACACCCGTTCGCTAGCATCTATGCCTGCGCGTTCGAGTCGGTTATAATACGGTATGATAAAGTTCGCGCCAGCCATTGCTGCACTATAAGCCTGAGCAAGCGATGTGACCGCCGTAAACGCGATACGCTGTTGATGCGATGAACGCAAGCGCAACGCGACACGCATACCTATCTGTGTCATAGGTAGCTTGGGGATGATCCGCAAAGGGTCAACCTCAATATACGATAGAACTTCTTTGAGCATCTCTTCCTCGCTTGCCGAGCCTGGTTGTACAAAGATAAATCCTTCTACTATACGTTGTAACTCGCGTATCAAGCTCAGCATATCCAGTTTTTGACCGCGCTCTTGTGCTGCCAAGACGATGCTAGGATTTGTCGTGACACCCGCCAAAGGAATCGTCTGTGCAACGGGTATAATGTCACTCAAAAACGCACTATCAATATAAAGGGCCATATATCATGCTCCAATCTTGTTTACTCTGCGAAACAGTACAACTCACTGCTAACACTACTTTGCTTGTCTTGAATTCGGCAGCTGATTCTTTTGTCCCAGTTGCGCAAACGCAACTTCGTAAGGGCAGGGTATTGCTTGCCGAAGACAACATCACTACACTTAACGCCTACAAACAGGCGATGAATGTCCACGCGGTTGCCTTTCATGACTACATTTTACACTCTTCCGAGACGCCTGTGGACGTTGCGGTGATGAATTTGCTCTATCAGCCTAGCAAAGCGTGGATACTCTATGGACTACAGGTCGCCGCCCATGCACTCAAAACTGGTGGAAAATTATATGTTACAGGTGCCAAAGATCGTGGTATTCTCTCCATTGGCAAACATATGGAGGAACTCTTTGGCAGTGTCGAAACGCTCACGATCAGTAAAGGCCATCGTGTCTTATGTTCGACTTTATTCCATGCAATATCGACGGAGGGTGTGCTGAAGCAGACCCGTACAGGATTTGCGGATAGCAAGCTTGATGAGGGAACACGTCTTCTGCTAGAGACGATGGAGGTGCATATCACGGATGAGGCATTGGATATTGGCTGTGGTGCTGGCTTTATTGGATTGCACATAGCGCGACTTGCAAGCAGAGGACAGGTCACAATGATCGATGCCAGTCTCGCAGCTGTTGCGGCCTCACAGCAGGCCGTTATAGAAAGCGGTTTGAGCAATGTGCAGGTTTTGCCAAGTGATGGTGTGCAAGCGGTACAAACGCAACACTTCGATCTTGTCGCAACAAATCCCCCCTTTCATCAGGGTGGATTGCAAACAACCGACATCGCTGAGAGCTTTATACGTGGAGCAGCTCAAGTGCTCCGACCTCAAGGACGTTTCTATCTCGTGGCGAACCGCTTCTTGAAGTATGAACCAACGCTTAGAACGTATTTCAAGCAAGTCGAGGAGGTCGGAGGCAATACAAGATTCAAGGTACTATGTGCATTGGAGCCGACGAAGTTAAAAAACTAGCTCGACAATAATCTCGTTTTATGCTACACTATTTGATAATGAGTTGTAAGAGGTATAATCGGGATGGTAGATAGCGCGACTCCATGGGATGCAAGTTTAAAAGTATTACTTAGCTAAATGTGATCTACGAAGGCGAAGAAGTCCTTTTACTAATGATTTTGACAAAAGATGGTGCAACACACGAAAAAGCAGAAGAAATACTCACAAAACTTGAAGCTGCTGAACAAACAGATATACTGCAAGTTGCATATACATTATTTAAGCTCGTTCTCAACAAAGACGATCAGCAATGGCTTATAAGGAGGTTGCAGTCTATGCTTGAACCATTCAAGGAAACAATATTCTACCAAGAAATGACAAAATTTGTCCGTGAGGAAGCACTAAAGGAAGGACGTGAGGAAGCTCTGAAAGCAATTGAGGAAGAGCGTCAAAAAAGGTTACAGGATAATCGACAGACACTGATAAACCTTGTGCAAAAGCTCTTTCCGAGTCTCGTTCTTCTTGCAAGAAAGCAAGCCGAGAATATTATAGAGTCGTCCGTCCTGCAAGATATGATCACAAAAATGTTTTCTGCGAAGACAATTGAAGAAGCTATTCAATATCTTGTTGAAGTGCCTGATGCAACAGAAAAACACGACTAGTAACATTTTCACTGAAATAACTCCGTTACGGAGCGTCCATCGTGTATTCTGCTAATCGCGCCAGCGAAGAGTTCCGCGACAGAGAGAACAGTCATATTGGGCAACTGTTTGTCTTCGGAACGTGGGATTGAGTCGGTGACGACGATCTCTTTGATCCCCGCATTGCCTAGTCGCTCGATGGCTGGCCCGGAGAGAACGCCATGTGTGGCACAAATATAAATATCTCTGGCACCTTGTTCCCGTACAACGCGCGCCGCTTGTGTAATCGAGCCAGCCGTATCTATCTCATCGTCAACAATAATTGCATGCCGCCCACTGACATTGCCGATAATGCCCATCACTTCTGTTTGCCCCTTGTTGCCCAGACGCCGTTTCTCCACGATGGCAAGGGGAGCTTGTAGCCTATCAGCGAGTTGGCGAGCTTTTTTGGCGAACCCCTCATCGGCTGAGACAACGGTGAAATCGTCCAGTTCTTTCTCAACAAAGTAGCGCGAAAGCAAGAGCTGTGCAGTGAGTTCATCAACTGGAATATTGAAGAAACCTTGAATTTGCCCAGCATGCATGTCCATTGTCAGTACGCGATGTGCCCCTGCGACGGTGATACAGTCCGCAATGAGCCGAGCGGTGATGGGTACACGTGGCTGATCCTTTTTGTCGGTACGACCATAGGCATAGTAGGGAATGACGGCGGTGATACGCGAGGCGGAGGCACGCTTGAGTGCGTCAATCATGATAAGCAATTCCATGATCGAGCGATTAACGGGAGTGCTAAAAGATTGGATCAAAAAAACGTCGCGCTCGCGCACATTATCGTTGATTTTTACGAATATATTTTCGTTGCTAAATTGAAAAACGTCTGCATTTCCTAATGGAATATGCAGATGCTTACAGATGGCTATCGCTAATTGTCTATTCGCATTCCCGCTAAAAACGCTCAAGTCTTCCAAGTCGCACCTCCTTGTTAGCAAAAGTATATCATAAAAAAGAACATAGAGTGTGCTGTTTGTTCGCACATATGCGAACAAACAGCAC
>CAZZVE010000064.1:0-24626 GCA_964657325.1 uncultured Ktedonobacterales bacterium
TTCGCCCCGTAGGGGTGAACAGTATAGTAGTGACAGGGCTTGCCCCTGTCATGCCAATTGTTATTATTTCGTGCCTATTGTTATTGTTTGTTCGTACCCATTATTATTATTTCATTGAGGAGAAGTAACATGGACGAAACACGCGTTTCAGTTCTACGGCGCATGATTGCCAGTCCTAGCCCATCAGGATTTGAGCAACCTGTACAGCAGGTTATCCGTGACGAGGTAAAACAGTATACCGATGAAATACGGACCGATGTACATGGTAACGTGATTGCAACCTTGAACACGAACGCTCAGCCACGCGTGATGCTGACTGCACACTGTGATGAAATAGGATTTCTTGTGCGCCATATTGATAGCGATGGATTTCTTTACTTCGCACCCATTGGTGGCTTTGACCCTTCTACTCTACCAGGAAACCGCGTCGAAATTTTGACGCCAAACGGTCCAGTTTTAGGCGTCATTGGACGTAAGCCTGTACACCAATTGAGCAGTGATGAGCGTAATAGTGCTCCAAAGCTGACCGACATGTGGATTGACATTGGTGCCGCAAATAAGGAAGAGGCGCAGCAACTTGTACCTCTAGGAAGTATTGTAACGCGAGCAGCACAGCTTGAGCTATTACGCAACGACCTACTCGTATCACGTGCTTTAGATGACAAAGCTGGTGTGTTTACACTTTTGGAAACTATGCGTCGTCTGTATGAACAGCGTGAAAAGCTTGAGGCAAGTGTCTATTTCGTTTCAGCAGTTCAAGAAGAGGTTGGTTCACGTGGAGCACAAACAAGCGCGTATAGCATTGATCCATTGATCGCTATCGCGGTAGATGTAACGTTTACCTCCGATCATCCAGGAACATCTAAAAGCGAGATTGGTGATGTCAAGCTCAACGGTGGTCCTGTTATTACGATAGGAGGACATATCAATCCTCGCGTCTACCAGTTGCTGGTTAAAGCCGCAAATGATGCAGGTATTGCGTGGCAGCTTGATGCACAGGCAGCAAGTACGTACACTGATACAGATATGCTTCAGGTTGCGCGAGGTGGAGTGGCAACAGGACTTGTCAGCATTCCTTGTCGCTACTTGCATACTGGCTCCGAAATCGCCTCGCTTCGCGATATAGACCAGATCGCGGACATGCTAGCACGCTTCGTACTTGCACTTAACAAAGATACAAATATTATCCCCTGATCTTTCGTAGACAAAAAACAGGGTTTGCTATGTAGCAAGCCCTGTTTTTTATTTGTATTATCCTTATTGCTCCATTGGAGGCAACTCTTGTGGATATTCGGCACGTGGTTGCTCGTATTGATCATACGGCTGTTGCTGCTGGGGAGCCTGGTACTGCTGGCTCTCTTCAGAAGAGCTAGGCTGGTAATAGGGCTGCTGGTAGCCTTGCTGATATGACTGATACGGCTGTTGATACTGATTTGGTTGATATGGCTGCTGGTACGGTTGCTGATTGCGGGGTGTATACCACTGATTCTGCGCAGTTGAACTTCCCGCTATCATAGACATCACAGCTCTGCCAATCAAACTGAGTACGACAATGGCGATTATCCAGAACAAAATGCCAAAAAGCCCATGTCCACCACCAATAAAGAACAGAGGAATAAACAAGAACCAGAAGTAGCGCATTCCTCGTGGGCCACGTCTATTATATCGATACCACATTGTGGTTTTCTCCTTGCAAAGCCTGTAAGAACAACACTCTCATGTAAGTACTACGTTTGTTTATCATATTCAGTTGTCTTATCACTATCGGCTACTTATAATATAACATATTGCTATTTAACTTGTCAAGGGGTGTATAGAAGCCAGACAAAAATGGCAACACTGAGTGGATTTCCATTCAGTGTTGCCATTTTTGTCTGGCTTACATCTCTTATGCGTTCAATAGTTCTTTGAGTATCACAGCTCCCGCAATTGTGCCATCTGCATTGCTATAACTGTAGAGCACCAGAAGTCCTTCTTGCGCTCCACCTTTGAAGCTGGCATTATATGATACTTTGGTCGAGAAGGTGGTGTTACCGTTGCCACTTGCACCCTTCGCGTCAGCCGTACCGATGCTTGTATAAAGATGGTCAAGCACTTTGACCTTGCCGATAACACCTTCAAATGCGTTTCCTGTGCCAGTAACGGTTGTGGTGCCAGTAAGTAGATCACGATTTTGTGGAGATGTAATCGATAGGCCATCAGTAGTCGCCGCAGTTACTTCCCAGATACCATTATTCGTGTTGCCTTCAAGACGACTCATCGTGACCTTGAGCGTTCCCGCACCAGCACTGGTACTTTTCACGGTTACAACAGCATCTTTGTCATGCTGATTACCACCACTTACGACTGCGGTTGCTGCATTAGCAGACCAATTTAATAATTTTGTTGCTAACTGATTAGCTACCTGTGTCGCACTAAATAAAGGCAATTTACCCTGATTTACGAGTTGCTGATCCCTCTCGGCCTCAAAGCGTGTCAGGTTCGGAAAAATACCAGGAAAGGAGACCGGAACAAGTGTGCCAGCACCGTCGGACCATGCGAACTCACGAAACAGGTCCTGCTGATAGCCAGCCGCCGATTGATTCGCCGCGTTGAGACTTGACCCCTGATCGACCTCCGCGGTCAGCAACGTATTATAAGCACTAATTCTTGCAGACCCTTTGTAGAGATTGTGCAGCTTAAAAATCTGGTTAGGGCTAGGAGAAGTTATATTATCGAAAACATAGACATCGGCGGTTTGGCCTGCTCCTTCATACACCGATACCACGAGTGCCTGCAACGAGTTGTTGCTAGTAAGATTTGCACATGTCACGCTTGTAACAGCATTCACACCACTCTCGGTGTTAATAATTGGGTCCCAGTGTGAAGGCTCACTAACCACGGCGGGACATGGTTGAGTACCGAGATGTGGAGGAGTTGTTGGCGTTGCATCGGTTGCGGCAACTCCACCACTACCCGTTGCCTGTGTTCCAGTACCTGCCACAGGCGTAGCATTACTCGTAGCTCCACTTCCTCCACCACATGCAGCAAGGCATCCTACTAGCACTATACAGCAGAGACACATGGGCAACAGTTTTACAAGCCGAGCAGATATATTCACAGATCCTCCTGAAAGCCAATATACTTTACCTATACTAACGAACGAGTCAAGCAAACAGGGACAGAATATATGTGAACAAGTACGAGCCTATTTGCTATTAAGACGTTGGACACGCGTATAGTAGGTTTGTATTTGAGAAGAAGTTAGTGAAGCTTGATACGCTGCTACTTCATCAACTGCACCTGAGAAAAAGTAAGCAGGCTTGGAAGAGCTACTATCATACCCACTTCCTATGCTGAAATGCGTTGAGGGCGGTTCAGGTTTGGCAGTACTTGTATTTGGAGTTTTGTGTCCATTTACATAAAAAGTTATTGTATTACCATCTCGCGTAACAGCGACATGATACCAGGTACGTGTCGCAGGAAATGTATAACCACTGTCTATCCACCCAACTCTGGGAAGATACGCAACAAGTTGAGAGCCTTGACCACCATTTGCTCCTGCGATGCCAAATCCTTCTCCACCACCATTGTTTCCGTCGGAGCCATTCATGATAGCAATAGCTCCATTTTGAGGAAGAACGGTTGGATACAGCCAACCTTCAAGTGACCACGTAGTTTGCTCTTTGATTGGTGCTACACCTCCACTTATCGTGCCTGTTATACCATCAAAAAACTGTGAATACGTATTCGATGTATTCATTACGCCGGGTGCAGGCGAAACACGACCAGTGGCAGTCAGCTTCAAAGCTGAGTTTGCACAATCATTAAATACGCTCGACGTTATTTTTTTCATCGCATATGTGAGGGCACTATCATTCTTTGACCTGTTTATGTCACGAGCAAAGACAAGAACATACCGTGCTCCAAGCGTCATTCCTCGTTTCACATCGTTGATCGCCGGGTATCCACTTGTATAGGCCGGCTGTTTTTGTTCTTCTATGGTTGTTGTAAGTTTTCCCACATTGTGTACTAAAATGCTAGAAGGTGTATCTTCATGTAGCGAGTTAATCTGCAACCAAAGTCCCTGCTTGACAGCATATTCTTCTACAAGGGAACGGTTGTATGTTTTATCATTGGCTTGTAGAAAAGTTGAGGTTGTCATGAGAGTAAGTGGTGTATGTTTCCAGGCAGACTTGTAGATGCTTACAACGTTCTTTAGCGTTTGCCACCACAACGCGTTCGTGTATCCATACCGTTGCCATAATCCCAATTGATTAGAATTATTGCTAGCTATACCGTCAGGCTCGGTCTCTCCACCTTGTCCAACACCGATTTGCACACCTAAAATTTGAGGATTTGTATCATAGCGCGCGGCAGCAGCATTAACAAAATTCGTTAGTTTTTGTAAATAGGTTGTATTCCAATAGAGAGGAAATACTGTCCCATTTGTCTCAGTAACGCGAGGTACTTTGTAGCTATTGAACAACCATGAGGGGGTAAAGGAATTGTTTACCGAACCACTCCACCTATTCTGTCCTCCGGTAGCAAAGCGTAGAATAACTGGCTTTCCATGTGATGTCCATGCATTGATATCATTGTCTACCAGTCCCCAGTTGTAGTGACCCTCAGCAGGCTCAACCTCCGCCCAGCTCCACTCTAAATTAGCACCAGCAATATTAGATTTGGCGGCGTTTTTGGGATTATCTTGCCCTAGAAATTGGAAAACGCCCTTAAAGCCATGTTCATCTAAAGACCAGTAACCAGTGGGCGATCCTGGTAGTATATTGGGGATGCAAGTAGTTTGTGAAACCGCTTCTTTCGTATTGTATGCATCAACAGTCACATACCTATTATAAAAGTAGTAGCTCACAATTGAAAGTAATAAGCTACCTACAAGAACCCTTGCAAGGGTCCATGAAAGCTTCGACTTTGTTTTTCTCATATTTACTCTCCACGACAATAGATAATAGACGTTGTGCCTTCATACGCGATATGGAAATCTGGCGGTAGCGTAAAACGCATGAATGCGTTTTTTTGATAGTAGTTATTGCCAGATACTATCCAGACACGTGCATGTGAGGCAAGAACTGCTTGTAAGTCTGATTGACGGAACAATCCTATCTTTCCTGTGTAAGTGTCTACAATGTGATCATCTTTCTCAAAAAGAAAAAGAGCATGATCCATCAAAATGAAATAGTCGAGATGTTTGAAGTAGTATGCAACCACGTGATCCGGTATGATCGAGATCACAATATCTCCTTGTTGCCAATGCTGATTCACATAACTTACGGCATCATCATATTCACTATATTGATGGTAGTAAGGCAGATTCAGAATGCGGCTCGTAAAGAGGCTATAAGTAGTAAAAGGAAATAGGGGTGTAAAAACTACTACAAGACAAGTTATGAGTATCGTAGACTTTACCAGCATTTTTATTGGTAAAGAGGTAGTCTTTTCAAGTGAGTGAACTTCGCTTCCTGTTATAGCGGAAGTTTGTAGCTTCGCAGACTGAGTTACTATCCATAACAAGCGCAATAGTCTCACTAAAGCATAGGAACCAAGCAAATAATAGACAGGAAGCAACGGATAAAAGTAACGATCAGCTTGAAGCGTAAACGCAAAAACGAGTGTAAAAAATGAAAGCGCAAAAAAAATGGCGCAATAACGTATCCGCATATTTGTAGAGCGAATGCCATACACGCATCCGACTAGTGCCAATACTGAGTTAGCGACAATATTCGTGTTTGTCCCGCTAATAAAGGTACCAGTAATACTTGAGTCATTCCCCGTCGGCCAGAACAGGAGATAGAAATAATACGCTATGTTATCCGTAGTAAGTTGCAGTGGTGATCTTTCACTTGGATCAGTTCCGATAAGTGGAGGATGCGAAAAATGGACAATCAGCAATTGTATACCAATAATGGTTATGCCAATACCTGATGCAATCCACCAGTGTTTGTTATAAAATATCGAAGGCAACACGCGTTTCCTATCCATACTCACCATAAGGATACACACGACGAGCGCAGGCATGATGATAAAAGTTTCTTCGTGACTCAAGTAGCACGCGACGAGACTCGCTACCGCGAGATAGACATAGCGAGGACGTTGTGACTTCTCGATAGCTTTATAGAAAAGAAACAGCGTGAGCAAGCTCAGTAGTTGTGCTTGCTCATACATACGCACCTGTCGTCCCCATATAAGAGCGAGCGGCGAAAAGGCTAGCATAGCTGTTGCGAGCATTGCAACATGCTTATTGAAGAAATACGTACCGACATAATAGATGAGGGGCAAACATAAGACATACTCCGTCGCACTAATAGCACGAGGAACGCCATTTTGATCACCAAAGATTGCCATGACGAGAGCCAGTACATAAGAGAAAAGCTCGCCTTTTGAATAGAGAAAACCTGATGGTAAGTATGGCAAACCAGTCTTCAGAATGGATTTCGCAACAAGGTAACTTGTCAGCTCATCTTGCCAATATGGTTCATAAGACAGGTTATAAAAAATGAGTGGTATTGCGATCAGCACAATCAGGACAAGCATCCAGTGTACGCTCAGCCAGGAAAGCAAGGAAGAAACGAGAGAGGGTTTACCATTGTCTCGTTTCTTCCCGTGTGTATTTGTATGATAGACTCGTTTGAGGTCTTGCCTTACTTTCAGCACATTCACTAGACGCTGTGATATTTTTTTATTTTCGAGCAACACGTGAGCCAACAACAAGCAATAACTTACCCCAACGACTGTCAGCAATACGCCGAGCCAAAAGCTTGTATAGGGAAAAGGACGAGCTATTTGCGGCTCATGAGACAGAGCAACTAATGCTCCTTCACAGGCCAAAGCTGGAAAAAAAACGAGACTTGTTAACTCAAATGCACGATGTCTGGCAACCCCTTTATAGAAGTTTCGTAGAGGGAGCGACAACAACACCCAGGTAAGCAAGATCGCAGCTGTGCTAAATAGAGTAACTTCACCTATTAAGGCGAAAGGAATAACTTGTGTCGCATTTGGCAAAGCCGTATTTGACATATATACATTTGTAATCTGACTAGGCTGGTCAATCATAATCGGAGAAAGCCATGCAAGTGTTGCATGGCTTCCTAATGTCCAATCAGGAATAGCCGCGTGCGATACATGCCACCCATCTTCCCCTATCCATTGGTTAGAATTGTCACTGTTCGTCATTAACAAATCTACTGCTAAAGCACTACTCGTCGTAGTCAACCCGTCCTGAACGCCACTGAGTCCCGAAAAGGAAAGATGCATGGCGATGGTATTCAATCCTGAATGTAGGTACGGTGAAATATCGTACATCCCCAATGGTATGTCATTACTTACGGTCGTCCCATTTGCTTCAAAATATGTGATTTGCCCCTCTTTTGTTGCAGGCAAAGAATTCTTGGTGATATAAAGATTGCCGTTAATGAAAACATTCACCACACCTGTTGAAGCTAAACGTAACCATGTGTTTGTAACAGTCGAAGGGACATCTATCTGACGCAAGAAATACGTATCCGAATTGACTCCCCCACTGATCCAGGTATCAGGTGAAGGTTTTTCGTACAATGCCGGATTCACCATCACCGTCGGAATCATTGCTGCATGAGCAGTTTGTTGTGCTAGTTGCCAAGCAGTCCTTTTAAAAGCCAGGCGTGTCCAAGCAACCTGATTGATACCTGCCTGAGGATAAACGAGTGATGACTGTGACGTAGCTTTCCAGCTATCCCTACCAGTGACATGATAGATTGTAGATTGCCCAAGAACAATACCCAGGCTAAGTTGTAGAGCAGGAGGCTGGTCATCAAAGTTATCAACCCGAACCGCGACCACATTTGCGCCTCTGGTAAGAGTAGACAAAATATCGTACATATACGCACGTGGTAGTTTCGTCATATCTCCAGCACTTGTGCCTATAATTTTACCGTTGACGTACAAGTGATAACTTTGGCTCGCGGCAATAGTGATAAAGGCACCCTCTGGAACAACATTTAAGTTCATCCCATATGCAAAATACGCTACTGGCAATGTGTGCTGCTCTGCCTGTATCCACTGTGCTCCATGCCAATCAGGTACAAAACTTCTTGGTTGAGGTATAAGAAAATACTGGTAAGCAAACCAGTTTGTCCCTAAACATGCGAGAAGAAGGCAAACCCATACCAGGATGCGCAAAGGCGAAAATTTCGATGTATTTTCTTGCTTCTTATCTACTAGTGTCTCAATAGGAGAAGCTACAACAAGAGGCTTCGAGGCAAGCATATTTTCCCCTTATACTAACGAATGCCGGACATCTCTTCACGGGCAGAGGTATTACGATAATTTGGATCTAATGCAATCGCGGTGAGAAGTTCTTTCCGCCCCAGCGCATAATTTCCCCGCCCTATGTCGCTGAGCGCAACGTATGTGTAGGCAGATGAAAGTAAATCAGCATTAGCACTCATGTGAGTAACCGCGCGCATCTGGAAGGTGCTTAAACTGTAAGAGTGTAGTTCGTAGTGAATACGACCAAGCATGTAGAGAGCATACACGTTATCTGGATAGAACCTTGTTAAAGGTTGCAACCATTTCAAAGCAGTATAATCGCCAGAAGTCGCTACCTCTTTTGCATCCAACTCAGGAGCATACTGTTTTAGCGACCCTGCCCCCTCCGTTAACTCTTCGAGTGTTATACTTATCTCTTCTTTTATCCAGGGAGAAGCATTTGTATGTCCATGAAGCACATTCTGGATTTGCTGATATGCCACTACATAATTTTTCCTTTGCTGATACATAAAGGCGAGATATATGTGGCTATCGTCATCAAGTTGCTGAGGATGTAAGAAGTATGACGCTTCGCCACGATCAATATGAAAGAAAGCGGCTGTTTCTAATGAGGGATCGAAAAAAGCGGCTCTATCTAACCATACTAATGCATCGGCATAATTTCCTGTACTAAGCAAGTTTTCCGCCCAATTCTCACATGCGATACTTATGGGACCTCTTACAAGTAAAATTATCAAGGCAAGAATGCTCATGAACCAAGCTATTTTACGCTGTCTGCTCCTCTTATACGTATTTGAAGTTCGACACCAAGCAAAGAGCATCCAACCGCTGATGCAAGGAAAGAGGACTCCAAATGACAGTTGATCTGTCAGAAGTGAAAGTCGGTCTCCTAACAGCGCAATGTTTAGTGTAAATGGCTTTATCAGAAAAATCTGTGCACCAGTTCTATAGTTGTAGTGGCTTTCAATGAGAAGCATTTGTATCTTGTGCTGTGCAAGCTGATTAATACTCTGCACATCAGTAAAAAGATATTGTGTAAAAAATACAAGTACTGGGATAAGGCATACAACGCCCGCAAACGTGTGTTGGTGCAGAAAATAGTGGCTTCCTTTGAACGGTTTATAGTGTGCGTAACTCATGATAAACAAAAGCAGTGCACAACACGCACACAACGTTCCATAGTTAAGGACTGCGACACTCGATGTCCAACTCAAGTAAATGGGTAACTGCCACGCCTTATATGCTGGACCAAATGGATCATTTAGCCAGGGAACAATACTCCCTACAAGCATCGTTATTCCTGCGAGTATAGGGACAATGCTGAGTACGTCTGGTATGTTCCTTTGATACTTCCTCATATTTACCACACCTATCTAGTCCGCTTAGTTTTTGATAGAAGTAACATTCACAGCTTGACCGTTTTGTAACGCATCCAGCCCAACCAGTACAACTGTGTCATTGATCGACAGACCAGAACTGATTAATAGAGAGTCTCCTACGTAACCAGTAACCTGGACGTGTTGTATGTAAGCATGTTGCGAGCGTACAACATAGACGATAGAATCTCGATCTGGATTGAGAACAGCCAAACGAGGTAAGACGAGTGCTTTGACGTTATTCTGAAGTTGTACGAAGGTGCTCATGCCAGTCACAAAGTCTCCGTGAGGGTTTTTTACGAGTATCCAAAGCTGAAATGTATCCGTTTGTGTGTCGGAATCTCGAATAATAGAAAGAACCTTCCCGGCATAACTGTGAGCTGACAAGGCGGCAGGCGTCACCTGAGCACTTTGACCCACATGAACCTGTTTCAAGTTTGAGAGCGGCACCATAACATGAACAATGACACTAGACTCGTCGTAGACTGTAAGCATAACTTTGTTTGCATCAAACACTTGTCCTGGATAGACATTCACTTTTGTGACCGTGCCAGTAAGCGAAGATACAAGCACACCCTGGTGTAACGCAGGAGTAGCCGCTTCTGCTACTAAGGATTTATATTTATTTTGCGCAGAGACATACATCTGCTGAGCCTGAGCAATGACAACGGAATTTCCTACTGCTGTTACAGAGTTTAAATATGTCTGAGCGCTGAGCATATCTTGATAAGCTTGTTGTACCTGAGCGTTTAATTGTAAAAGATGCGCTGAATTTATCTGTGAAAAATCAAGCTGAACAACTGGCTGATTAAGCGAAACATGATCTCCGGGCTTGACCAAAACAGAAGTAACACGAGACACAGATGGGTATGAAATATCTAGGCGTTGATTGGGATATACAACACCTCCCGCACCAATAGGCTCCGAAACGGTCTGCATTCTTACACGATAGAGCGTGACATCAGAGGAAGCGAAAAGTTTATGATATATATAAGCGGCACCAACAGTTACTACTAATGCAAGAACACATGCAACTGAAACTGTTCTTAGCAGGTTCTTTCTCTTTTGCTCTATATGCTTTGTGCTTGCATCTATTGCTGCGGGCATGGAAATGCCGAGATCGCTAATGTGCGTCGTATTTTTTGTTGCTTCCTGATATGGAATGTCCTGCTGTTGGACATCTTCCATGAGAAGAGAATTGACAGGAAACCGAAATTGCGTATATGGTTTCGGTTTAGACTGAGTATCCGACATCTATAACCAGCCCTTCCTTATAGGTGAGATAAATAAAATACTATCTTCATAGCGTTACGCCACCTTTCGCTCACGTGCTGCTTGTATCTTTCCACCCATCGTGAGATAGATGGCCCCACCAACAACGGCGAAGCACAATGCCTGTATATCCACCAGAAGAGCCAAGAGCAACGCGGGTGCGGATGCTACGTGCACCGTTGAGAACGCATAGACAAACGCGGTTTCACGCAAACCAAAACCGTTGATGGAAATAGGTAAGAACGATATCAATGAGATCAACGGCACTACAAAAAAATAGAAATAGAGTGGTACATCCAGATGTAAAGCCACACCATAACAATAACAATTTAGAATGGCAACCAACCAGAAAGCCATACCATACAGGTTCGCAACAAGTAAAGTGTGTGGTCGCTTTGTAGTCTTACTCACCGCATTACCTACGTTGATAACGGAAGCTAACAAACGATGCCTTGACCAGCGACCACGCACGAAGCGGGGCAATAAAATTACAGCGAGTAGCGCGCTGAAAATCATACCCGCTACCAGCAGTGCAAGCAGGACAAAAGAGAGTATAAGTTTGGTATCAAGTCGTTCGTGCCAGAAGAGCAATGTAGGCACAGCAATGAATAGCATACTAAAGAAACCAATAATGCGACACAGAAGTACCGCGCTTGCTGAACCAGCACTATTGCCCGATGCGCGCCCCACGTACAAGGCTTTTACTGCGTCTCCGCCCATGCCGGTTGGCAGAAAGTGACTGAACGCAACTCCGACAATATAAAGATTGATCAGATTGGCGAGATCGTTGGGAATTCGCTCAACGTTGAGCAGACTGCGCCATTGATACGCGCTTAAGACAATGCCACAAAAACCAACAATTACGCCAACAAGCAGCATGCCATGTTGTGTATGAACAAGCGATTGTATCACGAGCGACCATGACACCGATCTGAACAACACGACGAAAAGGAGCAACGTGAACACGAGACGCACAGTTGTACCAACCCACTTTTTTTTCTTCTGCTCGACTGGTGGGGATACTTTCAAAGTTATGCTACGTGGCACCTGACCCATCTCATCTCTCTGCTCGACAACATGCATTTTCGCTGTTGGCTGCAGAGAGATGTCGGGGACATATGCCTCATAATCTCGTAACCGCGTGGGATGAAATTTGTTGCTCACTGCTCTGTCCTGTTCTAACGGGTGCGTCCCTATGCGACAGCAATCGGTACACGTTGCTGCTTGTACAGGACTACCATAGCCTCAAGTTCGCGGGCTAGTCCTTCTTGCAAAGATACTTTTGGAGAATAACCGAGAAGACGTTCCGCACGTGTTGTATCAGCAAACGTATCACGAACATCTCCGTGCTGATCGCGCCCGTGTACCACGGCAAGAGGATTTCCGCTTATATCTTGGAGCAGATGCAGCACTTGAGTCAGTGAGACACGTGAGCCACCTGCGATATTCATAACTTCACCAATAGCGGCTTCCCGTATCGCGGCCTGCACATTCGCCTCGACGATATCAGAGACATAGGTAAAATCGCGTGTCTGCTCACCATCTCCATGAATATGCACAGGATTGCGCTCAATTGTAGCTTTGCAAAAGCGATGAAAGGCCATATCAGGTCGCTGTCGGGGACCGTACACGGTAAAGTAGCGTAGTGCCACAGTTGGCACGCCAAAGTTTTGATGATAGAGCGAACACAAGTGCTCGGCGGCAAGCTTTGTCACTCCATACGGAGAGACGGGGTGTGGCGTCGTGTCCTCTGTTACGGGAAGTGCTGTTGTGTTTCCATAGATGGACGAGGAAGATGCATACACAAAGCGACGAATATGCTTGGCCTGTGTCACAGCGTCAAGTAGCCGCTGTGTTGCTAACACATTACAGTCGGCATAGCGCGTGAACTCATCTCCCCAACTTGCACGCACTCCTGCCTGTGCCGCGAGATGAAATACCCAGTCCACACCATCGAGCACAGGTGGTAGATAAACTGAGAGTAGGTTTCGTTCAATCAAATTAAAATTTTTCCACGACCATAAGTTGTCGATGTTACTCTCTTTGAGATGGCGCGGATAATAATCAATAAATGCATCGATACCACAGACTTCGTGGCCCTCAGTCAGCAAACGCTCTGCGAGATGTGAGCCAATAAAACCTGCAACTCCAGTGACAAGACAGCGCATGTCTTCTTCCTTCCTCCACCACATAGTAGGCCAGAGAGACCGTAAATGGTCTCGCCCATAGGCATTAACGCGCGACACGAAAGATTCGTTTATCGCTCAACCAGGGTGCCTGCAAGGGAACACCCTCCCATACATAAAGTTGCTTCCCACTACGTCTTTTCGTATGGGAGGGCGTCCCCTTGCGGTGCCCTTGCTCTCATTCGACCCTTATGTTAACGCTTATGTGGCCTCTGTGGACAAAGAACCTAACACGTCACATTAACGAACGCTTACAAATTCTCGTTGAACCTGACTGCTTTTCTCAATAAAGACAGGCCAGCTATAATGTTCCTCAGCATAGGCTTGTCCTCGCTTCCCCAATATACGAGCTTGCTCTGGGTGACGCAACAATTCCAATGCACCCTCCACCAACCCATCCTCGGTTGAGGGCACCAACATGGCGATCTCAGATGTCAACACCTGAGTATGTGAAAGAACATCCGTCGCTAGAATAGATTTTCCCGAACGTAGGTAAGTATAAAGCTTGAGCGGCGTATGTGTTCCTTTACTACGTGGACTCAAAAGCACATCAGCTAACGCCATATATGTAGGCATTTCTTCCAGAGGACGCTGGCCCACAAAACGCATTGCTTCAAGCACGCCAAGTTGCTGTGCCTGCACACGTAAGTCCGCAACTTGCTCTGGCTTGCCACCTACAATGACGTAGCGCGCATCTGGAAATGCATCTTGCACGCGTACAACACTTCGCAAAAGAATATCCAACCCCTGGTAGTTCTCAAGCGTTCCAGTGTACAACAACACCGGATGCCCTTCTAACGAGAGCGTATGACGCAACTGTGCAACATCCTCCTCACGCGCCGCTGGCAAGCCTTCATCAACGGCAGGTGGCAAGATCGTGTATACGGGTGTATGTGGTGCTTTACGTTGTGCTGACATGGCGATATCAGGATAAAAAGCAATGATAGTGTCAGCTTTGCGAATCATGAATTGCTGTACAGCCGCAACAAGCGAGACAAGCAATGGATGCTGTGGTACCAGTTGTGACAAGTCACAGTGCATATAATAGAGATGCTTACCCCCAAAAATTGCTTTCAGCACAATCCCCATTAACGCCGCCTCTTCATGCGTATGAATGTAACGGTATCGCCGCAAGCAGAGCCGCCAGAAAGCGGTGAAAAAGACAGCGATATCCAACGGAATCTTCGCAAACGAGGCTCCTGGTTTCACACTCCGAATTCCTGGCAACATGGGAGCGCGATAAATCGTGAGATTGGGCAGTTGTACATCTTTCCCAATTGGATAGGTTACAAGGTCAACTTGATAGCCTTGCTCCAATAATGACTGTACATGTTGATGTACACAAAACGGTGCCCCACGTGGCTCCATAAATGGTTGGGGCGAAATCATAAGAATTCTCATACGTCTTTTTCATTTCTTATTATTTCGTAGATGGCAGAGAGACCACAGAGGTCTCCCTACCAACTTTAGTTTTCGTTGCGATACATGAGCCAATAGCCTTTGTCGCCGCTTGTCTTATCAGTGTTATAAAACTGACCGCTTGCAACATGCCCACTACCAAAGATGTAGGTGCCGCTCAGAACAAGCTCTACGGGACTACCAAGAGAAAGACGAATAGTATTATGCTGGTACGTTCCCTGAACAGGAACGCAAGATGGGTCTTTCTTGATACAAAGTGTTCCTGTATAGGTGTCATTCGCATGAGGGATTAAGATGATTACTGCATGTACTTGATAGCCTTTTTCCTTGCCACGCTGCACAACTGAATAATAATCCCACGAGCCAGCAATCGAAGGAACGGCGGTACTTAGAGCAGTCCAAGTTCCACTTGATGCGCTTCCGCGTGTGCCGATTGTGTATGTACCCGCAAAGCCCGATGCACCTTTATGAGTGAGGTTGCTTGTAAACGAGCCAATCGCATAGATAACCGGAAAATTCGCGACTGAACCGATGGTCAAATTCACGGTCGTATTCGTGGCTGTTCCTGTGATAACGGCGCAATAGCTTGGCTTACTACTTACATTGAGATTACACATATGACCGCTGACCGTCGTACCGCTCATCTGCAGTTGTATTTGACCAGTGATATAGGCGCCATTCTTAGGACCGGACGTGGTTAAACCGCGAAACTGGTAGTGACCACTTAATGGCGAAGAGGTTGGCGAGGCGGCACGCGCTATAAATATGCTGACGCCCCCAACGGTTGCCATTACCATAAGCAGCAATGGAGTAATCAACCACGCCAGTCTGTTTGTACGGCGTGCAGTTTCTACTCTGGAATTTCTCACAAAAGTCTCCTTACGTATCGAAACAGCATCAACGCTTCATACCCGTTATGGTTGTCGCATTACCATTAGCGGTATGTACAGCAGGAATACTGCTTTCTTCTGCCACAAGATTGTGGGATGAGAGCACATCTCGCACGACATAGGGAACCTTGCCTTGCGCCTCGTAATAGGTACGCATGAGCACTTCCGCGACAAGACCCATCAAAATGCATTGCAACCCGAAGCCTGAAACGAGCATGGAAAGAGGCAGCAGTGGATTGCGATGAACACGCACATGAGAACCGAATACCTTTTGACCCGCGATGATACCTGTGAGCGAGGCACTCGACATGAAGCTACCTAAGCCGAGCATACCAAAAAGGTACATAGGCTTCGTACCATAACTACTCAGAAACTTGAGCGTCACAAGATCGAGAATAACGCGGGTGGTACGTGAGATACCATACTTCGATATACCGAACTGACGTGGGTGATGTGTAACTTCCATCTCTGTAATCGCGGCTCCTGCCAGCGCAGCATAGGCCGGCAAGAAACGATGCATCTCACCATAGAGGCGCAAGTGCTGAAATACCTCACGTCGATAGGCTTTCAACGTACAGCCATAATCGTGCAGGTAGACACCCGTAACTCTTGAGATGAGGCGGTTGGCAAGCCATGATGGAAGTTTGCGGCTGATTTGCGCGTCCTGGCGATGCTTACGCCACCCGCTTACAACATCGTACCCCTCTTCCAATTTCGCCAGTAAGCGCGGAATATCAATGGGGTCATTTTGCAGGTCCCCATCCATGAAGATCAAATTGCTCCCTTTACTGTGTGCGACACCAGCGGAGATAGCTGCCGTCTGTCCAAAGTTCCGGCGCAGACGCACAACGCGTACATGGGAATCAGTCACAACAAGATATTTGATTTGCATGAAGGTGCCATCGGTACTTCCATCGTCCACATAGACAACTTCATAGTTCGCATCCAGTTCGCGCAACACGCGTGTAAGACTCGTGTGAAGAAGCAGAATGTTCTCTTCTTCGTTGTACACTGGAACAATAACAGAAAGATATGGAGTTTGTTCCATACGATGTATTCTCGCCTCCCCAGATACGTGTGTCGTCTATGTATGACGATACATGTATCATTTGTCCCTATCCAATTTGAGGCCCAGAGCATGAATAGTATTGTTGTCCATTCATGTTTGCCCCTTCCACTCGACATTATAGGGAGAATGTGCTAGACATCAAATGATATATGTCTATCTATCGCTTTATATGAGAGAACGTCATGTTGTGATGGCTAAAAAGGTTCTAGCAAGGAAGATTTTGAGTAAAAAACATGCAATAGCGTATGTTTACGGATGATAAAAGGTTAGGATGAAGTTTTAAACAGGCTATTCAAAGGGGTAGGACATTTGGGGGAACGAAATACGGTAAGGGTCTTAATAGCGAATTTTCCTACTTGACATTCTCTACCTCGTGCTGTATCATGTGCATCACAAACGTGTGAAACGTATTGGGGTATCGTTCAACGGTAGGACTGCCGACTCTGGATCGGCCGATTGGGGTTCGAATCCCTGTACCCCAGCTCAGGAGAAACCTGTTATGGTTTCTCCTTTTTTGTGCTTTCAATCGTACTACATTCATACACATTGTCTCCACATATTCTTAACCACCGAACTCATATATTGTTTTAAAGACTATAGGAAGTAGGATTACATGGCTACAAATACTGAATATGCACGTCCTCTCTCAGTACCTCGTGCGGAGTCTATACGCTCGAAGTGGGCAAGGCGACGTGACGTTCCATTAACTATTCTCGCGTGGGCCGCTGTCATCGCGGTTGTCTTTTGGGGAGCTTCGCACATTATAAGCTCTCTACTCATTCTAATTATCGCAGCACTTTTGGCATATGCGCTTGCACCAGGAGTTAGAATTTTACAGCGCGTGATGCCGCGCTTTTTAGCGATTCTGATCATGTACTTGATTGTATTGGGTGCGATCAGCCTGTTGATCTACTTTGTGGCACGTGCGGCAGCACAGCAAACACTTTCGTTCGCTAGTGCAATTCCTTCACTGCTCAGCCTGGGTACAAGCAATTCATCAAGTCCACTTGAGCAAACATTAGCAGGCTTTGGCATTACGCACGCTCAGCTTGTCACAGCACGTGAACAAATTACAGCGCAAACAAGCAGTGTCGCTCGTGATGTAGTCCCAATTTTACGTAGTGCCTTTGACGTTATACTGGACACAATCATTGTTGCCGTTATTAGCATTTATATGTTGATTGATGGCTCACGTATTACCAACTGGATACGTAGTAACGCTCCGCGACCAGCACGCGCTGATGCTGTCGTTGATACACTACAACATGTCGTTGGTGGCTATATTCGTGGTCAGTTCATTCTGGCGGTCCTGATTGGTACACTCGTTGGCATCGGTATGACTCTTTTCCGCCTACCCTATGCGGTCTTTCTTGGCGTGCTGGCCTTTATCCTGGCCTTTATTCCTGTACTGGGAACATTTGTTTCAGGTGCGATCTGTGTGCTTGTCGCGTTGACGCATGGCTGGCCCATTGCACTAGGCGTTCTAGTCTACTTTTTAGGTGTCCATGTTGTCGAAGGTGACGTTGTGGGACCACGTATCGTAGGAAAAGCAGTTGGGCTGCATCCTATCGTCTCGCTCTTCGCACTTATTGCGGGTGCTGAACTCTTCGGTGTATGGGGCGCATTGTTTGCATCGCCCGTCGCGGGCATCTTACAATCGCTGATTGTCTCGCTTTGGGGCCAATGGCGTGTGACGCACCCCGAAGAATTCGAGCAGGTTAAAGCAGAAGCCACCGAGGAAGTTGACAAAGGACTAGGAGATACAAACGTACCCCCCGATGCTGAGAAGAAAGCAGTGTAGTAAAATAATCAGGACATACTCATGCAAGCGATATCGCTTGCATGAGTATGTCCTGATTATTTTACTACACATCACTACTCCTACATTTTTTGACACAATTGTTTACATTGTATATATTTCTCTCCTACAACACCCTCTTCTGTACAACGTATGCACAATCTTTTCCAATTTTTTACATAAAAACCGCCTTATTTTGTTCAAAGAGTGCATAAAAATGCACATGACAGAATCCATGAGTCGGCACACCTCCTTTGGCATACCTACTATGTTATAACTATGTATATACTTTGCATAATGCTACACAGGAGGATAAAACGCATGATCGCCACTTTAATACCTTTAGAGAGTGATGTAGTTGCTCTCCCCGACCCTACAGCCGAAACACCATTACCTATTTTGATGCCGGAAGTCACTACACCTGTAATTGAAGAAAAGCCGGAACAGGCTGAACAGCACCTATTGGTAACACGAGCTTTACAGGGCGATGAGAAAGCCTTTAGCGACATTGTTGACCAGTACAGCGCGTTGATGTTGCGCACTGCAACTATGATTGTTGCGGATCGCGATATCGCGGAGGATGTGGTGCAGGACGCTTTCATTCAGGCATGGCATCATTTATCGGACTTACGAGAGGCAGGAGCACTACGTCCATGGTTGATGCGTATCGTGGTCAATCAGTGCATAAGTTTTAAGCGGCGTCTTGCTCGCACAACTGCCTTTGTGCGTCAGTCCCTCTCGGAACAAGAAATAGACTTTACAGCCCAAATAGCTGACCACCACAAGGGACGGCTAGAGCGTGACTGGGACCTTGCACAAGCTATCGATGAACTGCCTACGAAACAGCGCGTTGTCATCGTCTTGCACTATTATAACGGTATGACCTTACCGGAGATGGCGAAGGTGTTACAAACATCCGAAAACACACTTAAAAAGCGCATCCAGGCCGCGCTCAACAATCTGCGACGTGTGCTTCGTCTCGCCGATATGGACGAGGGTATGGCAAGCCGTGCAGCAATGACACAGCTTACCGCGTCGGTCGCGTAACATTTCTATATGCACTCTCCTCTTATCCTCCTGAGGAGAGCGCATCGCCTCATACAGCTATTGCACGTTGCCAGTGAAGCAATACATCATCTATCATCCCCGCCTCACAACGCACCTGAAAGATATTCCGTTGCGTCACTTCACATAGATGCATAACTGTCTCTTGTTGTAATCGCTGGCAGGTTGCGAGTGTCAGCGCACCACGCTCCGCTCCAACAGGTATACAGTGGTAGCGATCCGCCAATTCGTAGGGAAACATATGTAGGAGACGCTGCGAAGGATAGCTTGTGAGAAACGCAAGATATGGTAACGACTCGTCTTCTTGCGCGGGAACAGTACTTTGTTTCTTTATAGAGGAAAGTTGTTCTTCAGACATGTGTGTATCTTTTTGTGAAACCACAACATGGTTGTCTTGCACCTGTTGTAGTAACACGTGCGCCGCAGAGCCATATAACACTTGTAGGTCGTAGTCAATATCTACTAATAACGGGTATATTCGACGAGCTACTGCCTGTGCGCCTAGAAGCGGCGTTTCTGGCAAGAGCAAGGCACAAGATTTTTTTGATAAAAGTACTGTATCTTCCTTGCGTATATTGCTTCGTATACGTTGCGCGGCACGACGTAGTGCTAAACATGCTTGTTCTGTTGCCTGTATGTAGAGGAGTGATACACAATCTCCCTCTCTATATACCTGTTCGTACTGATTGTCACACCCACCACGACTGTTTCGTTCTTGTACCTCGTTTTGTAAAACTCTTTCCATACATCCACCTCTTCCACTCAATTCACCAGAGAGTCTTTTCCTATTAGCCATGATACTCACGTCTCCTGCCAGAACTATTTGTATCGGGTTCAGATTCAGTTAAGATAAACAAGAAACGGTAAAGAATTTGCGTACATATGCGTTTTTCTATCCTTAACAGCTATATACCATTAGCACCAAAATCATAACCATTTCATTACCACAAGCACATGCATTATTGCTATACTTTGTAGTACAATGAAACAAGATGAATATTTTATAGGTTGATGATGGAAGGGTGGCTCTATAGTATGAATAACACAGTACAATGGAATGTCCTATGGAATATAGGATTGTTTCCTCCACAAGAAATGCTTCCCACGGAAAATTTCTTCAGTGCATTACCACACAACAACACAGCCTCCGCAAATAGCGACCATCTTTTTGGCTTTACACCGTGTGTTCCTCCACTCACTTGGGAAAACAACAATAACCCTCCATGTGAACAAGCCATACAAATTGATGACACCTTTTGTGATACCTACAAAGATTTCTCGGCATCGTTTCCGATTGAGGAATTTGCTTCCTTCATATAATTTTTTGCCATATACATGTATATATGTTTTTATGGGGTGGTTATGCTTCTTTCAAATGAACGCGTCGTGAAGCACCGTATTATACAACCAGGAGTATGGCGTTTAAGTATGGCTTGCTGTTCTCTGTGCGTTCGCTTCTGTACATATATAGTAATTGCGCGAACATTAGGAACACAGAACTTTGGTATTCTGCTTTTTATTCAATGGATCGCCACCCTGTTCTTGCCAGTTATTGGCATTGGAATGACACCTGTAACGAGTCGTACCATTGTTGATATTCAACACTATGAAACATCTCGCAGTATTGCAGGTATTTTTCATCTCCTGTGGCGTCAACAGTGTAGACGTATACTTCTCTACTGCCTCGCCTACATACCTCTCGCATTCCTTCTGGCTCTTTTTACAAAAGGTGCTATTCCACTTTTTCTCCTCCTGATAGCCGGACTTGCCGCCCTACCATTACTTTTGAGCAGTATTGTCAGTACTACGCTACAGGGACTACGCCGTTATGATCTACTTGCTGGGCTACGTTTCTTTAGCACACTGCTTAATTTTTGCCTTGCGCTTGTCGAAATCCACGTGCATGAAGCGAAGTTAGGAGTATTACTCCTTACGCCTGCATTCGTAAGCATTGCAACACTTACAATAGCACTGCTCTATGTAACAAAATTTCTTCCACTACACGAGGTTACAGAGCCAGGTCCACTATTACGTGAACGTATAGAACGGAGTCAACGTCCCTCATGGCTACTCTTTTTATTAGATAGCGTTATCTGGCGCGAGTTCCTTTTCCTGGTGCTGATTCTTTTGTACTGGCATATGCCATCAGTACTAGGCTTTTATGCGTTTAGCATGCTGCTGTGTATCCACTTAATCGAAGTTGCGCCAACCGTGTTTGTTACATGTGTTGTGCCTCTCCTTTCACGTCTCTTCCCCGTGCAACATTATAGCAATACCTATAATGCCTTTGTACGCACATCTTGCATGATTGCAATTATTGCGGTTGTGCTGTGCACACTACTCACACTCTGCAGTCCTCTACTTATTGAGACATGTTTTGGAGTTGCCTATCTGCCAATGATTGGGCCACTACGCGTACTGCTGATCGCGGTCGTCTTTGGAAGTATTGCAACGGTGAGCTTGACCTATCTCGCGCAGCACACACCTAAGCGTGAACAGCTGTGGTTGAGTATAGGAACTGCCGTATTGCACGTCGGGCTTGGTGTGCCTTGCATTGTGTTATGGGGCATCACTGGTGCCGCCATTGCTGGCACCGTCGCTCATGTCTTCGCCAGCACTAGCACAATTTTGCTATGCCGCAACACATTATTAAGATATGCCTGATTGAAGTTGTAGGGACCACATTTATGGCGTCTGGGGCCGATTTATCGCCTATGTTGTAACAAGAGGATGATGAACAAGGATTTCGCGCAATTCATTGCGCCTCGAACGCCATAAATGTGGTCCCTACGACAATGCAGTGTAGAAAAAGAGGAAACACCATTGACAACAAAAAACGTTACTCAAACAGCCGCCGAGAGGGTACAGAGTGTAGTACGTCCTCGCTGTAGCGTCGTACTCTGCACATATAACCGTCGAAATCTTGTGCTGACCGCATTGGCAGGTTTGCGTCGTCAAACACTACCCTACGATCAGTTCGAGGTGATTGTGGTTGATAACAACTCCCAGGATGGGACATTCGCGGCTGTTAACGCGTATGTGCAGGCCGGACCACGTATGGTATCCAGGAATCTCAAGGATACGTGGCAAGTCCGATGTCTTACAGAGATACAAAACGGACTATCCTATGCTCGAAATACAGGTTTACAGGCCGCACAGGGAGAAATTATCGTCTTTCTCGATGACGATACCATCACACATCCCACATTTTTAGAGCGTCTGCTTGCCACATATGATGAAACAGGGGCTGATGCAATGAGTGGGCGTGTCGAGTTACGTTGGGAGGCAACGCGTCCTCACTGGCTCAGTGACGATCTGCTCGATGTGCTTGGCTACTTTGCGCCCGCGAACGAGCGCATGGAACTTCCGGCAACGATAGACCTGAGCAGTTGCAATTTCGCGCTGAAACGTACGACGTTGGACACCATTGGCTACTTTTCGCCATTACTGAGCAGACGTACCTCTGCCCCTATCAGCCTAGATGTCGCTGATATCTGCCGCCGTGTACGCATGGCTGGAGGTACACTTTGGTATGAGCCAGAAGCGGTTGTGGAGCATCGTGTGCCAGCAGTACGTCTCACACGTCCATATTTCGTGGGACGTGCCTACTGGTTGGGGCGCTCTGAAGTTGTGGCACAATTCGCTGATACGCACCAGCACGAGGCTGTTCTACCACAGAACTTACCTCATGTCCTGCGTTCCGCGTTACCAGAAGCGCAAGACGTGGCACGCTTAGCACTTGTTGATCGTCTGCTACTCTTCTTCGCGGGCAAGCCTAGCAACGAACAATTGCTAGCTGCGATGGCACAGGCACGAAGTTGGGGACATTTGCAGCAACGCCTACAGCTTGTCGAACATGCACCTTCAGAACTATCAACGCCATCCGTCTTTTTTGTGCTACCAACACATTCCGATGTACCTGCCGATTTGCTTGCGCGAGGGCTACAGGCACAGCATGTCCGTTGTACGACAAGTATCGCGGATATTCCGCTTTCCTGGCTCTGGCGTCATCGTGCCTATCAAGGCACATCTATCGGTATTCTCCATTTTTATCGTCCAGGGGCATTCGCACTAACCGCTGGTCAGCGTCAGCATTTCTGGTTTCTGCTCTGGCTAGCAAAACGTTGGGGTATTCGGATCGTAACGACCGATACTGGCGGATGGTGGCAAAGTACACGTAGTCTTCCCGCGCTTCCTCATCGCGTATTCGAGCGCACACTGATGCGCTATAGCGATATTATTCTCGCATTCACAAGGCAACCCGATCAACTCTATCCTGACAAACGGATACGGCGTCGTGTTCGTAGCCTGACACACCCCGGTTTTCGTAATGCCTACCCTGCTCTGCCTACACGTACTGAGGCGTACACACAACTCGGCCTTTCGCAACGGGCAGGATATGTCTATCTCTGCTTCGTGTCGCACCATAGCGAACGTGAAGTACTCTCGCTAATTGACGCCTTTGAAGTGCTACAAAAAAATCCACAGTGGATCACGCTCTTGCTCATAGGTATGTCGCATGACACGCAACATGCACTCTTACGACGGATAGCGAACAACAAGGCTATTTTCTCCTTTCAACAGGAACCGAACCCACACGATATCTCTCTCTATATGAGTACATGTGACGCGGTTGTACTTCCACATTTCGCGCAACAAACGGCGGGGATGTTAGAGACCGCAATGCTAGCACTCTCATTCGAGCGTAGAATAGTTGTGCCAGACTTGCCCCGCTTTCGGGGTATGCTACCACCACGCGCAACGGCGGTCTATAATCCTACAAATAGAAGTTCGTTGGTGGCGGCGATGCAAGAGGTACAAAACAGCGAGTTTCGGTTGAAAGCTAAAGACCGGAAGACGCTAGAAGCTGAAAGTAGCTGGAATGCTTACGCGCAACGTCTCATCGAACTCTACAAACAAGTAGTGAGTCATTAATGTACAACGTGGCCTGAGGCAGCCAGCTACCTCAGGTCACGTTGTACATCACACATTTATTTGCTCTTTGCTTCCTGAATACCTTTCAGAACGGCTGAAGGTTCCAGACGATGAGTGAAATCAGCATCGACAAAAGCGGTACGAATTGTACCGGATTGATCAAGAATATACGTCGCCGAGATTGGGAGTTCCCAGGAATCATCTCCATTGTATTCTGCTAAGTTTATACCAAGCTGATCGAAGACTTCGTGCAACGAGTCAGAGTACTTATATACCAATCCATATTCCCGCGCCACCCGGTTCCCAGTGTCAGTCAAGACACTGAAGGTCAGTTCCTTTTTTTCTACGAGTGAGAGCGAGTGATCCGGCGTC
>CAZZVE010000065.1:0-24545 GCA_964657325.1 uncultured Ktedonobacterales bacterium
AGAGAAAAGCACCTCCACCTTCTATAGTATTATGTTTGCACTGGTTCTGGTTTCAGGCGTACTAGCATGACGCCTAACCAGAGAACCCAGACCCCAAAAAGTAGAATTGCGGGCGCGGTCAAAGGTGCTTGTCCCGATGCTGGCGCACTAGCAACACTGACGGCACTTCCACTAAAGAGAGCCGCGACTCCAAGTGCGATATAGCCGAAGATAACCCATACAACAGGCCAGAGCTTGTTACCACTACGTGCGATCATTGCACCAAAGAAGAGCGTCGAAAGCGCGAGCAAACCGATTCCCATTGTGTTTGTCAAAATAGCGAAAATGCTGATGAGAAGAATATTTCCACTCGAAAGTGCTGTACCAGGCGCAACACCATTGCTGACAGTGGTGAGATACAAGGTGCTTCCCACTGTACCCACGATATAGCAGATAAGACCGAGCAAGCCAGACCATGCTGCGATAACGGCGAACCCTTTACCACGCCATGCGTACGGCGGCATGCCTTCTGTCGCCCCCGTCTCTTCCTCCTCTTCCTCCTCGCTTGCTTCCGTCTCATCATCTGCATCGTCCTCGTCGTCCTCATCCAGTTCTTCTGCCTCAAGTTCTTCCTGGCCCATCAATTCCTGCGCTATAATGACACGAAAAAGCGAGAAGGGTAAGCTCAATATCAAGACAAAGGCGAACAGGAGCAGCACGCGATAGAGCAGAAATGGAAACTGATGTCCACCGATCCAGGCGAGATAGACCGCGCTATTGCCCGCGCTTGTTATTGCAAGCGCATTATTGTACCCTAATGGGGCTAATACAAATGTTTGATATGCTGGTATGCCCGCGAGCAGGAGCAGACCAGCACAAAGATATGATGTGCCATTGCTGCGGAGTCGGGCTAAGAAACTACGTTTCATTATGTCTGTGTGTTTTCCCTTCGCAAAACCTTCTTTCTTACTTACAGATTATAACGTATTATCATAGAGCAAACTATACAGCCATTGATCAACTACCTCATCGAAATGCTCTCAATAGTGGTAAACTTTGAGCTTCAGAGCAAATAGAAGGAGACACATGTCTACAGATCGTGTAAAAATGAAATTACACCTTAGCAAGCAGACTATTGGAGAACAACTGAGCTATCGTTCTCTCTCGAAGAATGATATAGAGCTTTTGGGAAAACTTATGTTGGATGCTTATCGAGGAACGGTTGATGTAGAAGGTGATGAGACACTCGACGCCATCACAGAGATTCGTGATACATTTACAGGGGCCTATGGTCCTGTGCTAAAGTCATGTTCATTTGTTATAGAAAAGAATGGGCAAGCATTATCCGCAATTATCATTACAAACTGGGATGGTACACCACAACCTTTGTTAACATTTACTATGACGCATCCAACTGCTAAAAATCAAGGGATGAGCAGCTTTCTCATTAAGAAAAGCGTGAACGCGCTGTTGGAACAAGGCTATACAGACCTCTATTTATTTGTGACTGCAAACAATCTTCCCGCTCGACACGTCTACGAGAAGCTCGGCTTTGAGGTTATTGAGGAGTGATCCAATGAGTCGTACAACTAGACACTTGGCTCAAACGTAGTACATATATCATGTTTTATCAATGCTATGCAACAATTTGGAAAGCTGAGTCGTGATAAACAATCTTCCCTCTCAAGACACATTAGCCAGTAATATTGCCTCTGTTCAGTCGAAGATCGCGCAGGCGGCGGAACGCGTGGGACGCCGATCTGATGAGATAACGCTGGTAGCGGTCTCGAAAACGAAGCCCGTTGAACTAATAAAGCTAGCGTATGATCTGGGTATGCATGATTTTGGTGAGAACCGTGTGCAGGATGCTTTACCCAAGATTGCCGAATTTCGGCATGCGGGCATGCAGCCTGTAACATGGCATATGATTGGACACCTGCAACGCAATAAGGTTACGAAGGTTGTTGGCTCATTTGATAGTGTGCAAAGCGTTGATAGTCTGCAATTAGCACAAGCCATAAACACTCATGCGGGCGAACTTGAGGTTCGTATCGCGGTCTTGCTACAGGTAAATGTTTCAGGTGAACAGAGCAAAGAGGGTATGACGCCAGAGGAAACACTTTCTCTGGCACAGCAGATTGTCGCGTTGCCGCATCTCGACGTACAGGGGTTAATGACCGTTGCCCCACAGGTGCAGGACTCAGAAGAGGTCCGTCCAGTGTTCCGCATGCTACGTCTACTTCGTGATCGTCTGCGAGAGCAGGTACCACAGAGCGCATGGCGGCATCTCTCAATGGGAATGACTGATGATTATTGTGTAGCTATTGAAGAAGGTGCTACAATTGTGCGCGTTGGACGAGCAATTTTCGGCGAACGAGCGCGTGTCTCGTAAGCAGCAATATAGGAAGGCAATAGTATGAAACTTGACGATATCATCTTTGGGCGTCGTGTCCGCCAAAATCATGCGTTGGAACATGCTACATTTACAATAATGGCGCAGATGGACCCAACATTTACGGGAAGTGCGCGTTCGAGTGCTGATGGGTTCATCGTTTTTAACGATGTTGATCTTGGCCTGCTCCGTCGTGCCCTTGACGAGGCATTACGCCGTTTACAAGCGGGTGAAGCAGAGCTTGCCATTCATCCAAATTGTGGCACGAACCTTGCCGTTGGCATTTCGCTTGTCACACTCGGTACCATGCTTGGCTTAGCCTCCGATCATAGACGTGTGCGTGTCGCTTCTGCGGCTGCCTCTTCGTTCGCGGGCTGGGCGGCGGCACGACCTGTCGGCGAATATGTGCAAAAGCATTTCACCACCCTACCGGACCTACAAGGGGTGCGTGTCACAGAGATTGCCCGTCGTCAATTCCTGGGGTATACTTATGTTGAAGTACGCACGGTTCAGGAGTAAGCACTCATGTTTGGCTTTCCCATACCCATCATACATTTTCTTGTCACCTACGGCATAGGATTTATTACACTCGCAATCTTAGTTCGTTGGATTGCATCTATGTTTCGGATGGATGAACGCTATGCATTTATCCGTTTTCTTGCCCGTATCACTGACCCATTTATTATGCCAGTACGCCGTATAGTGAACACACGAACGATGCTACTAGACCTCTCAATCTTCATTACATTCTTTATGCTCTCTACTCTGAGCATCCTGTTGAACCAATCACTGCCCAGCGCATGGTAATAATGTTTAGGATTTTTTAAGTGAAACCAGGGCACCCGCAAGGGGATGCCCCTTCCATACATAAATGAGTCTGTGACAGACCGTTGTATGGGAGGGGCATCCCCTTGCGGGTGCCCTTGCTTTATCGCTACGTACTCTTTGTTATTTCAAGAATGTCCCAATTTGTTTATCCAACATAATGTGACCTTGTGCATCGACGCGTAGCACGACAATCGACTTATTTACAGGGTCGCCATTTGAGTCAAAGTGTATCTGCCCACTGGCACCCTGAAACGACGTTTTCGTCAATGCCTGCTGCATCTGATCGAGCGTAACCTGGCCCCCGTTAGGAGTTGCGATGTTATAAGCGGTCAGGAGAGCCACTATACCATCGTAGGAGAGTGCAGCATCACTATCGGCACGATCATAGCCATAGCCAGATTTGGTGCCGTTCGCGCTAAAGGCTGTCGCGTATTCTGTAAAGAACTTTGGCTTCTGCGATGCGTTATTCAAACCCAGATTTCCCCATATATCAGGGTAGAAAAACGCTGTAAATCTGAGTCGGTTAAAGCCATTACCAGTACCTGTTTGATAGCCACCTAACTCATAGAGCGCATCACCACCTAGTACTTCGAGATTACTACTCGTAGGAATTTTTGTAACCACTGCACTTACATCAGCGGCATAGCCTGAAAAGTAGATCAGGTCAGGATTTTTGCTCAACGCGTCTTGCAATGGTGCTGTAATTGACGATGTTGTGTTTACTTTATACTGTTCCGTCACAATGATTTTACTGCTAGCGGGCAGGTTTTGTCTGAAGTCGTTTGCTAGACTCTGACTGTAGGGATCAGAAGGATCGAAAAAGAGCGCGATGTTCTTTGCTTTTAACGTGCTTGTCGCATACTGTGCGCCTGCGATACCCTGCGATTTGTTAGAAGGCGCGACACGGAAAAAGTAGTTCGAGAAACCGGAAAGCGAGTCATCCGAAGAGGACTGCGAGACCATCGGAATACCTGCTTTGTTGAGTGTCTGTATAGCTGCCTCTGTGCGCGAGCTAAAAGGCCAACCCATCACACCCGCAAAGGTCTTGTCCGACTTTGCCAACTGCACGATCTGCTGCGCTACTAAGTTCGCGTACCCTGCCTTACTACCAGAACTTGCGACAAGTAGGCGTATCTTGTAGCCGCCATTCAATTTTGCATTGTCGTCATACTCTTTTTGCGCAACATATGCCCCTTGCAGGTCGTCCTGTCCTACACGCAGGTTGTCCGATGAAAGCATAGTTGCGACGACAAACGTAATATACTTGTTGGAACTGACCGCTCGTTGGTCCTCCAGATAGATTGCCGCCTCCGCGTCTTTACTGTTTGTTGCAATGGTTTGGCGATAGAGTGACGCGGCAGATTGTGGATCCGTCTTGAAAACACTTGCAGCTTGTGTTTTGAAGCTAGCACTGTTCGAGTCGCTTGTATCGAAGGCAAACGAACCATCGCTAATACCAATCGAGTCGCCGTTGTAGGTTTGCACACCAATACCACTTGCTGGAACAGTAAATGTTGCAGATGTCGTTGGCGTACTGGCACCGCTACTGCCTGTTCCTGTTGTACCTGATGTAGTTCCATTTTTCAAAAAGTTTGGCAATACCGAGAAGGCCACGACAATCAGTGCTAACACGAGCAGTAAAAGACCAAGATTGCGTATGATGCTGTTATTATTTCTACGCTGTGGTGCCGGCTGGTTTGCGTACATACCTGCCTGTTGCTGTGGAGGGACAACAATGGGTCGCGGCGGCTGTTGACGCGGTTGCACGGCTGGTTGAGCTACAGGACGCTGCGCTGGTTGTGCAGGCTGCGAACGCGGTATCGTTGGTGCTGGTGTTGCGAGTGCACCAGATGTGCCTAAGATATAGCTACTAGTATCACTCGCGGTATTATAGGTATGAGACAGGATGTTATCCACGTCGCGCTTCATAGCTGCTGCTGTTTGATAGCGTTTGGACACGTCGATGGCTAATGCCTTCGTCAGAATTTGGTCAAGCGCGGTTGATACCTTCGGATTGAGCGAACGGGCCGAGGGATACGCGAATGGTGGATAGTTGCGCGGGTCTCGGTTTGTGACGAGATGATGAATGGTCGCAGCCAAGGCATACATATCTGATCGTCCATCAGCATTGCCTTGATACTGCTCTGGTGGAGCGTAGCCTGGAGTGCCGAGGGCTGAAGTCTGTTTACGTTTCGCATTCTTATTTTCGTCGGCACGCGCGATACCAAAGTCTACGAGGTGCGCTCGCTTATCTTTCGCGCCAATAATGATGTTGGCGGGTTTGATGTCACGGTGCACAATCGGTGGTGTTTGCTGCGAAAGGTAGTCAAGGATGTCGAGGACCTGCGATGCATAGCTGAGGGCTTCCCGCTCCGGCATGGGGGCATTGATGCGCTCCATATGATCTTCCAGGTTTTCACCCGCGACATACTCCTGCACCATAAAGGCGCGTGTGCCTTCCTGGAAGTAGTCGGTCACGTTTGGCACCAACGGATGGTCGATACTCGCCACCGTTTCTACCTCACGCTCAAAGTTGCGCACATCCTCTTTACGCTTCTCTGGATCGGTATTATCCGAAATGAGTTCTTTGATAACTACGAGCTTGTTCGAGACACGTGTATCGCGAGCGAGCAGAGCGGCACCCATGCCACCCTGTCCGAGAATTTTGTCAATGGCATAGCGTCCGTTTTGCAACGTCTCGTTTGGTCTTAGCGTGCGCGAGGTTCCACTGTTTCCACTGCCGCCAAAGGTGGTCGCACCTGGGCTTGCACTGGTGGTAACAGTATTTGCTGTCGGGATTGACGCCGGCGGGTTGTTGAGGAAGGCACCACAATTTGTACAAAATGTTTCGCCTGCCGGATTTATAGTGCCACAATTAGGACATTTCATATCTTACGCCTATCATTACTATTTGAAAAATCGACCCTGTACCTTCTATCTCTCCACTAATATATACGTAATAAGAAAGCAAAAGTTCAAATCTCTCAAGATGAGAAAAAGCTGCTCCGCGCTATCAATATTCAACATTGATAGCGCGGAGCAGCTTTTTCTCATCCACCTCTTTTTCTTAAAGATGTTGGCAACGCAATGAGATGATGCCGGGAGCGAAATGATTTGCCTTCTGCAAATACTCTTGCTCGTTGGCCTCTATCATCAGCTTGTGCATCACAACCACGTCTCCATCGGGTAGCGGCTCGGCTGGCTGCAAACATAGCTCCATGATCGCACAACCGCGCTCGTACACCTTCACCAGTCCACCGGCACCAGGAATACGATAGACACGATTGTCAATGGTGGGACTCACGACTTCCAGGTAGCCATACTTAATCAGTTGCTGATACTGGTTCTCTGATAGCATCTCACGGAGCAGTGCTTTAGCGCGACTCTCGGCGGAGAGATGCTCATTGACCGATTCGCGGAAGCGTCCCACGCTGCCATCTGGGGATTGCGACAGATAGTAGACCGCGAGCAGGAGAAACAACAGCCAGATACCGAGAAACAAGCTGAGCGTTTCCAACATAGGCATAGTCGCTTGTCCTCCTAGCCACCCACTACACGCGGTACAATCACAATCTGCTCTGCGGTTCGATCAAACTGTTCGATACGCTCTACAGGTTTTCCAGGTTCCACTTTGAAGGCGGTGGCTCCTTTTGCACGCTCTTGTGTGAAGATGCGCTCGGCCTCTCGGACTGCTGCAATCGCCTCGGCGTCATGAGTCTCCGCTTTACTATTATTCCAAACGATGCGGTCGTCACCACGACGGGACATGATTCGTAGCATACCCACAAGCTGTCTCCTTCTTAACTGTACAGGCTGACTATTCTTCTCTTGTACGTTCGCTCGCGCTATTCCTGCTCTATTCTCTACTATAATAGGAAATATGTAGGAATGACATGAGCATAGCACGCAAAATGGTAGGTCGTCAAGTCTTTTAGAGAAATAAAAAGGGAAGGTTCTTGAAGCACAAAAAGCATGACAGGGGCAAGCCCTGTCACTACTATACACGAACAGGCGCGACAAGCCGCATCATGGTGGAAAGTATAGTAGTGACAGGGCTTGCCCCTGTCATGTCAACTCTTTTAGGAGAGCACACAGGGCAACACGCACGTAAACGTGCTACCTTCGCCCACAACGCTTTCCACTCTCACATTACCGCCATGCAATTCGACGATCATTTTGACGATGGCGAGACCCAGCCCTTGTCCGGTGACACGTACAGTATTTTGTGGCACTTGATAGAAACGCTCGAAGATGCGCTGCTGGTGCTCTGACGCTATGCCACAACCGGTATCACGTACACTCAGTTTCGCGATACGCACATCGCGGTCCTCGGTGTCCTCGCTCCCGCCGTCCACGTATTCTAGCGTAGCTGCGATGGTGACGCTTCCTTTTGCACTGGTAAAGCGGAGCGCATTACTAATAAGGTTACGTAGCACCTGTTGCATCCTTACAGGGTCGGCATACAATTGAGGGAAGTTCGCTGCGATATCGACATGCAGTTGAATTTCTCTGTCCGTTGCGGTCAGTTCGAGTTCGTCAACGGCGTCCGTGATAACGTCATTAAGGCTAATCACCTCGCGACTCAAACGTAATTGACCCGCGTCAGCTCGTGAGACAAGGAGCAGGTCTTCAACCAGCCCGTACAGTTGTTCGCTTCCAGAGCGTGAACGCTGCAGAAACTCGCGTAGCTGCTCGTTAAGTTCGCCCGCCACCCCTGTGAGGGCGAGGTCAAGATAGCCATTGATGGCATTGAGTGGCGAACGCAACTCATGCGTAATCATGGAGATGAAGTTTGCCTTCATACGCGTAGCATCGCGGATAGCGGTTACGTCGCGTGCCATCATCAAGCAAATTGGCTTATTTTTTGTGGAGACGCGAGTAAAGCTGAGACCAACTGAGCGTGAGACACCTTGAATAGTAAGATCAACCTCAGTGTAGGGCAACGCCTCTTCCTGCTGCAGCGCGTTGTGAATCATACACAGCTCACGGCACTCCATCTGCTCACCGTCCTCGCCCTCTTCCTCACAGCCGAGTAGTTCCATACATTCCATGCCGACAATATGTTCTGCATCAATACCAAAGATGCGTCCAAAGGCATCGTTAGCCTCGATAAAGCACGCGTTGACACCGAGCAGAGCTATACCATCAGAACTTGATGCGAGAATTGCTCGTAACTGCTCCTGGTCGGTACGCACCATATGAAACAACTCGACATTTTCCAAGGCTGCCGCCGCCATATTGCCGAGGTTGCGTACCACGCGCAGTTCTTCGCTCGTAAATGGTTGTACACGTTTAAGCGACAACACACCGTATAGCACATGTTTGGAGACGAGCGGCGCAGATAGTTCAGCCATATCCTCTTCACTCTCTGGGGTAGTGCGCGTGTCATGTGAGGGCGTACGCAGCATTGGATGTTTATGCACGCCGGCCCACGCTATCACCGATTGAGCGTCGTAGAGATGTATCTTTTCCTGTTCAAGATCAGTTGTCCTGACCTCAGCTGCGTATATTTCTTGCTCGTCGTCAAGCGCGGTATCCGCTCCATAGAGTTCGGCAATGGGGTAAAGTTCTTGTGTGCCCTCTTGATAGAGATAAAGCGTGGCAAGATCACAGGGTACCAGACGTTGTACATCAACCAGAATAGTACGGTAGAGCGCATCGGGTTCGTGCCGTGTAGTGATGCCGCGTGAAAGGTCCATCAGCATTTCTAGCTGATTCGCCTGACGGTGTGCCAGTTCTGCGTTGCGGGCATTAGTAATTGCCAGGACTGCCTGTTCCGCAAATATAATCATCATCTTGGCTTTTTTGGTGTCGAATGCCTGGCTTTCCTGGCTCGTTGCAGTCAGGGTGCCAATAAACCTGTCGTCGTCAATAAGTGGCACACACATGATCGAGCCGATTGGCGTACGTCCAAGTCGTTTGAAGCGTGGATCAGTGCTTACATCGTTGATGACAAGAGGTTCGCAGTTTTCCGCAACCCAACCTGCGACGCCTTCATTGAGACGAAAGCGTGTGTGACGCGGAGTACGCCCATTTTTTTGCAGGGCCGCAAGCGTTACTAATGTTGAGCCGCTCGCGTTCAGGAGAGCGACAGAACAGTTACGTACCTCTAATAACGCACCCGCATTATAAACAATCTTCTGGAGGACATCCACCAGTTCTTGTGACTCGCCTTCAACGGAGGCCGAGGATGAAACAGACTGACGATCATGTATGGAAGATATATTTGTAGTCATGGCGTCCTCTTTTACAATGTCGTGTACAGTGCGAACAAGCTGCCCACCATCCACTTATTTCTATAATACATTCTATCGTCACATCTTCATAATAGTTTAGCCAACCGTGGCAGTATATCATGACCTGTTTATACAGTCGAGATAGCGAGGCGTATGGGCTATAGAAAGGCCGAGCATAACGGGGTCGTCGTGGCATGACAGGGGCAAGCCCTATCACTACTATACTGACCATCATGGAGTGGCAAAGCCACGCGAATCCGCATATAGTAGTGACAGGGCTTGCCCCTGTCATGTTTCCCACAGCTCGATATGCGATTACAAACACAGCAATTCTTATCTTGATGCATATGGGCGCAATAAATTGCTGCCCCTGCTATTGATTTCCTCAATTTTGTGTTTATCTTCCTCACTCATTGGCAATGTGAAGACGATATGCGCACCACCGTTGGAGTTGTTTTCGGCATGGACGGTGCCACCATGAGCTTCGACGATAGCACGTACGATGGCGAGACCGAGACCACTACCACCCGTTGTGGATTGTCGCGCACTATCAGCGCGGTAGAAGCGTTCAAAAATGAGCGATAGTGCTTCTGGTGGAATACCTTCGCCTGTATCGGAGACGGCGATGAATAACATGTTCCCTTGCGACCTTGCCTCTATTGTGACACTCCCCCCTGCGGGAGTATGACGTATCGCGTTGGCACAGAGGTTCGAGAAGACACGTGTTAACATGTCGGCGTCTGCCTGGATAGTCATTGGGTAGGGAATAGCGTTGCGGGGTTCTACCTCTGCACGTTCAAATTCTGGTGCCAGAACCGCCAAGATTTCATCGACCAGCGCGGCAGGACGTAGTTCTTTGCGTTGAGGATGGAGTGCGCCCGCCTCAACCTTTGCCATGACGTGCAGGTCTTGCACCAGCCGGCGCAGGCGTAATGTTTCACGCACAATAATCTGGCCTGTGGCCTCATACTCGTCACGGGTCTGTGTCACACCATCAACCAACGATTCGCCAAGACCAGCGATAGCCGTTAATGGGGTCGCAAGGTCATGCGTGATGCTCATAATCAGTTCGCGTCGCCATAATTCTTGTTGGCGCAGTTCGTCTACGTCGCGGCTCAGTTGTGCCGCCATCTCGTTAAAGCTATGAGCCAGTTCACCAATTTCGCCATGCGAATCAATTGTTACCTGTGCGTTGTAGTCACCAGAGGCCATGATGCGTGATGCATGAGTGAGTTTTGCCAAGGGGCGTGTAATTGTGCGCGAGAAGATGATAGCAACGATAGCCGCAATGAACGCAATAGCTAGCGATACAAGCAGAACAGATTGCGCTACTGATTGTACAAAGGGTGTTGATATTGTATCCTCTGGTGTAAGCATAACCAGCATACCAACAACTTGTGAGCTATGGTTGCCATCTACAGTAATTGGTTCGACTGTAAATGTGCGTGGCAAGAAAGGATTTCGACCAATCTGGTTCGTTGTAGACAGATTGCTGCTTCTTGCTAGCTCAATCGCCTTACATATAGTTTGGGCATCGCTTGCAGGAATATTGCAACCATGTGCAGTCGCATAGAGAGTATTCTGTAAAATTTGGACACTACTGATAGATTTCGCGTTAGGATAAATGAGTCGCCCTCGTGCACTAAGAACTAAGAATTGATATTCTTCACCTTGACGGACTTGTAAAAAAGTATTGTTCACAACGGGCTGACGGTTAACTTTGAGTGTATTTGAGAGTGCGAGACCAAGCCTGTTGGGACGGGCAACGGTTGCCTGAGTTATGGCATACTGCTCGCCTATTTTCTGTGCTTCATCGTAGGTAGAGCCATGTACATTTTGTGTCTGCTCTGTATTGTAGTAGTAAGCAATGGCAAAAATAGCCGCACCTGCCAGAATTGTTGTTGCGAGCAATACGATCAGCATAGAGCCAAGTGCTAATCGCCAGCGAATACTTTGCCACCAACGCATACGCATAGTTTTCCCCTTATGAAGATGGCGTGCTCATCGGACGCGCTGTAGGTGTTTTGATCTCGAAGCGATAGCCGACACGCCAGACAGTCTTAATATAGCGTTGTCCCGGCTCAAGCTCTATTTTCTTGCGTAACGCACTCATATGGACATCTATCGTATGTCCATCGCCAAGATAGTCATAACCCCAAACCTTGTTCATCAGGATTTCGCGTGTGAAGACGCGATCAGGAGATTTTGCTAGCAATGCGAGCAGATCAAATTCTGTCGGAGTCAAGGCAATTTCTACACAATTTACCTCGACACGTCGTGCAGGCAGGTCAATTGTTAGACCGGGGAAACGCAATATCTCATTCTTCGCTGTCTGTACCTGTTCGTTTGTGGGAGCAGGAGTATTGGATGCCCCGCTTCTACGAAGAATGGCGCGCACTCGACTCACCAGTTCGCGTGGGCTAAATGGCTTCACAAGATAATCGTCTGCTCCAAGATCCAACCCTGTGATGCGATCCTCTTCGCTGCTGCGTGCGGTCAACATAAGAATTGGTGTCTTGGACCATGCACGAATGCGTTTACAGACCTCGAAACCGTCAATGGCGGGTAGCATGATGTCGAGAATAACCAGATCGGGCTGCTCACGAGCGTGTAGGGCCAGACCATCCGCTCCATCTTTTGCGATCACCACAGTAAAGCCCTCATTTTTCAGGTAGAGGTTTATCAGGTGAATAATGCCATCTTCATCCTCGATCAACAAAATCTTCTGCGCCATAGCTCTTTCTCCATACCCACTTGAGAATTATGTTTCTGTAGGGACCGATGTAGGTCAACGGACGCCCACAAGGGGCTACCCTACTATACGACGGCATGCGGAGCATACAAGGGAAGTATAGTAGGGTAGCCCCTTGTGGGCGTCCGTCGCATTTCTAAATGAATTTTTCAAACTGTATCATCGGTCCCTACATCTACGATATGTCTATAGTAGCATAACTCTATGGCGGAAATATACAAATTTTCGGTTATGGAGATAACCTTGACAGAATCTTGAGTGTTACCAAACAATTTGTTGACATTTAAGCGGTATAGTACAAGTGTGAGATACGTGACGAAGACTTAGAAACCTTACTCTCTCTTTTCTCTTTCCGTTCTTCCAGAAAAAGGTTGGTACACTCTCCCCGGATGTACCAACCTTTTTCTTGCGTAAAAACTCCAAAAGGTATAACGCATACGTAAGTTAGATGTATGATATTGATTTTAGGGATTTTATCAATGCGACCTCTTCACCAACCCTTCGTGAGGCTGTATTGGTCATAAAATCCTTCAGATTTTTTGAGGTATAAAGTACATATATGTACTTTTTTTTTATATCCGCTGGCCTATACTACTAAGAGAGAGAAGTCTAAAGTAGTACGATTATTGATGAGGAAAGAGTATGCCAACGGAGTCTACAAACTTACCAGAGAAGCAACCACGAGTCGTTCCACTCCTGGGTCCAAGTGACCATACTGATATTTCACCAACTCCTGGACAGGATACTTTTGAGGTAAACTTACCTTTGCCCGCCGAGACGTATCAACAAAGTTTACAAGGGCAGCACGCTAACATTCAGTTGCGCATTTCAGAAGTGAGGTCAGGTCACCCTGTCCTTCGGCGTATCAGCAATGGCACACTTGAAGCAACTGAGGAGGTAAATATCCCAGAAGGTCGTCTGAGAAAAGCGATCTATCACATGAAACATATCTTGATTGGTGCTCCCATTTCTAATGCAATGGCAGGGCAAGAGCGGTTGAGCAAGTTCAAAGCACTAGCGGTGCTTTCGTCTGATGCCATCTCGTCGGTTGCATATGCAACCGAAGCCATTTTAATTAACCTGGTGTTAGCTGGCTCATCTCGCCTCTGGATGACCCTCCCAATCAGTCTTGTTATTATCGCGCTTCTTGCTATCGTTGCGATCTCCTACCGCCAAACAATTCCTGCCTATCCAAATGGAGGTGGCTCTTATATTGTTGCGAAGGAAAATTTGGGTACGATACCTGGACTTGTCGCGGCGGCTGCCCTGCTTATTGACTATGTGCTTAATGTATCTGTGAGCGTCGCTGCTGGTGTACTCAATCTCGCCTCTCTCTTCCCCGCGTTAGGACCATATATTGTGCTTATTGACGTGGCTCTCGTTGTGCTCATTACAATTATTAACCTGCGTGGTGTGCGCGAGTCAGGGTCAATTTTCGCCATCCCGACCTACTTTTTCGTCGTTACCGCAGTGCTCCTTATTGCTGTAGGTCTTGTCAAAGCGTATGTCTTCAAACATCAACCATTCATTGGCACATTTGCGTATGTCAGGGCAAATGAACCATTATCACTCTTCCTTATTCTACGTGCCTTCGCCACTGGTTGTTCCGCGATGACAGGTGTTGAAGCTATCTCTAATGGGGTACCAGCTTTCAAGAAGCCGGAGACGCGCAACGCCTCGATCACTCTGACGTGGATGGCCGTCATTCTTGGCACACTCTTCCTCGGTATCACCCTTCTCGTGATGACCTATGCAGTAGAGGCATATCCAAAAGGGAGTCCAACTGTTATTGACCAGATTTCGAGACTCGTCTTTTCGGGGCCTCTCAGTTTTATGTATCCGGTATTCACCTTTGCAACACTTGGTATCCTCACGCTTTCGGCTGAGACAAGCTACTCGGACTTTCCTCGCCTCGCCTCGCTCCTGGCTCGTGATCGTTTTCTGCCTAGCCAGTTTGCATTTCGAGGCGACCGTTTGGCGTTTACGGTTGGCATTCTCGTCCTAGCTCTTCTAGCAAGCGTCTTACTGATTGTCTTCAAAGGGAGTACAGATGCACTCATCAATTTGTTCGCGGTAGGCGTCTTTATGTCGTTTACGTTGTCACAAAGTGGGATGGTGATGCATTGGTGGCGTTTACGGAAAGAAAACAAAACATGGCTACGTAGTCTAAGTATTAACGGCACAGGTGCAGTTGCAACGCTTGTGGTCGCAACCGTTATCTCTGTCACCAAGTTTCTTGAAGGTGCATGGGTTGTAGTGTTACTCATTCCTCTCCTGGTGCTTATGTTTCTCAGTATTCACAAGCACTATATACACGTGGCACGTGAACGTGTCTCTGATATTCCCATCAATCCAAGTGATATTCATCATCGCATAATCGTTCCCATTGACAGACTAGACCGCGCCACGAAGCAAAGTCTTGCCTACGCTCGCTCCATCTCGCCACATGTTACCGCCGTACACGTCAGTACAAGCGAGAATGAGACACAGAGTGTACAAGCAGATTGGGAGATGTGGCAGAAGCATTTCTCGGACATGGAGGAGACACATCTGCTTACCATTGAATCCCCTTATCGTGCGCTCATTCGTCCAATACTTGCCTACATAGATACGGTTCATCAGCGCCATCCAAACGATACGCTTACTGTTATTCTGCCCGAATTCGTTGTCTTGCACTGGTGGGAATATTTCCTGCACAACCAGACAGCATTCCGTTTAAAAGCGGCTTTATTGTTTCGTCCTGGTATCATCGTGGCGAGCGTGCCACAGCATCTCCATGATAGAAAAAGAGAGAGTTTAACTTAGCAATGGGAGTAGAGTGCAAGGTACTCTACTCCCTGGGAAAATTTCACGAAAACTTTAAGCTTTCCTGGTGTACTTCCTTCTAACACCTTGTACATCGGCCTCTCTGCTTGTTGTATCTCTTCTGACCAAGAGCAAAATATGCATTTGACAGCCGTTCTGACAGCCACAGGCACAAATTTGCAACGAAAATAGGCAAGAGCGTCGTGTACAATACTTCCTGAGTCATGCGTGGAATGATGAACAGGGAGTCAGGGTATTCGGTGATGCTCCTGCGCAGGAAGAATGCAATAGGTGGAGCGGATGGTGAAAGAGAGCGGGCGTCCATTGGGAAGTCGAGGCGAAGCCTGATTGACCCGTTCACACAGCAGTGCCAAATCGTGATTGAGCGCACGGTCATTAAAAGGAGGTGCACCCGGATCGTGGTAGCACCAGGCGTGATCATGCCGGGGAGTTGAAAGAACGGAAGCAAACCACCTGCCTGTTCATGGTGTCCTGGCTCAATTTGCGTGGCAGCTTCCAGACTTTTTTTTCTTTCGACATCGGTTTACGGCTCAGTCAGAGGGCAGCTCGCGCTCGGTTGAGTTGACTGACACTGGTAGAAAGGCCGAAGGTCTCATACAGTAGGCGTTGCAATGCAGAGCTGGAGACGAAGGGATTGCACTGGCACTGTTGCTTTAAAAAGGTGAGGACGTCCCCACGTAGCTTGATTGGTGACCATGCCGTCTCTCGGCCAGGGCACTCTCTCCTTCTCGTTGCACTCGCTTTAGCAGTCGATAGACCGTCGTGCGGTGCATTAAGACTGTGCAGTGAAGCCTCGCTTGCCGAACTGACGCTCCTTGCTCAATCTGCTGGATGATCCCGTGCTTTGCTGCTTGGCACTGCTTTGAGGTGACCGTCGGTTGCATCACTGACGCTCCTTTTTTATTTCCCGGTCAACCGCGCAACAACCGGGGCGAAGTTCTCCATCTGTTGTGCAGAGATCTGGAGGTAGGAGAACCCGTATCGGTCCCGTTGTTCAAGAAGATGGGCAACGACTTGCTCAGTACTCAGTGGTCTCTTTGGTACGAACCACCCTCCTGGCTGGGAGGAGAGAGGTGTCCCACTGTCAGTGATTTCCAGGTCGTAGATCGTCTGGCTTAGTTCCAAGTCTGCGAAGTGCTCACGGGCAGCTTCTTTGATCCAGGCGATCTTCTGCTCCAACGTAGCGTCATTTGGATCCGCCCCGTGTGCGGTAATTTTTGACCCGATGGCGATGATATCAGCTTCTTTGGCGGCCAGTTTGAGCATCCGTTCTCCCGCACCCGCCACGAGAAGAGGCATATGAGGCTTCTGGACTGGCCTGATATTTCCCTTTAACTCTGTGATTGTGTAGTACTTCCCCCTGAAATTGACCGTCTCTTGCGTGAAGAGTTGCTTCATTACCTGAATGGTTTCCTCAAGTTGACCGACACGAGTGCCAGCGCTGGCAAACGGAAGCCCCATCTGTTCAAACTCAGCTGAGGAAACGCCTGCCCCCATGCCAAGTTCAAAGCGGCCATCGGAGAGCAGATCGAGCGTGGCGGCTTCTCTGGCCAGGAGGACGGGGTGACGATACCCATTACAGAACACATAACTCCCAATACGCAGCGAGGAGGTTACCGAGGCTGCCATAGCTAACGCTGGTAGAGGGGCCAGAGTTCCGCCACTCGTGCGATCAGGAATTAACAAGGTTGAGTAGCCAAGCTCCTCGGCTCGGCGGGCAATGCTGACCCAGACACGATGCGAGGGAGCAGAGGCCGCGACAAGGCCAAAACGAAATGGGCGGGGCATATGTGTGCTTCTCCTTGCTGATGAAGGCCCGTTCCTTTACAGGAGCCTCCGTATAGACTATTCTGTAGACAACCTATCCAAGTATTATTTAGATAGACAGACTATACAATAGAATTGTTGGAGGTGTCAAGTCACCTATGAGTCCTCGCCCGTACAAACTCGGCTTGCGTCAAGCAGCCAACCAACAGACCAAAGCTCGCATCTTGAGTGCTGCTCGCGAATTACTGATGGCAAGTACTGGTTTCTCTTCTTTTTCTCTTGATCAGGTTGCTCGTCAGGCTGATGTAGCTCGCATGACCATTTATCATCAGTTTGGCTCGAAGAGCGGGTTGCTCGAAGCGTTGTGCGATGCCCTGGCAGCCAACGGCGGCATGGAACAGCTCGCAACCGCCTTTCGCCAGCCGGAGCCGCTCGACGTGCTGGAGCAATACCTGCTGGTCTTTAGCCGCTTCTGGGACGCTGATCGGCTGATCACACGCAGGTTACGGGCGATGGCAGCCCTCGACTCGGATTTTGAGCAGGTGATACGGGCAAGAGACGAACGGAGACGGCAGGGAATACGCGTGATAACACAGCGGCTGATCGAACAGCAGCTTCTTCCTCTTGACGCATCTTTTGACCTGATCATTGACGTTCTCTTCACTCTGAGCAGCTTTGAGACGTTTGATACTCTGGCCGGGCCTACGCGCAGTCTGGAGGAGGTTGCGCCTGTTGTATGCCAGCTCGCACGAGCGTCACTCCATCTTAACAGCCGATGATCGCTGGATGGGTCGGACGAAAGATCAGTCATCGCCATTGTGAAGCTATGCGGTTCTAGAACTGCTCCCTTCATGCTGAATCGACAGCTTTTCTCAATCCCCCGCTTCCACTCGTTGCTGTTTAGGTGCGCTGTTTTTCTCTTGTAGCGTGACTCCCTAAGAGGCTGGATGAGCCCAAGAATGTGTAGTTCTCAGTGTAACAGAGCCTGTCTGATGTAGGACCAGAAGACGTGCAAGAATTTATCATAGCACACTTTTGTTCTAATATTTGCCTCAAAAATGCGTTGAAGGGGATCATATAAGTAGTTGTAGTATCCCTTTCATGCACTTCTCCGTCAAGCTGGATACGGGTGGATGTATCGAGCAGTACACCTTCACACCAATGCTGAACTGCAATCTGCTAGTAAGATAGGTCACCATTGAGAATATCTTGAGCGATACATACTCTATCCAGAACACTTTTTTAGCTCTCTCGTTCTCCACTCGTGTTACGATGAAAGAGCAAAGATAGAGATAAGAATCCGTTCGCAAGAGGAGACTCTCATGAGGAAAGAAGCATCACCACGATGTAGCCCTGAGAAGGGATGTGGATGCTCATGAGCCGTTTGCTGCTTCCTTTCACTGGTGAAATACAGGAAGAAGCCATCGACGCCGCACTCTTAATAACCCAGAGGTGTGGTGCAACCCTCGTCCCGTTGTCACTGATCCGCCTTCCAGAGATGGTAGAGCCAGAGTATGCACGCCTTGAACGAAGACACCAAATAGACCTGTTCCAAGACATCGTGAGTCGCCGCGCATCTCTCATGAAGGTTCCTGTTGAAGGGATGACACGCTCGACTCACAACGTGAGGCGCAGTATCCATCTCTTTGCTCAGGAAATGAAGTGTGTTGGTATTCTGCTCTTCACTTACGAGGAAACTGGCGTTTTGCTAGACACGAACGAGGTCAAACAGGTGGTTGAACAGGAAAAGAGTACCCCCTTATATCGTGTACGTTTGATCCCCAAGGAGAACAGAGCCTCTCTTCGGAAACGGCTCACCCAACAATTCCAGAGACAGAAGCAGGGGAAGATCCCCCCAAGGCAGAAGAGGCTTCCTCTCTGGTATAAGGTAACACTTCTCGGATGTGGTCTGATCGTTGTGATTCCTCTCATCATCAACAGTATTGTACTCTTCAACGAGCCAATGGTACATATTACACTCATCATCCGGTTAGTGTTTCTTCTTGCTCTCATCGTCTTCGCCTTTTCCATTCTGCACGTCTTCCTCGCATCGTGGAGAAAGGATCAGGCAGTTCCTGAGGGAAAGGAGAGATGCTGTTCTGAAGAGGAGCTAAGGCACAACGACCATGAGCACTCTCTTAGGGACATCTCGAAAGAGGAATAAACATAATGAGACACTTTCACTCTCTCCGGGCAACCATGTTTCAGCATTCTCATGGACGAGACAGTACTCGTCTCATAACGTGAGATGCATTGTATGGTACCTGTGGGAGGTGCGATGTACGACGCTACCTGACACTTGTTTAACGTGCGGAATGTGCATCCTTTCGCCTCACTCTAGGTCTTGTTCTCGCCGTGTGCGCATGTCACGTCTGTTGCCCCTGCGTTCGAGCAGAAGAAAGCAGAGGAACTCTGTATCGCAAGATGAACCTGGGAAGAGCAGTGGTCATACTGTCATTTTTGATCGTGTCTGCTTGCATGGCCGAAGGTCTCAGCAGGAAGGGTCGAGTATTTTCACTGGCGATGCGCGTATTGCCAGGAAAAGCCCTTCCAGGTCATGTGCCACTACCTCCCCTTGCCATACAGAGGAACGACAGCAGACAATTGCGTCCCCGCCTGTCGCCATTGTGGACAGAACCAGAAGCACACAAACGCACGTGTTCTCCACTATCTCTCACAGAACAACAGGCACAAGAGGTAGAGGAGACGAAAGTAGAGAAGAATGAGTAACATGCAGGTAAAATCTCTGGAGTTTTTCTTGAGTATTTTGCCTCTTCTCCGGAACTTTCCTTGAGGAGCTTTTCGCTATACTCATGGGAGGAGAAGAAAGAGCATACCTCTCCATCAGAAACAGACATCTTCCTTGTGTGTTTGTAGTTCCTCAGCATGTTCATTGGTTTTTGAATAGGAAACATCCATATGAGTACTCTTGAGCACATCTCATATCGTGAGGCAAGGGAACACTTTCCTTGGCAGCGGTATTTGATCGACAGTGTCTTGGCATCTGCAGGGTCGCTCCTTGTGACAGCTATTATCTTTACCTGGCACCTCTATCCCCGTATCCCAAACATTTCGATTGTGTATTTGTTGGTTGTTATCGCACTTGCAAGCACCCGTAGTCAATATGCTGCAATTCTTGCCGCGGTGGTGGCGTTTCTCTCTTTCGACTTTTTCATTGTTCCTCCCCTTTACACCTTTGTCATGTATCATATCGAGGAATGGATTTCGCTCTTCGTCTTTCTCATTGATGCTATTCTCACGGGATATCTGGCTTCGGCACTCCGTCAACGGGCACAGGAGGCTTCACGTCGTGAACACGAGACACACATTCTGTATGATCTGGTACGTGCTACCAACAATGAGGAACAGCCTGAGAGCCAGCTTCGCGTCATTACACGTGCTATTGTCGATGTTTTTTCTGCCTGGGGTGTTCGTGATTGCTCTATTCTCCAGCCCGATGAAACTGGAACGCTCTGTACTCAGGTGAGTGCCTATCAGCCTCCAAAGCAGATTCTGCTTTCGTCTGATGAGCGGGCACTTGCTTCATGGGTCATGTCGCATGGACGCATGATGGGTCTGTACGACAAGACTTCACATGCACCTTCTAAATTTGCGCATATTATGCAACGTGTTGTTGGACGCGGTACTGAACGATCTCTTGGTCGATCACTTCGACTCATTCCACTCAAAGTGGGGCAACAGACTGTTGGAGTGCTACGATTGCGAGTACTGGATGATGTGCGGTATAGGCAGTCTGAAGACCGTTTCCAAGAGGAACAGCATTCTTCTCATATACAAACAACCTTTTTCTGGACGTTTCTTCATCAGGCTGCATCACTTATTGAGCGTGCGCGTTTACAACGTGAGAACCTGCGCATTGAACTGTTACAGCGGACTGATGCGCTGCGTGCAGCCTTGCTCTCCTCGGTCTCGCACGACCTGCGTACACCTCTTGCCTCGATCAAGGCCGCGACCAGTTCCTTACTGCAAGAGGAGGTACAGTGGGACGATGACGCGAGGCGGAGTTTCCTGCTTTCCATCGAACGTCAGGCTGATCGTCTCAACCGCCTGGTCGGCAACCTCCTCGATATGTCGCGCATTGAGGACGGGGCACTGCGACCAGAGAAAGAATGGTATCACGTCGCTGAGGTGATTTACGATGTGGTAGAACGCATGCACTCACTGCTTCAAGGGCGCATCGTGCGAACCAATATCCCTGATGAGCTGCCACCAGTCGAACTGGATTATCTGCTGATAGATCAGGTGCTTACCAACCTGCTCGAGAACGCGCTTCGCTATACCCCACCGGCGTCGCCAATTGATATTCGCGTCCAGTCCGTTCAGGAAAAGGTCGTGATCAGCGTCGCGGATCGTGGTCCCGGCATCCCTGTCTCTGAGTACGAGCGGGTGTTCGACAAGTTCTACCGCGTCCTGGGAACAAGGCGTTACGCAGGAAATCCAACGGAAGGATCGGGCTTAGGGTTGGCTGTCTGTAAGGGAGTTGTGGAGGCACACGGGGGCACCATCTGGACAGAAGCGCGCGAGGGAGGCGGTGCCATCTTCTTTGTCACTTTGCCTGTCGGGACGTTTGAAAGGAACTCGCTATGAGCAAAATTGGTGCGCGTATTCTGGTTGTTGATGATGAGACAGAGATTGTTCGTGCGTTACAGCGTAGTCTCGCGGCACACGGGTACAACGTGTTGACGGCAGGAAGCGGCGAAGAGGCTGTGGTGATAACGAGCCAGCAGAAGCCGGATCTCGTTCTGCTAGACCTGATGTTGCCTGACATGAGTGGGCTGGAGGTTTGTCGGCGGGTGCGCACGGTATCCGACGTGCCTATTATTGTGCTCTCCGTCAAAAATGCCGAGCGTGACAAGGTCCAAGCACTCGACCTGGGAGCAGACGATTATATTCCGAAACCCTTCGGCATGGACGAAGTGCTCGCACGTGTACGTGTGGCCCTCCGTCACATTGCGCGTGTGCAAGCAGGGACGGAGCCGTCTTTTCGTCACGGCCCCCTCTTTGTCGATTTTGCGCTACGCCGCGTCCAGGTGAACGGGTGCCAGGTCCAGTTGACTCCCACCGAATACGATCTGCTCAAAGTCTTCCTCACGTATCGTGACAAGGTTCTGACGCGGCAGATGCTCTTGACACACGTCTGGGGTGCCGATGCTCACGAGCGCATTCATAGTTTGCACGTCTATGTCGCCCAGTTGCGTCGCAAGATTGAGCCGGACGCGGAGCACCCGCGCTTTATCCTCACGCTTCCGGGAGTCGGGTATCGCTTCAATACAGATGAGCCTGTTGAGAGGAGGGAGCCATGAGTAAAGCCGCGATGTCTCTCTTAGTTGTAGATGACGACAGGGAGACGGTTCGCATCTTGCAACGTATGCTCACCGCTCATGGATACAAGGTCTTTATCGCAAGTAGTGGCGAAGAGGCGTTAACCGTGTATTCCCAGCATCGACTGGACCTCGTGCTGCTAGAACTGGTCCTCCCTGGAATGAGTGGACTCGATGTGTGTCAGCGCATACGAGAGGACTCTACGCTCCCGCTCCTCATCCTCTCGGTCAAAGATGCTGAACGAGACAAGGTCGAAGCACTTACGCTCGGAGCAGATGACTACATCCAAAAACCCTTTAGTATGAATGAAGTGCTTGCACGCATCCACGCAGCCTTACGCCGTGTTACCTATGCACACGTGGGAAAGGAACTGTCTATTCACATTGGTCCCCTCCTTGTGAATCTTGCTTCGCGGCGTGTCTTTGTGAATGAGCGAGAGGTTTCATTCACCCCCAAAGAATACGATCTTCTTCACGTTTTCATCACACAGCGGAACACGATCTTGACTCGACGGATGCTCTTAAAGCAGGTGTGGAGGACCGATATGGAGACGAAGGCACACAGTCTGCACGTCCATATTGCTCAGTTGCGTCGAAAGATTGAATCCGACCCGGACCACCCTCGCTTCATTCATACTCTTCCAGGCATCGGGTATCGCTTTACAGATGACCTGTGATGGAGCAGACCTGAGCGACGATGTGATGCACTGACTCGAAGAAACCTTGAGCATATCTTGAGTAAACGGTGTGATATCTGGAACGCACATTTATGAGCTCCTGTTTATACTGCACAAAGAGGGAAATGCAAGGAGAGGAGGTAATGTGCTGGATGGAGGTCCAGCTGAGTGCTTCCCATGTGAGAGGAGTCTCGATGATCAAACCCCGCTGGCTTGTGCCTTGCATAGGTGAAGGAAACATTCGTGCGGTAGAAGCTGTGGTTCACCAAGCACGTGCGGCGGGAGCAACACTTGTCGCTGTCGCCCTGTCTTCGAATTCCCTGGACCATCTCAGTCCGCCAGAAGACTTTTTGGGATGCATCACACAGAGTGCGACACATGCTCATGTCCAGGTCGAGTGCCATGTCATTATTGTACGAAAGGGAACACTGTCTCTCAAAACGCTCGTGAACGAGCTGTCCTGTCGCAGTATTGTGCTGGTAACGGACGCAGGTCAAGGGGTGTTCCTCCCGACTCACGAGGTACAGGGTGCCCTTCTAGGGGGCTGCTCCCCTGCGTCACTTGTCCTCATTCGTCTCTCTGCAGCGAAGAACAGTGTATGGCTCAGCCGCTTGAGACGTCACCCGGTGTCCAGGCTTTGTTCCTGGTACATACGGAGAGAGGAAAACGAGCGGATGCAGCACACATCCACTCCGAAGCAGGAATGTCCTGAGCAGAGGACGAGCAAACAATATCAACACGAATGGTTGATGTGAGTTGAAAGGAATGTCTTGAGCGTATGACGAGAGAGCACTATCAACACGAACGATGGATGTGAGTTGGAAGGAGAAACGAAGATGCATGGTGCACGAATCTTACTGGTCGAAGACGACGAGGTTCTTCGTGACTTGATCGAACGCAATCTCCAGGTTCGTGGTCATGCGGTAAGCATCGCGGGCGATGTGCAAGAAGCGTTGAACCAGCTACGTGTGAGTTCTTTTGACCTCACGTTTCTGGATATCAACTTGCCCGATAAAACTGGCTGGGATATTCTACGGATCGCCCAAGAGGAGGGACTATTGCATGCACAGGACTTTGATGATGATGGGCAAAAGTTGCCGGTCGTCGTGCTCTCCGCCGTGCGCGTCAGTCCTCGCCGCCTGACTGAGTTTCATCCTTTAGCATACCTGCCCAAGCCATTTCCAATGGATGCGCTCGTGCGCCTCGCTGCTGAGGCTGCCCAACGCCGAGATGAGAAAGAAGTTCCTGACGCCAACAACGCTGCGATTGTGCAGCACTATCCATCTTCTTAAGAAGGAGGAAATCCATGTCTATCTTGTACGATTTGCTTGTGGTCGCGGTGACCATTTTGTCCTTTTTAGCACTGATCGCCTTCGCTGTCGGCTGCAATAAGCTGTAGAGAAAGAGAAGAATTACTATGAATACTCCACTCGAATATATCCTGGTTGGAATTGTCACCCTCGGTATCACGGTCTATCTGGTGATTGCGTTACTGGCACCAGAGCGTTTTTAATCTGTTGTTCAAGTATACAAGGAAAATGCAATGGCACTTACTGTCAATGGCGTCTTGCAGGTCCTGATCTTTGTTGGCATCATCTTGTTGCTGACGAAACCCTTTGGCCTGTACCTCTACCATGTCTTCGCGGGAGAGCGTACCTGGTTCTCTCCTGCGCTTGCGCCGGTCGAGCGTGTGCTCTACCGCATCTCAGGCGTGAATGGTGAGGAAGAACACGGCTGGTTGCGCTA
>CAZZVE010000066.1:0-24462 GCA_964657325.1 uncultured Ktedonobacterales bacterium
CTAAAAACACAACTTGTTTTTAGGGCACCAATACCATTATTCCTCTTTGTTAATGAAACTATTGCATAGTTGCTCAACCTCGGCTACTGTCCCTACCGCACACACACGAGTGGCGAGGTCTTGTAACTCGCGTAACGTGTGACCTGTAAGTACCGCTCTTACAGCAGGGAGCGCATTTGGTGTCATGCTCAACTCACTCACGCCTAACCCCACGAGCACAGGAGCCAGGCGTATGTCACTTGCCATTTCTCCACAGACCGCTACAGGTTTGCCTGCATTGTTTCCAGCCTCAGCTACCTGTCGAATTGAGCGAAGCACTGAGGGTTGCATTGGATTGTAGAGCGTCGTTAGTGCTGTGTTTGTGCGATCACTGGCAAGAGTATATTGTAGTAGATCGTTCGCGCCAATGCTAAAGAAATCTGCTAGCGTTGCCAACTCTGGTGCCATGATAACTGACGCTGGCACCTCAACCATGATGCCAAGCGGAATGGGTGTTGTCACCTTCAAGTCTGTAGAGACGCGTTCAAAAATCGCCCGTACCGTTTGCAGTTCTTCGACGGTGGTGAGCATTGGTACCATGATGTGAAGTTCCACATGCATAGCTTGTGCCGCTCGTATCAACGCTCTGAATTGTTGCTCCAATAACTCAGGATGCGCTAAATGGATACGCACACCACGCACGCCGAGGGCAGGATTCGCTTCTGCTGTCTCGCTCAGGTACGGTTGTAGCGCGGGCATTGGTTTGTCAGCACCTGCATCCAGTGTGCGTGCGACAATGAAACCACTTTTTGTGTTATCGCCACGAAATGCTTGGAAGACCTGAGTGTAGCTTGCGTATTGCTCTTCCTCTCCTGGCATGGTTTGCGCACTGGCGAAGAGAAACTCTGTACGCAGAAGTCCCACTCCCTCGGCTCCCCATTGACGTGCTGCCTCGGCTTCTACCGCACTCCCAATATTAGCGAGGAGAGAGATTCTTTGTCCATCGAGTAGCAATGGTTCTTGCGTTTGCTGAGCGGCAGCTTGAAGCGCGCTATTACGTTGTACCTGTTCGGTTATACGCTCTGTTAAGAACGAACGTGTTTCTGCTGTTGGATGGAGATACACGATGCCCTTTTCCGCGTCCATGCCCACTTCATCGCCGTTGTTGACTTGTTGTAGCAATGCCTCATCGAGTCCGGCTATGGCTGGAATACCGAGGCCACGGGCCAAAATAGCTGTGTGAGCCGTTGGACCTCCCTGAGTAGTACAGATGCCCAATACCATTTCGTGTCGTAGTTGAGCTGTATCGGATGGTGTGAGATCGCGTGCGATCAAGATAACGGGCGTGTCAAGTGCGCCGAAATCCTGATGCGAAGGAGTCTGACCGCCTAGATGTTGCACAACCCGACTGGTAACGTCGCGTATATCAACCGCGCGTCCTGCTACGAGCGTGTCGTCGAATCCCTCTAGTTGTGCCGCGTATTGCTCTCCCGCATGTGCAATTGCACTGATTGCATCAAAGTGTTGTTGACGAATGTTATCTGAAGCAGTTGCGAGGAGAAGAGGGTCACTTAACAATAGTGCTTGTGCATCAAAAATAGCAGCTTCGTTTTTGCCAATCTGTTTTTGCATCTGTTGCACCATTGCTTGCAGTTCTTTGACCGTCGCGTCTATAGCTTCCTGTAAATGTGCTTGCTCAGACGCAACCTGCGCTTGCTCGATGATGCGCGGTTCAATCGCATGTAAATCTATGCGTTGTGAGTTATAGGCCAGTGCTGGTCCTAGTGCAAACCCTTTTGATGTGCCAACACCTTGCAATTCGTTTTTCGTTTGCATAGATGTATAGAGCGTAGCATTTTCTTTTACCTGTGGCGTAGTGGAAGTTCCTGTAGATGCTTCGTCCGTTTCATAAAAGCTTGCCTCTACAAGCTTACTCAATGCGTCAAGTGCTGCTTGTGCGTCTTGACCGCTTGTGCGTATGACAAGGGTGCTATCTTTACGTGCAGCTAATCCTAATAGTTCAATCAAGCTCGTTGCTCGCGCCTTACGCCCATTTGCTTGTATCTCTATCCGTGCGTTAAACTGTTTTGCTATTTGTATGATATCACTTGCTGGGCGTGCGTGTAAGCCGTGTTCATTGTTGAGGATATACTGCTTTTCTAAAGCGTCAGCAGGAAATACATCAGCTTGTTGTACTGTGTTGTTAGGCTCGTCTGGCGTCTCTTCTGCTTGTGTGATTGGTTTTAATGTTTGGAGTTGTGTTTTGTTTGCCGCGTTTTCCGCCGCAGCTTTGACCTTTTGTAATGAATGACCAAGTGTTGCTTCGAGTGCCGCCGCGAGGGTACCTTCGACGACAGGAGCAAAGGTGAGCAACACATGTCCTCGTTTTGTCTCGTCGATCATTTCAAGAGCCATCTCAGTTGAAAGGATAGCACTGCCCATGTCGAGCAAGACCAATGTGCCATCGGGTCCGTTTGCATCTTCAATGGCGTGTTGAATCGTATCTACTGATGTTCCTATGACATCATCGCCTGCGCCGCCTGCCGCCACTATAGTTATTGATCCCTGTGTCATCTGTTTCGCTAGCTCTGCAACGCCGCTTGCCAGTTTTTCACTATGTGAAACGATGACCAATCCCACCGTCATGGTCGTGTCCCTTCCGGCTGAATGGATAGTTAATCAGGTAATTTGTTTGTGGGCACATGAGGGAAAAATGCATAAGGCATCTATAAAAGACGCCTTATGCAGATACTTCGGCTAGTGCTTTAAGCATAAGTGCGCTTGACGTAGCACCTGGGTCCTGATGTCCAACACTGCGTTCGCCAAGATAGCTCGCGCGGCCTTTTGTAGCAAGCATAGGAATGGTCGCTTTCGCGCCTCCTTCAGCTGCTGCAGCTGCCTGTGCCGTTAATTGAGCAAGGCTTGCATTTTGAGCAAGTGCCTCTTTCGCTGCTGTAATGGCTGGTGTGAGAGCATCTACCATTGTTTTTTCGCCCGGTTGTGCTTTGCCACGTGCTACAACACCACCTACGAAGGCTTCAAGCAGAGCGACAACATCGGCTGCATTGAGATCTTCCTTGTTCGCAACCGCTGCCCCTGCACGGAGAAAGGCCGTGCCATAGAGGGGACCGCTTGAGCCGCCAACTGTGGAAACAAGCGTCGAACCTACGGTCTTGAGTTGTGTTGCAACGTCCATACCTGTCATGGTAGGGAATTTGTTCCGTACCGCGACAAAACCTCGGTCCATATTTGTACCATGATCGGCATCACCAATAGGTGAGTCAAGCTGGGTGAGATATTGTGCATTCTCATGGAGTACATCAGCGATGCGTCCTAGCCAGCGTAACGTATCTGTATTATTCATCAGCATAAGTCTTTCGGGAAAGGCAAGGGCACCCACAAGGGGATGCCCCTCCCATAGACGAAGGTTTGCATGCAAATACGAGGTTATATGGGAGGGGCATCCCCTTGCGGGTGCCCTTATTCCCTTTTTACCGCGTAGTTTGTAAGTATCACGATGTCGTCTACAAAATAGTTTTGTAGACGACATCGTGTGAGAAAGCGGAAAGATTAGCGACCCCAGCGTAGTGCAGGTGTATGAACGGGTGCATCCCAGTACTTTGTAAGCTCGTCGTCAAGACGAACAAGTGTAATAGAGGCACCTGCCATGTCAAGTGATGTGATGTAGCTGCCAACTAATGAGCGAGCGATAGTCACATTTTTACCCTTGAGGATGCGACTCAACTCCTCAAAGACGATGTAGAGCTCGATGAGTGGTGTGCCACCCATGCCATTGACGAAGGCGAGAACTTGTTCACCAGACTTCAAGCCGAGGTCTTCAATGATAGGGTTAGCCAGTAATTCTGTGATCTCGGATGCGGGAGCAATCTTAATTCGGCGGCGGCCTGGTTCGCCATGAATGCCGATACCGATTTCGATCTCGTCTTCACCAATATCAAAGTTTGGCTTGCCATTCGCAGGTACAGTGCCGGACGTGAGTGCCATACCCATGCTACGGCCTTGATCGTTGACTTTTTTAGCAATAGCGGCTACTTGCTCAAGTGGTGCTCCAGTCTCGGCCAGACCACCAACGATTTTTTCGACGAGTACGGTTACGCCGACACCACGACGCCCCGTTGTATAGAGGCTATCCTGCACCGCTACATCGTCGTTTGTGATAACTGACGCAACCTTGATACCATCGGCTTCCGCAAGTTCCGCCGCCATTTCAAAATTGAGTACGTCACCTGTATAATTCTTTACAATATGAAGAACACCCGCACCACCATTGACTGCTTTGGTTGCGGCAACCATTTGATCAGGGACAGGGGAGGTAAATATGGCACCGGGGCAAGCGGCATCAAGCATACCAATACCAACGAAGCCACCATGCATTGGCTCATGACCACTACCACCACCAGAAATAACGCCAACTTTACCCTGCACTGGCGCACCTTTACGTACCACGATCTGAGTCTCCTGATCGACTGTGATCAGATCGGCATGGGCTAATGCCATGCCTGCAAGAGATTCTTTGACAACATCTTCTGGCTTGTTGATAAGCTTTTTCATGTGTTTGGCTCTCTCCTTTACACGCCGACTTCGGCGTCTATCTGATGTTGAATAGGTGTGCGGAAAGCGTTAATCATCGCTTGAGTACGTTCGGGTGTCCAATGTAATTCCTGTGCCATCATAGCCGCCACGTCTTTCACGATGCCCAGCCCTCGGTCTCGATCCTCCAATGTGATCGAGGTGCGACGCGCCAGAATGTCGTAAGGCGTCATTGCCATTTCCTGGCGGCAAGAGTGTATAACTTCCGCTTTGAGATAGGGAAGGTCTTCTATCAACCGTTCGGCAAGTGAAGAATTCTCCGCAATAATGTCAAGTACAGCGTTTGCTTCTGTCCCATAACTATGACCTAGATGTACGATAGCATCAGCATCTAGCCCAAGTCTAGCACCTCTCTGTGCCAGTGCTTTTTGTAAGACGGACCAGCCCGCGCTACCCTGTAAAGGTAAACTTTCGGTTGGGTGTACAGGCTTGGTATTGTCGCGCTTGCTCAGTACGTCAACAGTATCCTGTGCCATGCGACGATAAGTAGTAAGCTTGCCGCCAACAATGGTTACAAGCCCTGAGTCGGCTTGCAATACGACATGTGTACGTGAAAGCTTCGCGCTCGTTTGTCCCTGGCCTTCTTTGCGTGGCTTCACAAGTGGGCGATAACCAGCATACGTGCTGATGATATCGTCTGCCGTCAAGTTGACAGAGAGATAGCGGTTAAGGTGATCGAGCAAATATTTCACATCCTCTGGGCTAGAGGTTGGATCATCGAGATCGCCTGCACCAGTGTCGGTGGTACCAAGAACCGCCCGTGATTCCCAGGGAACGATAAAGAGAATACGTTTGTCATCCGTCTCCGGTAACACAATAGCACTATCTCCAATATCCAGGTCTTCACGGGAAAATACAAGATGGATGCCTTTGCTTGGTACAATCTTGATCTGTGGTTCCTCGCCTGTCAGAGCTTCGAGGTCCTCAGCGAAAACGCCAGTCGCGTTGACAATATGGCGTGCGGAAATGGTTACGTCATGCCCGTCAATCTTATCCTGGATATGCGCACCTGTTAGCTTGCCATTCTCCATGACAAATGAGGTCACTTCAGCATAATTGGCAATCACCGCGCCATATTGAGCGGCTGTACGGATTACGGCCATGGTGAGACGTGCATCATTAGTTTGTGCATCGTAATAGACAAAGCCTTCTTTAAGACCTTGCGTGACCAAAGTAGGAGCCATCTTCTCTACTGTATCGCGGCTGATGCGACGATGACGCTTCACGTTACGACGCCCCGCGAGGGCGTCATAAAGCCAGAGACCAATATCCAACATGAAGCTGAGGCCAATACCGCCAGGCGTGGTGAAAGGCATACCCACTGGATGACGGTCTCCTTCGTAGATAGGAAGCACGAAGGCGACTGGATCAACCAGATAGGGCGCGTTTTGCAAGAGAAGACCACGCTCAATCAAAGCCTCATGCACGAGCGCGAAATCAAAATTGGGTAAGTAACGAATACCTCCATGCACAAGCTTGGTTGATTTACTGCTGGTCCCACTCGCAAAATCATTTTTCTCGACGAGTGCGACCTTGTACCCCCGCGCTACCGCATCTAGTGCGACACCAGCACCAGTGATGCCGCCGCCAATAACGAGTACATCGAAAGTGTCACTCCCTAACTGAGAGAGGCTTTGTGTACGTACCTCTGATGAAAGTGGTTGCATGATGACCTTGACCGCGAAAAGACGACTATGAGAACCTTCGTAGGGACCGATTTATCGCGTCCTGGGTGGAGTGGGGCAACGTGTCGGCTATGTTCCTTTGCCTCCACACATTGCCCTGCTGTCCCATCTTTGGACGCGATAAATCGGTCCCTACAAGATTGGTAAATGAGTTGTCGTCTCTTCTTCCTTTCTATGTGCGCGATGTTGTTATGTTAGTACCTAGTCTACTGCGGGTTCCCGAACGGACTCCCCAGTGGTAACTGAATCACCGGATTTCATTAATCCTCGTGCCGCGATAACCCGACCTATAGTGTAGTCATAGATGAATGCACCTACGACACCACCAAGAATGGGCGCGACAATCGGAACCCAGAAGTAGTAGTTGTTAACGGAGAAACTTTCGCCACCACTGACGAGAGCAACCCAGAGGCGTGGCCCGAAGTCACGAGCGGGGTTGATTGCATATCCAGTATTGAGGCCAAAGGATGCGCCAATTGCCACAATCAAGAAACCAATAATAAGCGGATTCAGATTTGCTTGCACTGGCTGATTCCTCGTGTCAGTGATGGCGACAATCAAGCCAACGAGCAGTGCTGTACCAAGAAACTCATCACCAAAGGCACCAAAGAGGCCAACGAAAGACTTGGGCGAGGTGTAGAAGACACCACCAACAGCCTGTACCCAGTCAGTACCTGGTGTCGCGGCAGCAGCTACTGATGTTGCGTGATTAAGAGCACCATAGTACACGAAGTAGAGAATTGCAGCGGCAACAAAAGCACCCAAGACCTGAGCTAGAATGTAGGCACCGACTTTGTTCCAAGCGAAGCGGCGCGTTGCCGCCAGCGCGATTGTAACTGCAGGATTCAGGTGAGCACCACTTATTGCACCTGAGACGTAGATACCGAGCATGACTGCAAGACCCCAACCAAAGATGATGACCGTCCAGGTGTTAGCAAAGGGTGTCGCTGCATTGTTTGTACCTATGTTGGTAAATGCTACAAACGTGGCGACACAACCATCGCCGAAAAGAAGAAGAACCATTGTGCCAAAGAACTCAGCAATTGCCTCACCTGCTGTGCCAGCAAGTGCGGGAACTCTGTTTCTTTCTACGATTTGTGCCATGAGGAATCACTCCATTTCTCTCATCATGAGAAGAACGGCAACACATTGCCGCGTGGAAAGAAAAATCCTGATAGGGAACGCATTACGGGAACACACTACAAGAATAATAGTTTGTTTTATGGATATGACAGACGAGAAAAGGCTCTGACATACCCCATGAGACAATATAAAAATTTACGAATGTATCAGGAACAGAAGCTTCTGTTCCTGATACGCTGTAAAAAGAGAAATTATACGTTACGCTTTCGCTGCTGATTTGGGTGCAGGTTGCTCCCAACCACGAGAACGCTCTACGGCTTTCTTCCAGTCAGCATAGAGTGCTTCACGCTGGTCTGCGCTGAACGTTGGCTCGAAGGTACGGTCGATGGCCCACAATTTGGTAAGCTCTTCCTCACTGGACCAGAAGCCAACCGCGAGACCTGCGAGATAGGCAGCACCAAGTGCCGTTGTTTCCGCGATTTTTGGTCTCTGCACAGGCACACCAAGAATATCTGCCTGGAATTGCATAAGCAGGTTGTTGACAACTGCACCGCCATCGACACGAAGTGTTTTGAGGTCAACACCGCTATCGGCATTCATGGCTTCTAACACATCACGCGTCTGATAACACATAGACTCCAGTGTTGCACGCGCGACATGCCCTATGGTGGAACCACGCGAGAGGCCAGCGATAATACCACGTGCATATGGGTCCCAATATGGCGCACCAAGACCGACAAAGGCAGGTACGAGATAGACACCACCGTTATCTTTTTCGCTTGCTGCTAGATTTTCCACATCCGCGCTGTTAGTAATGGCTTTGAGTCCATCACGCAACCATTGCACTGCCGCGCCAGTGACGAAGATGGAGCCTTCAAGTGCATAAATGGTCTGATCGCCAATGCCCCAAGCAATGGTTGTGAGGAGTTTGTTTTTGGATGGAACAGCTTTGGTGCCGGTGTTGATAAGCATGAAGTTACCAGTACCGTAGGTGTTTTTTGCCATACCAACTTCGTAACATACCTGTCCAAAGGTTGCCGCTTGCTGGTCGCCTGCAACGCCAGCGAGTTTAAGAGGAGCACCAAAAAACTCTGCATCAGTTTCACCAAAGATACCGCTCGATGGCTTTACTTCTGGCAGCATAGAGGAGGGGATGCCTAACTCTTTGAGAATGACATCATCCCACTTCCGCTCATAAATGTTGTAGAGTAAAGTACGCGAAGCATTTGTGGGATCGGTTGCGTGAATACGTCCCTTCGAGAGACGCCACATCAGAAAGGTGTCAACATTCCCAAATGCTAATTCGCCCCGATCTGCCTTCTCACGAGCACCTGCAACATTGTCGAGAATCCACTTTACTTTCGTGCCAGAGAAATAGGCGTCGGTGACAAGACCCGTGCGGCTGTATATCTCCTTATCGAAACCCTTGGCGACTAGCTCTTCACAAATAGGAACGGTGAGACGACTCTGCCACACAATCGCATTGTAAACAGGTTTGCCTGTCGATTTCTCCCATACAATCGCTGTTTCACGTTGATTGGTAATGCCAATTGCCGCGATGTCGTCTGTAGATGCACCGGATTTCTTGAATGCTTCTTGTGCGACTGCTAGCTGACTTGACCAAATAGCTTCGGGGTCATGCTCAACCAGTCCAGGTGCGGGGAAAATCTGCGGAAATTCTTGCTGTGCTACGCTTACGATTTCACCGTCATGGTTGAAAACGATTGAGCGTGAACTGGTCGTACCCTGATCCAGGGCGAGTATGTACTTTGCCATCGAGTAGCCCTCTTTCTTCCTTGTACCTGAGTGCAATAGAAGCACTGCACTCATAACGACAATGTATCAAAAACGCATAGGCATCACTGCCAATGCAGGAATAGGTAAGCGAGTAGTACTGTTTTTTGTCTACTACGTCCATAGTTCTTCGCGCGCAACCACAACACTAATAGCTCCTGCACTCAACACTGTGTGCATTTGCTGTAGCGTTTGAATCAGGCCAGAAGCGATAAATGGGCGTATCCCCTGAAGTTTCGAGGCAACGTGAGGAACCACAAGAGCGGGAGAAATATCAAGTATGTCAACTGTAGCAACGTCCACCGACTCTAGTGCGGCCTCTATACCCGTCGAATCTAGTGCAAAAATACGTTGGATAGTTTCTAAGCCTAGTTGTTTACTAAGTGCCAGAGTACGCGGATGGCTTGAAATGATGCCTTGAATATGCAACGAGTGAGCCAGATATTGAAGACCTGCGTTGTCCGCGTGAATACCGTCAATATGATCGATACTGACATACACCGCAATGTTTCGCTTTTGCACTTGCTCTAACAGTCCGGCAAGGTCAAAAAGGTTACAGTGTCTAAGAAAAACTGCGTTAATATTGCGAGTATCGAGAATCCGTACAAGCTGTGTACGGCTCTCGACGAGTGGTATCATCTTGCACTGCGTTGAAAGAGCGAGCAGTGATTCACAGGACCCAACAGGCATAGCGCACCTCTGGTTCTAGCGTAAAACAACAAAGCCCTAAGCCTCTTCCTTTGGAAAAGGTGGCTCAGGACTTTTCATTTCACTGTCCTTCTAACATATGCAGTTGTAGGTCAATTGGTCACGAGCGTTTTTGTCTTAATCGTGTCCAACACATCTTCGATTCGTGTTATGCTCTCACGGCGAAGGTATCTTAAAATGAATGTGAGGTTCTCCAAACTAGAGAGCCTGGTAGAGTTTACAAGAACTATACAAGGTGTTCCAGTTGGCTTATAATGATATTACTCGGCAGAGTTCTATTTGTCAAGGGCTTTCTAGCTTTTCCCTTTCCTCGTCAACTATGGCGGTCAAACTATATGTTAGGAGAATAGATAGAGACATCCCACACCCTACAAAGGGTTGACCACCCCTTTGAATTCTGCACTACAGACTGGTAAAAAAATAATGACAAAACATGAATTTTTGCGTTTAGCACATCTTTTTCCCGTTGCCGCAGCTATAAAATCACAAGAGGACATGGAACTTGCTCTGGATTCTGATACTTCCCTCCTCTTTTTGTTAAAAGGTGACGCCTTTCAATTAGCTCCTTTTGTTGAACAAGCTCATGAACGTGGCAAGGGTATTGTGGTGCATGTAGACCTTGTGAGTGGAGTAGGCAAGGACCGTGCTGGTATTCACTATCTGCACCAGATTGGTGTAGACGCTATCATTACCAGCCGCTCACAATTGATCTCGGCAGGTAAAGCAGAGGGGTTAGTGACGATTCAACGCTTGCTCCTGGTCGATGACTCCGCAATGGAAACGGGTGTACGTACGATTGCACGTGCGGCCCCTGATGTGGTTGAGGTATTGCCTGGAGTAATTTTTCCCTCTGTGGCTCCTATGCTGCAACAGGTGTTGCCTGGACCGTTTATCGCAGGTGGTTTTATTCGTACGGCTGAGGATGTAGCACGTGTACAGACAGCAGGTGGTATTCTAAGTAGTAGCAGTACCTATGCATTGTGGCAGCGTACCTCAGAGTTGACAAGGAGAGCATGAAGCTATGCGACAACTTCCCAATATGCTGAGTCTAGGCCGATTGGTGGCAACGGTCCTCATCTTTGTGCTTGTGCTGATAAACCAGCCGTGGGCGTTCTTGACCTCGTTCGTGTTGTTTGTGCTCGCGTCTGTCACCGACTTTTTTGATGGCTACCTCGCGCGCCGTTTGAAAGTTGTCTCTTCGCTTGGTGTGTTTTTAGACCTGACTGCCGACAAAATACTGGTATGCGCGATACTGATTGCCCTGGTACAGGTTGGGTTTGTGCCTGCCTGGATCGTGTTTATTATTGTAACCCGTGAATTTCTGGTTTCGGGTCTGCGCTCTATGGCAGCCGCCAAAGGGCACGTCATTCCAGCTGGCATATGGGGTAAGCAAAAAACATTTATCACGCTTATCGCAATGTCGGCATTGCTATTCGCTAAAGGTTTGGGTGCTAACCAGCTCTCTCTTTTCCCATTGATGCTCAATTTTAGTAGCCATACACTCGCCTTCGGTGATTGGCTGCTACTGATAGCAGATGTCTTACTCATACTCGCGGTCATCTGGACAGCATTTTCGGGCATTGAATATATGATTGGTGCGCTACCAATTTTTCGGAATAATGAAGGGAAAAGTGCATCTCAGGCATAACATACAAGGACAGGTGTGTCACAATAGGTACACCTGTCCTTGTATGTTATGTATGCTTATTATGCCCGTGAAGGTGTGGGAGCATTCTCAGGAATGGCTTCTTTTTGGCCTAACTTTCGCTCTTTGCCCGCAAGTAAACGCCCAATATTGTCATAGTGCAACAGGATGACGAACGCAGGACCTGCGACGAGGAAGATGGTTTCTGGCGTACTAACCCAACCAAGAACACGGAAAATAATGCCACAGATCATAATGGTAAGCGCACCTAGTATTGAACCAAGCGAGACATAGCGCGAGATCGCGATTGTGCCTATCGCTACAATTGCGGCAATTAAAAAGATGAGTGGCGACATTACAAGCGTCGCGCCTGCACCTGTTAGCACACCACGTCCACCACGAAAACCAATAAATATTGGGTAACAGTGCCCTATCAATGCCATTATTCCAGCCACCATAATGCCCCAACCTGCTCCATTTAGAGCGGGTACGGATCGTGCGAGCAGTGCGGGACCAATGCCCTTGGAGAGGTCGATGATGAGGACAATAATTGCGGGTCCGTTGCCGAGTGTACGCCGTACATTGGTTGCGCCCGTCTTCTTACTTCCATAATCTCGAATATCGAAATTCTTGCCACGCAGAAGCTTGCCCATCCAGTAGCCGGAAGGAATCGATCCCCATAGATAGCCGATGACAGCTATGAGCAAGAGCGAGATGATAATACCAGACATGCTATCACTCCTTTGTGGTTAATGTGTTGTATATCGCACAAAACGCCCTACACAGAGTTTTCTTTCACCCCATCATTATAGAATCGTTTCCCTGAAATTGCTAGCCAACATATTGTGAGGTTCTCCATCTATCGGCTTTGGAGGTGACATGACAGGGCTTGTCCCCATAGGTGTTAACGTAAGGGCAAAAAGACGTTTTGTGGCAAGGGCACCCGCAAGGGGATGCCCCTTCCATACAACGGGGACACATGGGAGCTGACTACGTCTATGGGAGGGGCATCCCCTTGCGGGTGCCCTGGTCCCCTTTTCAGCTTCTTCTCATTTTTGCTACTAGACATGCAATAATGTTATAGTAGTACTCTGTTAATCATTATTTGGTGGATTTTCCTAGGGACCACGTTTACGACATCCGAGGGCAATTCATCGCCTATGATTTTAAGAGAGAGCCGTATCGCCAGGATTTCGCGCAATGAATTGCGCCGTGGACGCGATAAATCTGGTCCCTACGGCTTCCGTTTCATTGGAACAATAAGCATTTGTCGAAAAGCCTGGAAATCTTTTTTTGTTATGCGCGAGAAGATGAACTATTGCGTCAGGGACTGGAAAAACAGCTCCGTGCATTACGGCGTCAGGGTATTGTCGATGTGTGGCATGACCGCATGATTAGCGCAGGTACCGAATGGGAACGCGCCATCGACCAGCACCTCAATTCCGCGCAGGTCATTCTGCTACTCGTCATCCCCGATTTTATGGACTCTGATTACTGCTATGGTACTGAGATGAAACGCGCAATGGAGCGACACGAACGAGGAGAGGCGCGAGTCATTCCCATTATTTTGCGTCCCGTTTACTGGCAAAAAGCACCTTTTGGCAAATTGCAAGCTCTCCCAACTGATGGCGTCTCCATTGTTAGCACAAAATGGCACTATCAAGACGATGCATTTTTTGACGTAGCCGAAGGTATCCGTCGCGCGGTAGAAAACATCACGAAAGAGCAGCAGGTACAGGATTTGATAAAAGAGGGTCCTTCGGCAACAAAAATATTCTTAAACGAATAGTGACATAGTAGGGACCGATGTATCGTGTCCTCGTCGCTTCTCGATTGCCAACAAGGACGCGATACATCGGTCCCTACACGATGTTTTCGGGAAAGATACGTAGAGCAACGTCGATGTTGAGGTCTTGCACCAACTTTTGGACAATAGCGACTTCGGGTGTCGCCTCTTGCCGGAAGTAGGCTATATCGGGTCGCACAATCTGAAAAAGTTTTGTCATGACAGTCGCAAAGCCGTAAATATAGGTAGGTGTATTATTCTGATTATTTGTTGGGTCAAAGAGTTCCATTCTTGCGAGAGTGGGCGTTATATAAGTAGAGAAGGTTGGCGGATACATATCCTGGGCACGAGGCACAAAAACAACATCAACATTTGCACTTCTTAACAATTGAAGGTCTCGATTGAGCGAACGTGGAAATTGCGCGTGTTCTTCTGATGATGTAAACTGTAGTGGGTTTACAAAGATACTTACAATGCTAATTGCGCATTCCTCTTGTGCGGCTTTTACAAGTGCTAGATGACCCGCATGTAAGTTACCCGCCGTCGGCACAAAACCGACCGCCCCTGCTGCAAGCCAGCCTCGTGCGGTTTCAATCATTTCATTTAGGGTATAAATGACACGCATGGTCGCTCCCCTGCTCTTATGCAGGCTCGTATGTATCCACTTCCCTACATTCTTTACGAATGCCGTTGTACTCTATTTAAATAAACAAGAGAAACATATGTATTTCTCTCTTTTTTTGTGTGTATTGTAGTTTACATAACGCATAGCCTGTACACCAGTAACTATGCTATACTGAAACGTACATTTGTTCTAAAAATATAGAGAGAAGGCTTATATGCATAGGCTAGGACTTTTGCTTTTAAGTATTAGGCGCTTACTCGGTATAAGTATCTTGAGTGCCATACTCGTTGTTTTGCGTTATATACTGAAAACTCCGCAACCATTAGAAAGTATGTTACCGGGTGAATCGCACTTGTTTAAGTGGACGCACGGACACGTTTTTTACAAAACACTTGGTGTACTCGATGCGCCACCTCTGGTTGTAGTACACACGCCAGAGATAGGTGGTTCATCATACGAATTTCGCGCGCTGGTTGAGCAACTCGCACAATACTATCATATCTACGCACTTGATTTACTTGGTTTTGGCCTTTCTGATCGACCGGATATATACTACACTGGTGAAACATATACGACGTTGTGCCAGGATTTTCTCACGCACATAGTACAGCAACCTGCTATTCTGGTAGCAAGTGAGTTGAGTTGCAACTATGCTATCGCGGTAGCCAGTACGCAACCAGAACTCTGTGAACGTCTGGTTTTGCTTTCTCCTTCTACATTATTCAAGGATGGTGAGCGGCAAGAAAGTGTGATACAGCAACCATTTGTAGGATTATTCGTCTACGCTTTACTCACGATGCGTGTGATTTTACGAGGCGTTGTTGCGCGTCAGAAGCAAGAACGCGTTGTATCTGAGCGTGAACTTGACTACACCTATGCCTCTTCCCATCAACTTGGCGCACAACATGCTGCTATTGCATTTCTTTCTGGTCGGTTGTTGTTAGATGCCTCGTGCTTTAGAGAGACATTACGTACGCCAACGCTTTTATTGTGGGGCACAAACGCCTCTTCTGCTGATGAGTCAATCGCGGAATTTTATGCTGCGAATGATGCCGTACAAGAATTGCTCATCCAAGGAGCAGGGCTACGACCTCATCAAGAGCAACCAGCAGAGGTTGCGGCACAATTTCTGCAATGGGGCATGCCTACAACTGAGCACGTAGAAGGTATGGCTGGTTTTTCTTCGAGAGATGACATAACAGCTGTTCAAGAAGAGGAGACGCGAACGCAGGATACATTCGTTCATGACAGTGAGGCGCAGGATATAGGACTTGCAGTACCCTCGTATACTAAAGAATATGAGAATATTTCTACAAAGGAGAATATGATGGCGGACGAAAAGGTTGAAGCATATTGTGTCAAGTGTAAAGAGAAGCGTATCATGAAAGACCCTACCGATACAGTGACTAAAAACGGACGAAGTGCGAAAACGGGTACCTGCCCCGTCTGCGGAACGAAGCTTTTCCGTTTTGTTGCCAGTTAAAAGGAATAGCTTTATATATTTACAGGGAAACGTGGTAGATGTAAATTGTAATACAAGTCAAAAAGGAAATAGGCGAAATCGTATAAAATGCTGAATATTCGCCTATTTTTCTCTTGACGTTCGGGTAAACACAACGTATAATCACGGTCATGCACGCACCCCGTGCTACGTTACCACAGCACGTGTGGAAAGTGTGTCACCTCTGTTGACATAAAATAGAAAATATCCAACCACGGACACAATGTAAACGTACATTTAACTATGAATACTGAAAAAGTATTCATCATCCTCTTTTCCAGAAAATTGCTTAGTAAATATGAATAAATGGCGTTATCAACGCGAATGGGTAGGAAGGTATGTGAGGCATAGAGTTGGAGGCGGAATACAAGAATAGAGTGGAGTGAGATGGAGAGGGGTGGTATATAGTACAGGGAGTGGGGAATGGATTGTGAGGAATGCGTGTAACACTCATCGTCGTGGTGACGGTGAGGTAAGAACAGTAAATATCTGGAAGAGGCCAACAGAAGAGATCAAGGACCTCACAACCAGGGAGGAGTTTTTCAATGAGTATTGGTGGGCAGAGTGATGCCAAGTCGGAGCGCAAGATTTATCGGTTGACACCGGAAGGCTTTGCCAAGAAGAAAGAACGCTTAGAGTACTTAATCAACGTGAAACGCAAGGAAGTCGCGGACTACATTCACGAGGCAAAAGAGGACGGTGACATCAGTGAGAGCGGCTCGTACGAGGATGCCAAAGATCAACAATCAAAGGTGGAAGGCGAGATCATGCAGTTGCAGCAACTGCTCTCCGTCGCCGAGATCATGTCTCCCGATATGCATGGCGTGTCTGAAGGACCACATACGGTCCGTATCGGCATGCAAATAGAGGTCGAGACGGATAGCGGCACAAAACGGAATTTCAAGATGGTCGAGACATTTGAAGCGGACGTGAAAGCTGGTCTTATCTCTGATCAATCGCCTGTTGGCAAAGCTCTCATGGGCCATAAAGAGGGGGATCAGGTGAACGTCTCAACTCCTGGTGGTATCACGACCTATACCATCCTCTCGATTCGCCCCATGTCTTTCTAAGCGTATGTTACCTGAGGGAAGCAACGGGACTGTTTGAACGTGATCGCAGCGTGAACGATTGGCATGACAGGGGCAAGCCCTGTCACTACTTACACCGATGCACCATTTCTAGGTGTAAAGTAGTGACAGGGCTTGCCCCTGTCATGCTTTCTCTGTATTCTATTGACACAATCATCTTTAACACAGTAATATAAGAACACGCCGTGGACGAGAATGCTAGAAGGTTGTGTGCTTTTCAAGATGGACGGCTAGGAGCAATGCTTTGTTTACATTTGAGGACATGACCGCCTCGTTTCTTCAGGCGGCAAAGACAAATGGGTTGTCGGCGCATCCCGAATATTGGAGCAACACTCGAACGCTCGAACGCGAATTTGCCTGCACTTGTCACATGGGAAGCTGTGAAGGTATGCAAGATCGTAGTTCTTGTGTTCTCTCCTATACATGGGGTGCACTTGATACGGTAATCTCCCTGGAAGGCCCAGTGGGTATCTGTAGTTTCTTCCATGAGGTACCACGTGATGACTGCCCACATCTACACCTTGCCGAGATTCCACCATTGGTACTCGACCTCTCGTACTCACTCGCGCTGAACGGCGTTTTACCGACCGAGGAAAAATTGCTCTCGCTTATGCAGATACTCAAACTACGCGCAGGCGAGAATAGTCAACGCACTCTTGAGGCGCGCCCCTCTGTAAGCATGGTGCTGCTTGAGAACCGCCTACAACCTGATACCCTGAGTTTGCAGCAGCATGTCGAGCTTCCTATTTGGCACCCGCTCGGTATGGAGGGTCTCATCAAGGAAGAATCATATCCCTTTGGCATGCACCCTTCGGACCTGCGCATTGATAGCTTTGATCCCGTAACTGGTGAACTCCACGAACCTGATATGCCACGCCCCGAAGATTGGGCACCGCAGGTACTCGTTGAAGTCTGTGAAGACATCGTGCATGTGCTACAAGCACTCGACGCCAGCATCGCTTATAGGCTTTCTTAATGAAGAACATATCCTTGATAAGGGTCTAATGACTGTGGACATGTCGATTGTAGGGGGGCGCAATCGACATGTCCACAGTTATTAGACTCCTACAGATGTTCCTTCACTTGTTTTCTTCTTCTGCTGCTGTACCTGTTGGATACTCGCACCAACAAAGTCACGGAAAAGTGGATGTGGATGCGTTGGACGGCTCTTAAACTCTGGATGGAACTGTGAAGCCACAAACCACGGATGATTAGCTAGCTCGATAACCTCGACAAGGCTGTTATCAGCAGAACGTCCGCTCACGATGAGACCTTGACTCTCCATACGCTTACGATATTCGTTATTGAACTCGTAACGGTGGCGGTGACGCTCAAACACGATTGGCTCACCATATGCCTGATACGCTTTTGTGCCAGCGGTCAGACAACAGACCCAGTTGCCGAGACGCATCGTCCCGCCTTTATCAGCGACCTGTCGTTGTGTCAGCATAAGGTCGATAACAGGGTTAGTCGTCTGCTGGTCAAACTCTGTGCTATTCGCGTTGGCAAGCCCAAGTACGTTGCGTGCAAACTCGATCACGGCAACCTGCATGCCCAGACATAGACCGAGATAGGGGATATTCTTGCGACGCGCGAAGTTTGCCGCCTTGATCTTTCCCTCGATACCACGATGCCCAAAACCGCCGGGCACGACGATACCCGCAACATCCTCAAGGACTTCCGTATAGCCCTCACCCATCTGCTCAAGAGCTTCGGAGTTAATCCACTTGATACGTACATCGACATCATGAAACCACCCTGCATGATTCAAAGACTCGGCGACCGACATATAGGCGTCATGTAATTCAACGTATTTGCCTACCAGACCAATCGTGATCTCTGGGCGTGGACTCTTGATCTTCTCAACCAGAGCGTTCCACTCCTGCATCTGCGGCTCCTGGCGTTTCAAGCGTAGTTCGTTGACCAGAAATTCACCAAGACCCGCCTCTTCTAAGATAAGTGGCACTTCATAAATCGTATCGGCGGTCAACATTGGAATAACTGCCGCAGTCTCGATATTGCAGAATAGGGCGATTTTGTCGCGCAAATCGTCGGTCATAGGATAGTCTGAGCGACACATAATGACATCAGGCTGAATACCGACACGTAGCAGTTCCTTTACGCTATGCTGTGTCGGCTTTGTCTTGAGTTCCTTTGTAGAGCCAAGATAAGGAAGCAGCGTGACGTGCAAATAGAGTACATCGCGTCGCCCGACATCTTTACGCATCTGACGGATCGCCTCTAAGAATGGCTCACCCTCAATGTCACCTACCGTGCCACCAACCTCGACGATCACCACATCCGCATCAGAGCGACGTGCCACCGCTTTAATACGGTCTTTGATCTCATTAGTGATGTGTGGGATGACTTGAATTGTACCGCCAAGATACTCGCCACGTCGCTCTTTGCCAATAACAGAGGCATACACTTGTCCCGTCGTGACATTGTTGGCCTGATACGCAGGCTCGTCTGTGAAGCGTTCGTAGTGTCCCAGGTCCAAATCCGTCTCAGCTCCATCATCAGTGACGAAGACTTCGCCATGCTGATATGGCGACATGGTACCCGGATCGACATTGATGTAGGGGTCCAATTTCATAAGTGAGACAGAGACTCCACGGTTTTTGAGGAGACGACCCAGCGATGCAACACTAATACCCTTCCCCACAGAAGAGGCCACACCACCAGTAACAAAGATAAATTTTGACATAGAAAATCCTCCTGCACTCGGAGCCTTGCCGTCGTGCCTACATCAGTGCCTAACACACGATGTGTAAGAAAACCCTGTTCTTTCTGAATACGTAAATAATCCTGCTTTCATGGCTAACGCTGTGAAAGCAGGATTACTTGAAGTTCAGAAGGTGCGGTTGTTAAGGTGTTACGCGTGATACTAAACTTTGGTTGAACGTTATTTTTATCCACACCCATTTCGCGACAGAACTTGTCAAGCGGGTTCGTTTGTTCCTCACCCATTTCATCTGGCGCGACTGGACGATAGTGCATTGGAATGACGATACGCGGCTCTACCTGCCCAATGATCTCGACTGCCTGTGAGACATTGATGCCATGCTGTCCACTAATGGGCAGTAAAAGAACATCTGCATCCGCGACCTCTTCAAGCTGCTCTTCTTGTAGCGTATGCCCCAGGTCTCCCAGGTGACATATCGCAATATCGTCGATGTGAATGATATAAATTGTATTGCGTCCCTGCTCCTGACCATGTTTATTGTCGTGGTAGGATGCGACCCCTGTGATTAGCACATCGCTAATTTCGTACTCACCAGGACTGCGCACAACACGTGGTGCTTTGCCGTTGACACCTGGAACCCCCTCAACATAGTTATGTCCGGGATGATTGTGGCTGATGGTGACGATAGAGGCGTTGGTCTTACTCAGCCGTGCGGGATCGCCGTACTGAGGAGAAAAGGGGTCTGTGACCAGTGTCACATTTTTGCCACGTACCTGAAAACAAGAGTGGCCTAGCCATGTAATATCCATAATGAAGTTGTTTCCTCACACAAGTTCGGGCGGGGACTCCTGTCCTCGCCCGAACTGTATTATATCATAGGGATAGGTCATGTACAAGGGAATAACACGAATAATTGTAGGGGTCTAATTCATTACACCCTGTTGGCGACGTACAATGTTACAGGACATTGCCAGCGTTTCAACATTCCTTCAACACGGTCGATTGCCAACAGGGTGTAATGAATTAGACCCCTACAGTAGTTACCTAAACAACCAAGCAGTATTGACTTTTCCCTTAACTCATGCTACTCTTACTCATGTAATCACTTTTCCTCGATTACATCTCCTCTTTTTTCCCTCATGACGAAAGGACACTACCTCTTATGAATGAAACATCTCATTTCCCCTTGCTGATGACTGGACGATGGCTCTGGTTTGGTCTACGACAATTTACGCGTGAACAATGGGAGCAAATTTGTCTCCAGGCCGTTGCATGGAATGTGCAGGGGCTACACCCGAAGGTCGCCGATGGCACAAATCGTTGGTACGATGATACTGATTTACAGATGCTCAAGCAAGTTGCGACTTCGCATGGTTTACATGTTGTGCCCTATCATTACTGCTACGGACCAAAGTTTGGCACAACACAAATTACGGCAGAAGCGCACCTCTCTGCAGAGATTGGGAATATCTTTGGTGCGGTCATTCCCGATATCGAAGATGAGTATATGGGACAGTATGCGAGTGCCGAAAGCTTTGGGCAGCAGGTACGTGCACTCTTCAAGGGTCTTTGGTTGCCAACACTCTACGCGAACCCGATGAATCATCCAGTACCATTGCTCTCACTTAATCCGTATATGGATGCGTGGCTACCACAGGTCTACTTCGCGGAATGGAATGGCATCGCGCAGTCAGCTATAGAATATGTCTATCCGCAATGGCAATACTTTGATGCGCGTGCGCGAGAGCAAGGGCAGAATAGCTTGAAACCTATCCTCCCGATTATCTCTTTAGAACGAGACGTGGCTAATATACAAATCGCAGACTTCATAGACAAAATGCACGGTTATGGCTACATCGGGTTCTGGTACTACGATACCTATGCACCTTACGCGAACACCATCATGCACGCACCGCTTCCTTCTATAGGAGGGGAAGATACGCCAACTCCCGCTCCACCTTCGCCTCCAATTACGCCTCTCGCGTTTAACGAAGATGATCGACAGGTGTGGAATGTATGCAAAGCGATTATTGTCAATGAACATGCTGCTATTGAACAAAGTTGGTTGCGCGCACGTTATCAGCGTAGTTGGAACTTCGGCCCACCGTTGGAGAACGAACATTCCGTGTTACGTGCTGGTAAACACTATATCGAGCAGCAATTTTCCGCCGCCCGTGCCTCCTACGAACTCGACACAGGGTTGCTCACGTGGTGGACCGCAAGCGGCCCTGTTCGCGTGTAGGGACCGATGTATCACGTCCTTGTTGGCAATTGAGACGTCAACAAGGGCGCGATACATCGGTTCCTACGGAAAACTAAATACTGTAACAACAAAAAGGGATGCTCCTATTTGGAGCATCCCTTTAAAAAGATTAGGCTCGTGTTAGACGCGGCGTGTACCACGGCTAACCGCACGAAGAATGGCGATCAGGATACAGGCACCAATAAAGGCAACGATGATGCTGTAGATGATGTTACCACTTGAGTTCAACCCGATAAGGCTCATCAAGAAACCACCGATGAGCGCGCCTACGATACCAACGATGATGTCACCAACAATACCATAGCCGCCACCCTTCATAACAACGCTTGCCAGGAAGCCAGCAACTAGACCAACGATAACCCAGAATAACAAAGCTGTAAGCATTTCAGAATTCTCCTTCTTTAACTGTGTGTCGAACTTCTATTGATACTTTTTATTTGATAGGTGAATATGTTTAAGAAAACTGTCTCGTGTTAGACGCGACGGCGAGTGCTACCACTAACTGCACGAAGAATGGCGATCAGGATACAGGCACCAATAAAGGCAACGATGATGCTATAAATGAGGTGTCCACCAGTGCTAAGCCCGAGGAGATTCATGATGAAGCCACCAATAAGCGCACCAACGATACCAACAATGATATCACCAAGGATACCATAACCACCCCCACGCATTACAAGACTTGCCAGAAAGCCGGCAACCAAACCAACGACAATCCAGAATAATAAAGCTGTAAGCATTCCAAAAACTCCTTCTCTAATCGAGTAACCTAAAACTGTATTTCTTTGCAAATGCTATGTGACTATATTAATCACTTATATGTTATGTGAAAAGAACTATATGCATTTGCTATTCATAGGATAACCTACTTTTATTCATATATCAAGACCTTAAAAATACTCTAAGATGTCCTTAAACGCGTCCTTATGTTTCTTATCCTATAAACAAATGATAGATAACCTTTTACCAATTTGATGCTCATTTTTCGGTTTCAAAGGAACATTTGCTTATTTTTCTTATCTTTTTTAGTACGTTGTGCGTTGTGTAACCGTATACAGAAGCCTGTTCTTTTGTCCGTTGCTTCCAGGAGAGCGACTATGGTACGCTCTGTATATAAAGATAGATATGCTAGGAGTTTCTTATGCCCTCGGTACCAAACGTGCCAAAGATTACTATACAGCTACAACCCGAACCATCAAACACTAACATCCAATCTAGTTTCGTTCATCTGCGTTCATCACTAAGAAGTCTACCGCGCAATGTCTATATCCTGTACCTTTTTACCACGGGTAAAGGCTTTCAACTTACGATTGCGCTCTTGAATATTAGCTACTACGCCCATAGTCTTGGTTATCGTCCCGACTTCATTGGTGTCCTTAACGCTGCGAGTGCTGTTGGAGCACTTGTTGGTGCTGTGCCAACAGGCTTGCTTGCTGACCGTATTGGACGTAAGCCTGTTTTGCTCGTGTCCGCAGTCTTGACGCCATTGTTTCTTGCTTTAATTGGGCTGGTCACCTCTGCTCCTCTTCTTTTATTGTTTAGCTTCCTACAAGGCATGGTTTCAACCGCGTACTGGGTAACAAACATTCCTCTTTTAATAGAGAACACGACGGAGCGGCAACGAGTCGGAGTCTTGGCCTTTAATAGCTTTTTGCTGCTTGGTATTGGCGCGCTTGGCAATTTGCTTGGGGGAGCCATTCCTGAATTTGTAGGGGGAGTGCTACACGTTTCCGCGGCAAGCACAGTACCACTACGCTGGGGCGTACTAGCGGCTGCATTATTCACTGTCGTCTTTGGCCTTCCTCTCTGGTTCTTACGCGAGACAAAGCGGCAAAAGACTTCCAATCTTGAAGAAGTGGTAACGTCAAAAACATCATTGAGAACTTCATCTCAGGAACGTCTTCCTGTTCTCTTGTTTCTCAAACTGCTGTTACCAGATTTGCTCTTTACAATGGGTGAGGGTGCGGTTGTTGGACTCATCCAACTCTACTTCGTCTTACGCTTTCGTCTATTGCCTGGCCCATTGGGGGTTATATTTACTTTCAGTGGACTTGCGGGTGGCATCTTCTCGCTCACGGCTCCGCTCTTCGTGCATCGTTGGAGCAAATTGCGCATCATCACGACTGTGCAGTATCTCAGTGCGCCCTTGATGATTTTAATCGGATTTGCTCCGACCCTACCACTCGCCATCGCAGGCGAGTACACACGCTCATTTATGCGTACTCTTATTGAGCCAATCTACATGGCATTTGCGATGGAAAACGTGCCTGACCGCTATCGAGGACGTTTGAGTGGTTTCTATTCAACGACCTGGAGTATCGGCTTCAGCATTGGCCCAAGTATCGCTGGTTGGTTACAGACCAATGTAAGTCTTTCCACTTCATTTGTCTTTGGTGCTGTCTGTCTTGTGGTGGCTCCTAGTCTCTTGCTCGCGTTTTTTGGGAAAGAGAAGCGTAGATAAAGGAGTTGCATCAACATATAAAAAGAGTGACTTGCTAACGGTTGCACCAGAATCTATCACACGAAAGAGTTATCGCAAGATACCATTCGTGAGTGATGCGGGGTCATATGTTCTCATTTATACTCCTACTGTATGCTCTTTAACACCTTTTCATAGTGGCTTCGGTTCCAGCACTTTTTGTCGTAGTTGGAAACCCACGGATAGAAGGAAAAAATATGTCACTCTATAACTATCGAGACCGAAGGAAAATATTTTTTACGCCACTCACGCTTCTCGTTGCGACATTGAGTTTAGCCGTGCTCACAGGATGTCAAGTTGGAGGCGATACTACAGGAACAAGCAATAAGCCATCGAGTACTGGTAGCGGAACGCCTATTCCTTCATTAACTGGAACCAACACTGAAGCGATACGCGAGGCAGTCATCGCAAAAGTTCAACCAGCCGTAGTGCAGATCAATGTCAAAACAGCACAGGGGGGTGGACTTGGCTCAGGTGTCATTATTGATCGCCGTGGCTATATTATTACCAACAATCATGTGGTACAAGG
>CAZZVE010000067.1:0-656 GCA_964657325.1 uncultured Ktedonobacterales bacterium
CTATGCTTTATGGATATGTTAAGAGAGGGTTAAATATTCCTAAGGGATAGGAGATGGACTTAGGAAACCTTCATATAGAATTGAGGAAGGCATGCAGAATTATCGGAGCGAGCGAGTTTCACGTAGAGGGCGTACGTGCGATAATGAGGAAGCGAAACAACAATGCAAAAGGAGCCACCATGCCAACACGTTATTTTGAAGATTTCCAGGTGGGAGACGTAATCGACCTTGGAAGCACATCTGCCAGTGCGGAAGAGATCATCACGTTCGCCAAACAATACGATCCACAACCATTTCATATCGACCCTGAACAGGCCAAACATTCCGCTTTTGGCACACTCGTTGCCAGTGGTTGGCACTCTTCGGCCCTCTTCATGCGTTTGCTTGTCGATGGCTTGCTAAACGATACCATCAGCATGGGATCTCCTGGCGTTGACGAGGTACGTTGGCGTAGACCTGTTCATCCCGATGAAAAACTTCATGCTCGTTTCACAGTTATAGAAAGTACAGCATCAAAGAGCAAACCCACTATGGGCATTGTTCGCTCGCACTGTGAATTGACGAATCCAGAGGGCGAGGTTGTGATGAGCCTCAAAGGATTACATTTTTTCGGACGAAGACCCGAAACGACTTAACGTTGCTAAAAATGTTGGTGG
>CAZZVE010000067.1:691-5267 GCA_964657325.1 uncultured Ktedonobacterales bacterium
CCACCAACATTTTTCTATGCTTGTTTCTTTATTGCTCTGATGCTATGATAGGTGTGTCCTTAACCCTATTTCAGCAGTCAAGCGGTTTTGTGCCGCTTTTCGCAGAGGAGGATGCTCTTTATGGCTGCGCCAACACTACAACGGAGGACTTCCGCATCGACGCTTCTTGTAACCCAATTACGGAAAATAGGCAACTCGATTGGGCGTCCTCTCTTTGCTGTCATCCTGGCACTTATCGCAGGTGGCATCGTAATTCTTTTGACCTCACCTGGTGCGTTACCAGACCGTTTCGGTGCGGTCATCACTGCATTTCAAGACTTATACCAAGGCTCGTTTGGCAACCCACAAACGTTTTCTTCTACGCTTGTCCGTGTAAGTCCCCTGATTCTTACCGGTCTCTCCGTGGCTATCGCCTTTCGTGCAGGACTCTTCAATATCGGAGCGGAGGGACAACTGGCAATAGGCGCGATGACGGCCGCCATTATTTCCTTCAAGCTTTCCGGTCTTCCAGGTTGGTTGCTTGTTCCTCTCATGCTCATTGGAAGTATGCTTGCGGGTGCCGTCTGGGGAGGCATCGTGGGTATTCTCAAAGCGTGGCGTGGCGCGCATGAGGTTGTTACCACCATCATGCTCAACTGGATCGCGTTTTACGTCACGGACTATTTGATTACAGGTCCCTTTAAAGACCCAAAACAATCTGATGTAACTCCCACCATTCCCACGAACGGCATCATTCCTTCGGTAGCGGTCTTTTACAATCAGACACTCGGCACGTTTCTACCCAAGATACCTTCCCCCGATGCCTATCTTGTTGACATGGGTATTTTCATCTCCTTACTCGCGCTAGTCGTCTACTGGTTTATCACCTCGCGTACCGCCTTTGGTTATGAAGTCCGTGTAATCGGGCAAAACCCAAAAGCGGCACGCTACGCAGGTATTCCTATCAAGCGTAACCTGTTCGCGGTCATGGCAATTGCGGGTGCCTTTTCTGGCCTCGCGGGTGCCTTAAACGTGATGGGACAATTTCCATATCACCTCATATCGAGCACATTTAGTATTGATTCGACGGGCTTTGATGCCATTGGCGTCGCACTACTCGGTCGCACAACAGCTATAGGCGTGTTGTTTGCTTCGCTCTTGTTTGGTGGTTTGCGTCAAGGTGGAACATTCATGCAGGCTGACGCTGGTATTCCAGGGGATTTGGTATACATTATTCAGGCCCTCGTCCTCTTCAGCATCGCGGCAGAATTTTTACCCACCCTGCAACGTTCTCTACCCAGTTGGGCACGTCTGAGTCGTCGCCCTTCTCTCGTTCCAAACATCATCGGCTCGACAGAGGCTGCATCAGCACTGGTCGAAAGTGGCTCTACAGCAGGGAATATAAGCGAGGCCAGTGCCTCCCAAAGTAGTTCGGTTGCGGTGATTGAACGCACGGCAGAAGAACAGAATGCCTTGTCCGACTATCGAGAACTGCCACTACGTAAGAGCGAGGAGGAAAAGTAATGTTTTTACAAATATTTTTGCGCGTCATCACCTCTAGCGATCTCTGGGCCGCGACTCTGCAATTCGGCGCATTATTGCTCTTGCCAGCTCTTGGGGGAGTGATTTCCGAGCGGAGTGGTGTTGTCAATATCGCAATGGAAGGTATGACGCTAACAGGAGCGTATGCAGGTGCATTGACTGCATTGGCAACGCATAATGCTCTCGCTGGCATTATCGGGGCGATGATTGCGGGTGGCTTAATGGCACTTGTACACGCTATTGTCTCGATCAATTTTAAAGCTAATCAAGTGGTAAGTGGTATCGCCATCAATATCGCTGCACTGGGTCTGACCGACTATTTACTCACCATTCAAACGCATGGACAGGGTGTGCCCGCGCTTCGACCAGAACTACGCATTCCAGCCGTTGCGCTTGGGCCACTCGCCAATATTCCTTTTATCGGTCCCGTTTTCTTTCAACAAAACATCATCTTTTACGTCGCGGTCGTTATTCTGCTCGGCATCCAGTTTTTGCTCTTCCGTACAAACATTGGCTTACGAATTCGCGCGGTCGGCGAGCAACCCCAGGCGGCAGATACAGCAGGTGTCAATGTGAGGCTTGTTCGCTACCTCTGTGTTATTAGCAGTGGCTTGCTTTCTGGCTTAGCTGGCGCATTCTTATCACAGGGTATCGCAGGTATCTTCAATACGAACATGACGGCAGGCGTGGGCTATATCGCATTGGCGGCGATGATTTTCGGTAAGTACAATCCATTAGGTACAGCAGGTGCCTGTCTCATTTTTGGACTTGGCGAGGCACTCAGCCCACGCTTACAAGATACAGGTATCTCGCCCAATCTGCTCAGCACGCTGCCCTACATTCTTACACTCGTTGCCCTTGTCGGCCTCGTTGGGCGCACCACCGCCCCTGCAGCCGATGGCATTCCATACGAACCCGGAACAGAGTAGGAACCAATGAACTTTTATAACCAAACACGACAGTGTCGGTAGGGGCAGCAATTCATTGCGCCCAAAGATGGGTGGAGAGGGGTCAACGTTGCCACGAGAAGCGTTTTGAGGACGTTTGCCCTACCGCCCCCATCATTGGGCGCAATGAATTGCTGCCCCTACCGAAAGAAACAACGCATTTGATTGCCAATATTTATCAGCACGCCAAACAACGGAAGGAACAATAAGATATGCAAGAAAGCACGATGATAAGGCCGACTGAGGAACCAGCCAGTCCCTTCGCGGTCGAAATGCGCAATATCAGTAAGGCATGGCCCGGCGTGGTGGCGAATGATAACGTCAATCTGTCGGTACGCAAGGGCGAGATACACGCACTCGTGGGCGAAAACGGTGCAGGCAAATCGACGCTTATGAACATTTTGTACGGTATGATTCGGCCCGATAGTGGCGAGATTGTGATTAACGGGCGTACAACTTCCATCGCGGGACCGCGTGACGCTATTCACCTAGGTATTGGTATGGTGCATCAGCACTTCATGCTTATTCCACCACTTACGGTCGCGGAAAATATTGTGCTTGGACGCGAACCCGGCGGCCTCAGTTCTCCTTTTAATTTCCGCAAAGCTCGTACTGATATCCTGGCCTTGAGCAAACAATATGGACTTCCTATCGAACCAGATACGCGCATCGAACGTCTTTCTGTTGGCTTACAACAACGGGTCGAAATCCTCAAGGTGCTTTATCGTGGAGCGGACATTCTCATTATGGATGAGCCAACAGGAGTATTGACACCACAGGAAACCTTTGAACTCTTTTCAGTTCTACGCGGCCTTGTGGCGCAGGGGAAAACAATCATCTTCATTACCCACAAATTGCGTGAGGTGCTGGAACTCACCGATAATATTACGGTGTTACGTCGTGGTAAAAATGCTGGTACACTTGTCACGAAGGAGACGAACCAGACCGAGATTGCACGCATGATGGTGGGTCGTGAAGTCTTGTTACGTGTCAACAAAACACCGAGCAAGCCCGGCCCTATTGTCCTGCATGTCGAGGATTTGCAAGCGCAGGATGATCGAGGTCTTGAGGTATTACATGGTGTCAGCCTTGATGTACACGCAGGTGAAATTCTTGGTGTTGCTGGCGTCGAAGGCAACGGTCAAACCGAACTGGTCGAGGTTCTAAGCGGTATGCGTAAAGCGACTGGTGGCACCATGACGATCACACCAGCAGAGGCTGGACGCGTCAATACAGCCAGTAACATTACACACATGGACGCACGCGAAGTTCGGCTTGCAGGCATGTCGCACATACCGGAAGATCGGCGCGGGAGTGGTCTAGTGCTCACCGAGTCGATAGAAGACAACACGATTCTAGGGCGACAACGCTCAGGGCAATTCTCATGGCGGGGCTTTGTGCTCATGCTCAGAAATATCGCAACGTGGGCCAAACGTCTCGTCACCGAATTTGATATACGTACGCCCTCGATTGAGGTACCAGCACGCGCTCTCTCTGGTGGAAACCAACAAAAAATTATTATCGCACGTGAGTTCGCCACTGACCCCGTAACGCTTATCGCGGCCCAGCCAACACGAGGCGTTGATATCGGTGCTATCGAATTTATCCACCGTCGTCTCATCGAGCAACGGGACGCGGGCAAGGCCGTTCTGCTCATCTCTGCCGAACTGGACGAAATACGCTCCCTCTCCGACCGTATCGCCGTCATGTACGAAGGTAAAATCGTCGATGTTGTCGGACCAGAAGCCACAGAAGAGCAATTGGGTGTGTTGATGACCGGAGGACATCTCGAATAGCTATAACAATGAACTATTTTTCTCTGTTACTCTCAGCTTGCTTAAAAGTATGTTATTATAGAAGGATAGAAGAAAAAAGGAGTATGCATACATATGGCACAATTGCTTGCTGGTGGATTTATCGCACTCGGTATCTTCGTCATTGCGTCAGCTATTTTTCTTGCGCGAGAGAAAAAAACATCGGTATTATCAACTACTACTGCTCCCAAACTCAAGTCACAGACGATACCAGCTTCACCTAAACCACAAATAACGGCAGCGCCTGCACTCCAACAACCCAAGACAAAAGAGGTCGTGGTTACAGAGCCTAAA
>CAZZVE010000067.1:5367-23814 GCA_964657325.1 uncultured Ktedonobacterales bacterium
AGCGCCTGCACTCCAACAACCCAAGACAAAAGAGGTCGTGGTTACAGAGCCTAAATCACAAATAACGGCAGCTCCTGCACTTCAACAATCTAAGACAAAAGAGGTCACGGTGACGGACAATATGTTGCCTATCTCCGAGTCAGCTAAGCCTACACTCCTGGTACATGCAGGAGAACATTCATCGGTATGGTGGCAAGAACAATTGTCTTCTTTGACAGCACAACTACAGTATCTTCGTGAACATGCGAAAGATGTGGAGCGGCAAATAGCGATTCTCAGCGAAATTGCCGCACTCTCAGCAGAGCTAGAGATGCTGCAAAGAAAACGTGATATATCGCCAGATGGGAAGATTGCGCTCTTTCCCCTTCAGGTGCGTAGACAACCAACGGATATGTCATATATGACCGATAAGCGTCCTGCGGTGCGCAAATATACCATTGAGGCAATGGCATAAGCGTGTATGATATAGTACGTGAAAAGGATTGAAAACACTTCATACACAAGAATTTTCATACCGTTGAAGCGTTTTCTCATTTGAAAGGAGTCACTGACACATGGAGAAAAATCCTTCTCTAGTCGCAGGCGTCTTTCGGGAGTCCGCGAATGCACACCTTGCTATTCGGGAATTGAAGCAGGTCGGCTTTCGAGATGACCAAATTAACTTGAAATCCTATGATCTCAAGACGGAAGGCATGCCCGATGCAAGCCGAACAGTGGTGTCGATTATGGCTGGCGACAGGAATCAAGAGGTAGCGGACATCTTGGTAAAAAATGGAGCCAACAATTCTGATCTTCCTGCTGGCATGATACTCGATGAAGGTACTCCAGTACAGACTACATCTGAACAGGACAATGCCATTTCTACACCGCAGGAGCGACAACCATAAGCACTAGTAGATATCTAATAAATTTTGACAACTGCATCTAATAATAGCGGTAGGGGCAGCAATTGATTGCGCCCAATGATGGGTCGGGAGGGGACGCGCTGCCACGAAGATGGAGTGGTAAGGACGTTTGCCCCACCCCCATCATTGGGCGCAATCAATTGCTGCCCCTACCGACCGCTAAACATTATCACATTCGATTGTCAACACTATACTTGACGGTTCCCAATATGCAGTACCACGAGCAACACCACAACGATAATTAGTCCAACTAACGCACTGAACGCGATGATATCGGCTGTTGTCACGGTATGTTCGCGCAACACTGTTCTTTCTGGTCGTGAGCCGAAGGCACGTGCATCGGCAACCATCGCCATCACCGAAGTTGAGCGCAATGAGTCGATTAGCAGCGGTACAGTGACGATTGGAATGCAGGCGAAGACGCGCCCGATATAGCCGGGCCACTCACGGACTTGCCACCAGCGCGGCACTGTCAAATCATAGCCACGTACCTGCATCGCTTGCAATAATACGGTCATGCGTTCCGCTAACTGCGGCACAAAGCGTAGCGCAGCCGTGAACGCAAGTCCCACTGCTGCAGGCATACGAAACTTGTAAAAGGCCCAGATGATTTCGGATGTTTTGGTCGTGAACAAGAGAATAAACGACGCCGAAGCTGCTACGATTACACGACCTGCCTGCTCCGCACCATACAACATACCTGTCGAGGAAAGTCCAGGTGAGCCAAGCCAACTGATGGTTGAGGGAAACGCAAAAATGATATGTTGTGCTCCCTGTGTATAGAACAGGCCCTGTGACCAGATCAAGCCAATCGCAGGTGTCAGCACCATCGTGATTACCACGCGCAGACGTTGCGACGATGTACGCAACAATATCCACGGAATAATGGTGAATAACAATAAGAGGAACACAAAATTCCAGTTGAGAAACACGCTCAGTGTACTGATGACGAAGGGATACAGTATCTTCAAGCGTGGGTCCAGACGATGAATGATCGATTCCTTTGTTTCATAGGAGAACAGGTTCCGCAAGCCGCGTATACCAACAAGCCTGACAAACACAACTGGTAGGATGAGGGGCACCACGAACATCAACAAGTAGCCGAGGATGCTACGCCCCACAATATTTTGTAGAAAGAATTGCTGTATGCTCATCACCGCGACACCTCCACAACTGGCTCTAACGCACGAAGAAATGTAGGAATATCTAATGCGACGCGTGTGGCTTCTCCATTGCATAGACGAGCGTGAAGGAGCGCGATTGGCGGTGGCAGAATGTTACTAGCAGCCAATTGGTCAACATGCGCGAAGACCTGTTCAGGTGGTCCATCGAGGGCAACACGTCCTTCATGCAATACGACAACACGGCTTGCATACTGCGCCACCGCCTGCATATCGTGTGAAATCATTACATAGGTGAACTTTTGATGTTGACGGAGTTGCTCAAGAAATTGCAGGAAGGCGCGTGCGTGTCCCTCGTCCTGGCCCGTGGTTGGCTCATCGAGAATAAGCACCTCTGGATAGCGAGCTAATAGCACTCCAATCGCCAGGCGTTTGCGCTGTCCATGACTCAATTGAAACGGATTGTCCTGGCGATGCGCCTCTAAGTCCACCATCTTAAGCAGTTCGTCAACGGTGTAGAGTAGTTCACCCTTGCGCTTGCGTCTATTATTTACACCAAACAAGAACTCACGCTCCACTGTTGCACTGAACAGCATAGTGTCGGCAGTTTGAAACAGATAGGCCATCTTCTCGGCTTGACGCGAAATGCTACCAGCCTCAACAGGCTTTCCTCTATGTCGTACCGCTCCACTTGTTGGTGCTTGAAAGCCCATCGCAAGCGAGGCCATCGACGTTTTGCCTGAACCATTGGGGCCAATAATAGCAACCCACTCTTCCGGCGATACATTTACATTGATATCGTTGAGAACGTGTTTCGTACCAAATGATAACCCGACATGGTCCCATGAGACAGCATCCTGCTCTGGCTCACGAACAGGAAAGCTAAGTGTAAGGGCGTCCATGTGCTGGATCGCGCTATTGCGTTGACGCAGATACTGTGCTAAAGGTGTATCGACAAGCGCATTGTAGGCTTCATCGACAGAAAGTGGAGTCTCACCATGAAACACACTAGGAATAGCTCTGGCAAGCCGTACTATCTGTGGAACTGAAACGCCTAAATTGTCCCACAGCGGAATATCAGTAAAGGCGTTACGTGGTGGGGCATCGACTACCACACGCCCGGCATCCATGAGCAACACACGATCAACCCACGGAATTACCTCGTCAACCTTATGCTCGATTAATACGATGGTCATGCCATACTGCTTATTCAGAGTACGCAAGACGCTTAATACTTCCTGTGTTCCCACTGGGTCCAGGTCCGACGTAGGTTCGTCAAGCACCAGAACAGAAGGGCGCATAGCGAGCGTCGCAGAAATGGCTACACGCTGCTTCTGACCACCTGAAAGCACGAAGATTTCTTGACGTGCAAGGTGTTCCATATGTGTGTATTCGAGTGCTTGCTGCACACGGTGTTCGATCTCCGCACGAGGAAGCGCAAGGTTTTCGGGACCAAATGCAACCTCAGATTCAACATCAATCTGAATTAACTGGTTATCTGGATTTTGAAAGACCATGCCGACATATTGCGAGACCTCATTGATCTCCATGCCGCCTATACGTTTCGAGTCCAGATAGATATCGCCTTGCATATCACCTGCAATACGAGTCGGGATGAGTCCGGCGAGGGCGAGTGCGAGAGTGGATTTCCCGCACCCGGATGGTCCCGCCAGTAACACAAATTGCCCGCTCGGAATTGTCAGGTCGATATCTCTCAGCACGGAGCCAGAGGTATCTTGATAGGCGAAGGACAGGGAATCTATGCGTAGGTCTGGCATACCACCCTTTATCCTCTGGTCTCTGTACGTTGTACATCAGCCGTTGTGTCTACCTCTGGTGCAACAGGTGTTGGTACAATCCCAGAAGCATTGGCACGGGCAGACAGAACAAACGCAATAATTGTGACAACGAGTAGAATACCTGCTGCGATGAGTACCGTTGTGCCATCGGGCAAGTTCAAGGTTCCCTGTGTCTCGCCTTGGTTGTAGCGACTCACAAGCATATAGATACCATCAGCCGCTAACAGGACGGTCAATATTGCTCCAATAATTCCAAGAAGTCTCAAGTTCATGATACTCTTCCTTCATTCGCAGGTTGCGGTACGACTGGTAATCCTGTATCAGTCACCTCTCGACGTGCGACAGGGGCGGTACGACGTGCCGAAGGATTGACCGACTGCGCGATACGAATAGCAAGCGGGGCCGAAATTGCAGCCTCCACACCATTGCCAATCAAGTTGAATATCGTATAGAAGAAGATGTAGCCAAGTGTCTTCGTTTCACCTGACAACAAAGGACTCATGATAGCGGATTGAAATGTGACCGCAGGAAAGGCGCGCAACGCGCCCATGAAGAAGCCGTCGATAATAACCTGTGGACCGCCATGCGCGAAGACACGATTGCCACGCAAGACGAAGTAGAGATCAACAAAAACCCCCTGCATAATGCCATAAGGCCATTCCAGAATGTTTATGCCTTGTCCACTATAAAAGAGTTGCATCAACAAGAAGTTAAGAAACACCATCGCCGTTGCCGCCCCAGGCTTGCGGATCATGGCGATACCTACCATGAGCAGAAACATGTAAGGTAGGTCATTGAGCGCGAAGGCGTGTCCAAAAGGAATGAGGTTGATAATTGGCGTGATAAACTGATCCCCAATCAGGTTATCATAGACCTCAAGCAGCACCCCCAGCATAGCGACAATCAAGATGTCTTGTGTCGTCCAACGCACAAAGCCAAGTGCACGTCCCCGACGCCAGATAAAAAAGAGTGCGGCAAGAACAACAATCCAGGCAATCACATACACAGAGACGTTCAAGCCAAATGGTAATTGAACTGTCGTCGTCCCAGTCCAGGACTTAGGAAACATAGTGGCACCTCCCTATAACTGTGCAGTACACCGAAAGCTTGTGTACTACAAGGAAGATTATAGCCATCTATTGTGAAATTCCGTTTAAGAAACATTAAATAGTGTAATTTCTATGTTAAAATTAGTTTTATACTTTCCATGTCCTGCTCTCCTCCTGAAAACAACAGTTTCTCACTAGTGTTGTTTACCCAACGACCCTGCCTGTTTGGTGATTGCATTTGGTACAGACACAGTTTACACTTTCTACGGTGTAGCATACACGAAACTGTTGTCTAGGGAACACTGTTGCCAAACGACATCCTTCTCTTTACAGAAGAGATGCGGTTTTCTGGGGTACAATGTTCCATAAACTACATTTGATTGGTAGGAGAAGAAGATATGAGCAGCAACTACGAAGAGTTGGCTAAACAAGCCAAGACTAGGAATCAGCAAGTCATTGATGAGTTTTATGCGAATGGAGGCAAGGTTGGAAATTTTCCAGGCGCAAATTTCCTCTTGCTTCACACACTCGGCGCAAAGAGCAACCAAGAACGTACCATCCCTTTGTTATACTTCAAAGATGGTGACAACTACGTCCTTGCCGCAGCCAAAGGTGGCGCGCCCACCAATCCCGATTGGTACTACAATATGCTCGCTCATCCTGAGAATATCACCGTTGAAGTCGGGACCGAGCACTTCAAAGTTCATGCGACAGTTGCAGAGCCAGCTGAACGGGATCGCATCTTCGCCGATGTTGCAAGACAATCACCTCAGTTCGCAGGATATCAAAAAGATAATCCTCGTATCATACCAATCGTTCTCCTGAAACGTGTCAGCTAGAGGTAGAGGAAGCAAGGAGATTGAAACGATACGGCCGACAATGCAATGTGCCTTATTGGCTGTATCGTTTTCCTAGCATCATGCCATAAGAGGATGCAGGTTCTTTTCAATCTCTGTACGCTGCCCTTCCAGAAATGGAGGCAGGGCAAGATGTTCGCCAAGATGCTCAATATTCTCGTCGGTGTCGAAACCAGGGCCATCGGTAGCGATTTCAAACAATGCACCGCCTGGGACGCGGAAGTAGATTGACTTGAAGTAGAAACGGTCAATTACTGGCGTCACACCAAGGCCAACCTGCGCGAGGTGCTCACGCCACTGACGATGTTCTTCTGAATTTGGTGTGCGAAAGGCAATATGATGAACACCCCCAATACCAAGATTGCCAGCCATTCCATTTGGACGCACCTCCACATGTACCTCCGTGCCGGGTCCGCCTTGCCCTGTCTCAAAGACAACGAGACGGTCTGTATCATTCAGGGAGTATTCTCTAGTCTGCTGAAAACCGAGCACCTGTGTCAGGACAAGCGCGAGTGAGTCAAGTTGACGGACAATAACTGTTGCCGCATCCAGTCCACGAATAGCCACATGCGCTGGAATAGGACTCTTATCCCACGGCTGAAACGTCGTGGGTGCATTGCCATCATCAAAGAGTCCAAGTTGCATACCCTCTGGGCTGGCGAAAAGAATACTTGCCCGACCCGCACGCTCGCCACGGCTTTGTATCAGTGCGCCGTTTTCCTCTAAATGCTGCGCCCACCAGTCAAGTGCTTCCACTCCTGATACACGGAGCGCAATCATTCCAATAGTGCCAGTGCCAGAGACATTTCGTCCAATATGGGGCCAGTCGAAAAAGGTTACGTCTGTCCCTGGATTGCCACGCTCATCGGCATAATAGAGGTGATAGGCTGAAATGTCGTCCTGGTTCACGGTTTGCTTGACCAGACGTAGGCCCAGGACGTGTGTATAGAACTCGACATTTTTTGCGGTATTGCCAGTGACAGCCGTCACGTGATGAAGACCAGTAAGTTCCATGAATTTCTCTCGTTTCTTAAATGACGTTAGTGCACGTCAGTCATCGTTTCACCTCGTGTCCCGCACGCACCAATACCTGTAAGGCGCGTTCAAGATCACCTTCTTTTATGAGCAGGTGGTCGGTTTCATAGGTGGCGATGGCGAGTACACTCACGTTCGACTCGGCAAGCGGGATAGCAAGTGAGACATGAATACCGGAGAGAGAGAAATCAAAGGCTCCCTCGACTTTAACACAACGCCAGCCGCGCTCTGCCGTTGTACCTTCAACAGGTACATTATCTTGTAAGCATACAACAGAAAGTTCTGTACGTGTACGTGTCAGCGAAATAAAATCATCGCCCAGCAGTGCCCAATTAGGAATGTGGCCATTGGGTTCGAGACGACATACAGCATAAATTTGAGGGAGCACGTTGAGTATCAATTGTCGCATGAAACTTCCCTATTCCTTTCTAGTACATTTCTTGTATATAGAAAAATGGAAGTGTGCAATGATGCACGCACTAGCGCGTGCATCATTGCACACTTCCATTTTTTCGTATTGCTACTATTGTAGAGTTCTACTACAAAGGCTCTACACGCAATAGCACATCCCCTTTTTGTACAACATCCCCACTGGTGGCGACCATTGCAACAACACGTCCCGATACATCAGCTTGAATCTCGTTAAAGACCTTCATTGCCTCAACGAGCGCGACGATCTGCCCAACGCGTACAATGTCGCCCACCGCTGCAAATGCTGGCGAGGTTGGCGAGGCTGCTTCATAATAAACGCCCGTCAATGGAGCGGCAATTGCCACACTCTTATCAACCTTGGCAGGCGGCCCTGCAACCGATTGGGCAGCCGTTGCACTTTGCCCATTTTGCATTACATTTACAGCCTGCTGTGTGGGAGCAGAAGAGACCATGACCATCCCCGGATTGCGCCGAACGATGATCTCAGTCCCCGCCTCAGTTAATTCTAGTTCACCAATCGTGCTACCTTCGAGAACCTGAATAATCGCCTCGACACGCTCTAGCCACGATGTCTTCTCTTCGTCCATACAATTACTTACCCTACTTTGTTGCTACACGCTCGTCGTAGGGACCGATTCATCGCGTCCTCCATCGGCGGTCTATTGCTAAGAGGACGCGGTGAATCGGTCCCTACTCCTCATAACGTTTGAAAATCAGGCAGGTATTGTGTCCACCGAAGCCCATCGAGGTACCCATTGCAACATCGACATGAACGCGCCGTGCCTCGTTTGGTACATAATCCAGATCACATTCTGGATCAGGATGATGCAGATTAATGGTTGGTGGAACAATACCTGTCAAAATTGATTGAATGGCGACAACCGCGCCGACTGCACCAGCCGCGCCCAACGTGTGTCCAATCATTGACTTGGTACCGCTGATTGGCATTTTCCACGCATGTTCGCCGAACACAGTCTTTACCGCCTGTGTCTCTGTGCGATCATTAAATTGTGTTGATGTGGCGTGTGCATTGTAGTAGTCGATTTGATCTGGTTGTAGTCCCGCTTTTTGTAGGGCACGGCGCATCGCACGTATCAGACCGGTCCCACCCGGTGCCGGCTCGGTTATGTGGTGTGCATCACCAGTGGACCCATAGCCCACCATTTCGGCGAGGATGTGTGCACCACGAGCCTTGGCAAATTCCAGGTCTTCCAGGATCAGCATTGCCGAGCCTTCGCCCATCACGAAGCCATCGCGTGTCTCATCGAAAGGCCGACTCGCACCCTGTGGATTGTCATTGAGCCGTGATAACGCGTGCATGTTATCAAATGCCGCCATCGCAATTGGTGTGACCGCTTTTTCAGCGCCACCCGCGATCATCGCCTTTGCGTCACCGCGTCGAATAGTTTCCCATGCTTCGCCAATCGTATTGCCACTCGTGGCACATGCAGAAACTGCGGCCCAGTTCGGACCACGCGCGCCCGTGAGGATAGAGACGATACCAGGGGCACCGTCGATAATCATCATGTTGATAAAGAAGGGACTGATACGGTCTGGTCCTCTATCATGCAGAATTGTAAATTGTTCATGTAATGTGACAAGACCACCAATACCACTACCAATGTAGACTCCGACATCGTCCGCGTTCTCATCAGTGATTTCTAGTTTGGCCTGGGCTAGTGCCTGTTTACTTGTCGCAATCGCCATCTGTTCATAAGGATCATTGCGACGCGCCTCTTTACGGTCTATATAAGGGGAAGAATCGAAGTTTTTGACCTCGCCCGCGAAGTGAACGCGGTGCTTGCTTGAGTCATAGCCTGTGATTTCACTGACACCCGATTTTCCCTGGCATAGCGCATCCCACGATGATGCCAGGTCGTTACCCACAGAGGTAACAAGCCCAATTCCAGTTACAACAACGCGAGACGACATAATGTGGTTCCTCCTGTATTATGTGTTTATTCTTAAAGTAGCAAGTGGGCATGCCAGGGGCAAGCCCTGTCACTCCTATACACGGTTTCGCGTGGCAAGCCACGCAGTGGCGGAAAGTATAGGAGTGACAGGGCTTGCCCCTGGCATGCTCCCAATCCGTCTGTAAATGCTAACCGTATATTGACAATTGTGTGGTGACAACCGTGTATTATGGATAACCTACATACCATAAATGACAATATTATATCCCCAACGCCGCCGCTTCTTCCTGTATAAAGCGGGTGTAGGTTTCGCCACTGAGAAAGCCGGGATGTTTCAGCAGGCGTTGATGGAACGGGATTGTGGTTGTCAAGCCTTCAATCACGTACTCATCGAGCGCGCGTTGCATCCGTGCAATGGCCTCATCACGTGTCTCAGCCCATACAATGAGTTTCGACAGGAGCGAGTCATAGTGCGGCGGGACCTCGTAGCCCGCGTACAGGTGACTATCCACACGTACGCCAGGTCCTCCTGGTGGCAAGTAACGCTCGACGGTCCCCGTTTGTGGACGGAAATCGTTGTCGGCATCCTCCGCCGTAATACGACACTCGATAGCATGACCACGAAACTGTATCGCGTCCTGCTTGAGTTGCATACGTAAACCGGATGCGATACGTATCTGCTCCTTCACAAGATCAAGACTTGTCACCATCTCCGTTACGGGATGCTCAACCTGTAGCCGCGTGTTCATCTCCATAAAATAGAAGCGATTCTGCTCGTCTACAAGGAACTCCAATGTGCCAGCATTACGATAACCTACACGTTGTACCGCGCGTATGGCCTTGTTGCCAATATCATCACGTGTTCTACGTGGCAAAAGAGGACTTGGTGACTCTTCGACCACCTTCTGGTTACGACGCTGACATGAGCAGTTGCGCTCACCAAGATGTACACCGTTGCCATGATTGTCTACCAGTACCTGAATTTCGATATGGCGAGCGCGTTCCAGGTAACGTTCAAAGTAGATACCATCGTCACGGAAGGCTTCACGTACCTCGTTCTGCGCGAGCGTGAAGACGCGCTCTAGCTCGTCAGGTCGTTTTACCAGACGAATGCCACGCCCGCCGCCACCCGCTACCGCTTTGAGCATCAGAGGATAGCCAATATCTTTCGCGGCATCCTGCGCTTCGGCAACGGTACGCAACACAGGTGTACCGGGCAGCATGGGCAGGCCAGCCTTCGCCATCGCCTGCCGCGCCGAAACCTTATCGCCCATTACGCCCATGACTGGCGCGGGTGGTCCAATAAAAGTAATATTGACATCGGCGCATATCTCGGCGAAACTCGTGTTCTCCGATAGAAATCCGTAACCGGGATGAATGGCCTCTGAGTTAGAGATAAGGGCGGCACTGATAATATTAGGTATATTCAAGTAGCTCTTGCTACTAGGCCCAGGTCCAATACAAATGCGTTCGTCAGCCATACGCACAGGCAACGAATCGCGGTCCGCCTCCGAGTGCGCGATCACACTGCGAATGCCCATCTCGCGGCACGCGCGAATCACACGTAGCGCAATCTCGCCACGGTTCGCAATCAAAATTTTACGAAACATAGTACAACATATAAGGACGGACAGACCGCCCACTCCTCTCCCGTCAGCATCTTCAATTTGAGGGTATCTAGCAGATTATATCACGTCTACGCGGAAGAATGGGGCAATGATTTAAATAACCAACAAAATGTGGACGGTGGAGCATGACAGGGGCAAGCTCATTGACTTCGATGAAATGGCACATTGGCTTGGTAGGCCGCATGACAGGGGCAAGCCCTGTCACTACTATACAACGATTTGCACCGCGTGGCTTGTCACGCCAGTCCGTGTATAGTAGTGACAGGACTTGCCCCCCATACTGCTTCGTCAAGCTTCGATTGACGCATTACAATCGTTCCAAGATCATGCATGAAAGCTATTTGATGCTTCATGTTCATGTGTCAAATGAACTTTGACGAAGCAATAAGCGTTAACATAAGGGCAAAACAGATGTTTCCGGTGAGGCAAGGGCACTTGCAAGGGGATGCCCTGGTCCCTCTTCATCCTTACGTTAACGCTTATGAGGCGTGCCCCTGTCATGCCCCCACTCGCTATCATATTCGCTTCTACGTTTCTTATATCACAATAATGCTGCAACTCTTCTACGCCTTTCGTTGTATATAATATAATCACAGCAAAACGCAATAACCCGATACCAAATATATTTCATCTACTCGCACCCACTTGTTGAAAAGGCTTTTTTGGGAGGGGATAAACATATATGGACTCGTTGCTTCTCGCTATCAAACTAACACTCCCCGTAAATGATGATATCCTTGCCACCGTTGCATTACAGTATGAAGAATTGACATGCGCGGGCGGCACGCTCACGTCTGCTGCTACAGTTTCTCCAAAAGAGGCGGCTAACCTACATTGGTATTTGGAAGATTATTGACGGTGGCCTCATGAGCAATTCCTTGAGCGTGCGAAAAAGATTGAGGACAATCTGACCGAGATTGGGAAGCGATTGTATAGCGCGGTTTTTGGTAGTGCAGAGGCACAACAACTTATACAACCGTGGAATCTACAGCCAGAAGCAGACCGTCAAATCAGCATCGTCAGCGATATTCCTGCGGTTCTGAGCTTGCCGTGGGAACTATTGCACGATGAACGTGGATTTCTTGCACTACGTAGTAAGCATCCTGTCTCAATTGTACGTCAGGTGTCGAAGAGAAGCGCGGGCACGCTCAAGACAACATTTGAACCACCTCTACGTATCCTGCTCGTCACGGCACGACCCAATGACGCTGGCTTTGTTAATCCACGCAGTATCGCACGTGAACTGCTCGCCTCCATCAGCGAACAGGTGGAAGAGGGCACGATTGAGCTAGAATTTCTGCGTCCACCCACAGTAGCTCAACTGCGGAAGCGTCTGAGTAACTCCAAGTTACCGCCAATTCATATTCTGCACTTCGATGGTCATAGTGCCTTTGGCGAGATGAATGGTGTAAACGACGGCTTAATGCTGAAAAGTGGTGGACCTCGCGGTATGCTTGTCTTTGAGAATGAGCAGGGCAGAGAAGACCTCATCGACGCCGAGGGCTTGGCACAGGTCTTACAAGATAGCGGCGTGAAATTGACCGTCTTCAATGCCTGTCAAAGTGCCGTTGTCGATACCGATGAACAGGCTCTATTGATATTGAGAGTATTGGAAACACTCCAACAGTCATCTCCTGAAATGTTGCTTTCGTCTGAGGAAGAGGTTTCGCTGGAGGAGCTTCCTGCTGCTGTGCTTGTGGCGATGCAACAGGGAGATGAAACGGCGTTCAAGCGGGCATTTGAGGCTCTTTCGGAAGAGGAGCAGGAGCGCATGGATGGTATTTTGCGGATTTCGCAGGAGGATGAGGGAGATGGGGCAAACAATGTGGATGAAGGGAAGGATGCGATGTAAACAAGGGCACCCTTCCCCTCATTTCACACGAAAATTAATGTTTGTACATGTGTTATATGGAGTAATTCTATGGATACGTCATCGTGGTTTGATAATTCGCCTGTGATTGGCAAGTTGTCACCGGAGCAGGCAGCGGAGAAATTGCGTGAGGTGGGCGAGGATGAGGTGGCGATACGTTTGGAGTCGATGAGCGATGTATGGAGTCCGGGGCATCAACAACAGTTCGCAGGTGAAACTAGTCGTAGAGTGTGGTGGCATTTTCAGGATAAGCCGTGGCAGTATACAGCACATACGTTTGGCTATCTCGCGCCGAATGTGGCGAATAGCGACCCGATGCCGATACACCACATCGAGAGTATTCCGGCGAATCCCGATTTGCGTGGCAAGCGTATCAAGGTAACGCTCAATCGTTTACGTATCGCGTCCTATCCAGGGAGTGGCATCCATCGCGTGCTGCTACATTTCTATGTACAACATCAGGGGACGGGCAAGGCCGAGCCTCTGCACTTTAACGCGACCTATCGGGTGCAGAGTGGTGAGTCGGCTGGTGTGCAGGGCTATCCTATCTTCACGGGTCTCAATGTTGGGCACGAGGGCTTGACGCTCAAATGTCGCACCATCAATGTACGCAACGATTCGGACGAGGCATTTCTACGCTTCCTGGAGACGGACGCATTCAAGACAGGTCTACATCTGGTGACAACGGCCCAACCCGTGCTTGCCCCATTTTCTGAGATGGCTCTCGCACTTGCCAAAAGCGTTGGCGAACGGAACCGCAACGTAGCTGTGCAGGACTTCGATCTCGGCCTCGACTTTAGCACTACACCGCTACAAGGACGCTTAGCCGAGGGGGCCTATCTCGCCGTACAAATACCCGAAAGCTTTCAGTCAATATGGGATTGGGACGAGTGGGTGTATTTGCCCACGAAGGGTATTGTGGTGAAAAAGGACAATCAGCAGGAATTGATTCCCTATAATTATCTTGTCTTTGGCGTGAGCCGTTATGAGGAACACGGACGTTGATGGAATTTGACCCCTGAATACGATAACGTCAGGCGGTAGGGACAGCAATTCATTGCGCCCGATGATGGGCTGGGGAGGGGTTCGCGTTACCACGAGATACGTTTTGGGGACGTGTGCCCCATCTTCGGGCGCAATGAATTGCTGCCCCTACCGACCAATATTGCGGTGTTTGGGTATCAACATTCGGTTGTGTTTTCATTGTCTATGTTGGACAATATTAGCAGAAAAACGCTGTATTTCTCTGTAGAGCAAATCACTGCAGCAAGGGGAAGATATGACCAATATACAAGAAGGTGAGCGACGTATTCAGGTGAATGGCCTGACATTTCACGTGCTAGATCAAGGAAGTGGACCCGCCGTTCTCCTGGTACACGGCTGGCCCGATTCGGCTTATGTGTGGCGACACCAGATTCCAGTGTTGGTGAACGCCGGCTATCGTGTCATCGTACCAGACCTGCCCGGCTTTGGGCTATCGGATCGTCCCGCAGAGGTGGACGCGTATAAGAGTCGAGCAATCATGGGCTACCTCAAGGGTATTCTTGCCGCGCTCAACGTAGACCGTGTACGTCTCGTTGGACATGACTGGGGCGCGTCAATCTCCTGGCTTTTTGCAACAGTATTCCCTACTGAGGTTGAGCAGTTTGTTGCTTTATCTGTCGGTCATCCGCTAGCAGGAAGGGAAGACGGCTTGCAGCAGTGGGAGAAGCATTGGTATTTCCTGTGGTTCCTATTTCCTGGCGTTGCCGAAGCTGCTTTTCCAAGAAACGACTGGGCATTATTTCGTGAGTTTCTGCATAGTCCAGGCGACATCGAGCACTACATCGAAGACCTCTCAAGGCCGGGTGCATTGGCGGCAACGCTGAACATGTACCGCGCAAATATATCACCTACGGCTATTGGTGCCACTGATGCACCAGCAATGCCCCCTATTTCATGCCCAACTATGGGTATATGGGGAAGCAAGGATTTCTCTATGTCGGAGAGCCAGATGCAGAACTCTGGTAAATATGTCAAAGGTCCCTGGCAATACGAGCGCATCGAAGGAGTAGGGCATTGGCTATCGACCGAAGCACCTGAACACATAAACACATTGCTCCTCGATTTTCTAAAGAAATCTTCTTAAATGTGGATTGTACGTGTGCATGTCGGCGGCCGCCGACATGCACACGTACAATCCACATTTCACCATTCATCGCATTGACAACCCCTCCCTCTCCCTGATACCCTACATGCATACAACGATGACCGTTCTATCCCCACTGAAGGAGAAATGTGTATGAGCCAGCCGCTTAGTGGCATACGTATCCTCGACCTGTCGCGCCTGCTCCCCGGTGCCTACGCTTCACAGATGCTAGCGGATTTCGGGGCCGATGTGATGAAGATAGAGGAGCCTGGAAGTGGTGACTATGGGCGATATATGCCCCCACATGGTCCCGGTGGGATGAGCCTCGGTTTTTTGGCAATCAACCGCAACAAACGTAGCACAACGCTCAACCTCAAATCACTACAGGGGCGCGACATTCTGCTGCACATGGTCAAACAGGCCGATGTGGTGCTGGAAAGTTTTCGTCCGGGCGTACTTGAACGGCTGGGACTGGGCTATGAGCAACTCAAAGAGGCAAATCCAGGCATTATTTATTGTGCTATTAGCGGTTATGGACAGGATGGTCCCGCACGTCTACGAGCAGGTCATGACCTGAATTATGCAGGGTATTCAGGCATACTTGACTACAACCGGGGTCCAAACGGTGAGCCAGCGATGCCTCCAACACAACTTGGCGATCTCGCGGGTGGAAGTTACATGGCGGTGATCGGCATTCTGACCGCGCTTGTGGGACGTGCACAAACGGGTGAGGGTCGCATGATTGACGTATCCATGACCGAGGGCGTGATGTCACTGCTACCCCTTGCTACAACCGCATATCTCAACACACATAAAGCTCCAAAGCCAGGACATTCTTCGCTTGATGGGGGCTTGCCTTGCTACAATATTTATGAGACAAAGGATGGCAAGCACGTCACGTTGGCGGCCCTTGAGCAGAAATTCTGGCATACCTTCTGCACACGTATCGGGCATCTTGAACTATTGCCATTCCATCTTCCACATGGACCAACAGAGCGCGAAGAGGCGATGAACATGCTGCGCGCCATCTTCAAAACGAAGACGCGTGACGAGTGGGTTGCTGAACTTGCCGACATCGACACCTGCGTTGGTCCCGTCTATAGCATCGACGAGGCACTGAATGATCCTAACGCGAAGGCGCGGAGCGTCACCGTTACAGGAAGCGTTGGCAACGATGAATTCAGTACCCTATCCAGTTTCCCTCGCATCTCTGGTGTTGAGACAGAGCAACATCACGCACCACCAACGTTAGGCGAGCACACAAACGAGATACTACAGAGCTTTGGCTATAGTGATGCCGATATCGAACAATTCAAAGCACAGGGGGCGATTTAACTATGAAGCTATCCCGTGTACATCCTACTGTAAAGCGTGCTGAAGAAATTATGGCACCCTACATGAAAGATTTGGAAGCGATTGTCAACATCGATTCTGGCACCTATACAAAGGCCGGAATTGACCAAGTTGGTGCCTATCTAGCAGACCGCTTTACCGATTTTGGCTTCTCTCCCTCGTTTGATAAGCAGCAAGAATATGGCAACAATCTCGTCGCGACACACACAGGTAAAGCCACAAAGGGACTCCGTATTCTGCTGGTTGGGCACATCGACACCGTATTTCCAGCAGGTGAGGTAGAGAAGCGACCCTTTGCCTTGAGCGAGCGTAATGGTAAACATATCGCAACTGGCCCCGGCGTTCTGGATATGAAATCGGGCGTCCTCATCGGCATGTACGGCGTTCACCTACTAATTAAAGAGAACAACGCCAACTATCAAAGTCTGACCTTTATCTGCAATAGCGATGAGGAGATTGGCTCTCCTGGTAGTAAACCCTTAATTCAGGACCTAGCGCGACAATCTGATGCTGTAATCGTACTGGAACCGGGGCGCGCAATCGCAAGCGTTGTGTCATCGCGCCGCAGTTCTGGTCAGTATCGCGTCGAGGTACATGGCCTCTCGGCCCATGCGGGTGTCGAACCGCACAATGGGCGCAACGCCATTCACGAACTTACCTATAAAGTACAGGCGATGCAAGCCCTGAATGGCACTGTTCCAGGTACAACGCTGAGCGTTGGCATCATTCATGGTGGAGAACGTACCAACGTCGTGCCCGACTTCGCGTATTGTGAAATGGATGTGCGAGCAAGCGACCTACAAGGTATTCAGTCAATCGAGGCGGCGATGCGTAAAGTCGCCGCTAAAACCACTATCGAGGGCACAACGACAACTTTCAGTGGTGATATGCGTTGCTTGCCCTTCGAGCGTTCAGAACGTAACGCGGCCCTGGTGCAAAAGGCGAAAGAGGCTGGCAAAGACCTTGGCTTGAAAATTGAAGACCTTGGCAGTGGTGGTGCATCGGATGCTAATACTACGTCGGGTATGGGCATTCCTACCATCGATGGTCTTGGTGCTGGTGGTGGTCTCGCGCACAACCCTGGCGAATATATCGAGCTTGACTATCTGCCAACACGTATCGCACTGCTAACAGGATTGGTACGCAAAATAGGAGAAAAATAACATCATGAAATTGGGCAAGCAACGCATTCACGATTTACCTGTAAACGATATTACGACGCTCGGCGAGTATGCACGGCAGGTGCAGGCAGAGGCACAACAGCGTGGTATCGTGTTACCTCCACAAATTCTGCTGCAAATTGGCGAACCGAGCTTTCGCACGCCGGAACACATTCGGTTAGCGGCGATACACTCCATCGAGACCGAACCAATCACATATGGTCCGGCGGCAGGTTGGCCCTGGCTTCGTGAGTTAATTGCGGACAAGATACAGCGCATCAATGGCTATACCATTAGTTCTCAGCATGTTGCGCTAGCGATGGGCGGCACGGGTGCGCTTCTAGCTGCATTCACAGCGACGGTCAAAGATGGCGATGAGGTGCTTATGCCCGATCCTGCATGGCCTCTTTATCAAATGCAACTCGCCGCTTGTGGCGCGACAGGCGTACCCTACGCTCTCGATCCACATAACGATTGGTTACCGAATATTGAGGACCTGGAAAAATTGATCACGCCTCGCACGCGTATTCTGCTTATCAATAGCCCTGGCAATCCTACTGGCGCGATTTTTCCGAAACAGGTTGTGCATGACTTGCTTGATTTCGCGCGTCGCCACGATCTATACCTGATCTCTGACGAGTGTTACGATCAGGTTGTGTTCGAGGGTGAGCATATCAGTCCCGCGACAATGCTCTCACAGGAGGAGTTCGAGTCAGGGCGTTTCATCGGCATCTATACCTTCTCGAAGACTTATGCGATGACTGGCTGGCGTATCGGCTATGTGGTGACAGGCACAAATCTGCTCAAGACGATTGTTGATGTCCTCAATGCTAGCTATACGAACATGAGCACGCCCATTCAACGTGCCGCCGCCGCCGCACTCACAGGACCGCAAGAATGTTCTGTTGAGATGTGTGATGCATACCGTCGCCGTCGTGACCTTACTGTGCGCTTACTTAAAGAACATGGACGCTATCTCTACACACCGCATGGAGCCTTTTATGCCCTTATTGACGTAACGGGCCAACATGGAGAGTTGCGTGGTAGACAGTTCGCGCTCGACCTGTTGCGTGAACACAATGTTATGGTTGCTCCTGGTAGTGGCTTTGGTGCGGTGTCGGCACCCTTTATCCGTATCTCGCTTGGTGCATCCGAGGAGGAACTTGCGCGCGCGATACCTGCGATTTGTGAGTTCGC
>CAZZVE010000068.1:0-8905 GCA_964657325.1 uncultured Ktedonobacterales bacterium
CCTGTCACTACTATACACACGGACTCGCGTAGCAAGCCACGCAGTGGCGGTTAGTATGGTAGTGACAGGGCTTGCCCCTGTCATGCCCGCCACCCACTTATTACTTATAAGAAAATCTTTACCTTCTAGTCTCTTCATGCACTGCGTCAACTATCCGCTTCAACATATCGGGATTGGTTGGAGCGGGTACCCCGTGTCCGAGGTTGAAGATATGTCCAGGACGATTGTTTGTACGACGCAAAATGTCGCGCACACCTTCCTCAATTGTGGGCCAGTCGGTGAGCAACATGGCGGGATCGAGGTTGCCTTGAATGCCACGATCATAGCCAATTTGTGCCCATGCGTCGTCGATATCCATACGCCAATCAACGCTCATGATATCGCCGCCCGCCTCTTTCATATCCTGAATCAACGCGGCAGCACCCGTACCGAAATGAATTGAGGGCGCACCAGCACGTTTCACATCCTCAAAGATGCGTGTGACATAGGGCTTGACGAACTTTCTATAGGTGCTAGGACTGAGCATGCCTACCCAGCTATCAAATAACTGCACAACGTCTGCGCCAGCTCGAATTTGTGCCACGAGATAGCGCGATACCACCTCAGTCAACTTGCTCATCAGAGCATGCCATACCTCTGGCTGCCCATACATCATCCCTTTGGCAAGCGCATACTCACGCGTTGGACGACCCTCGATGATATAGCAAGCGAGCGTGAAAGGTGAACCGGAGAAGCCAATCACGGCCTGTTTGCCATTCAACTCATGTTTGACCATGCGAATCGCTTGCATGATATAACCTGTTGACTCCTCGGCGTCAATGATACGCAGAGCTTCCACGTCCTTCATTGTGCGTACCGGATTATGAATGATGGGGCCAACATCGGGGCGTAACTCAACCGAGATACCCATGCCTTCGAGCGGCACAACAATGTCGGCAAGCAGAACGGCACCATCTACGCCGAGTATTTGTACTGGTAAAAGCGTGACTTCGGTACATAGTTCAGGTGTCTTGGCAATGGTTAGAATGTCGTGTTTATCACGTATTGCACGGTATTCAGCAAGGCTACGTCCAGCCTGGCGCATAAACCAGACAGGCGTTGCATCAGGCTCACGTAAATTGCAGGCGTCCATAAAACGTGCCACACCTGTATGAGCAGGAAGTGTTTGTTGTTGCATATGTATGTGTTTCCTTTTAACGCTATATTATAAAGATTTCGTGTTGCACTATTGCATATAATAACGTGGATAGGGTGATATGACAACACCAAATCTATGTAAATCTGTTATGTTTATCTACAATGTTGTAGATTTCTGTAGGGACCGATCAATTGTTAACAAGATATGATAAATCAGACCCGTACAAGGGTTGCGTTTGTGGTACAATAGCGTCGAATTTTATTAGATATACGCCCCTCTTATTTTTCTTTTGCGATGATGGAGTTTTTGTTATGCTAGAACAAGATAAAAAAGATATATTATCTGGCTTGAATGAGCCACAACGTAGAGCCGTTACGACGACACGCGGTCCCGTCTTGATACTCGCGGGACCTGGCAGCGGCAAGACGCGTGCCATCACTCATCGCATTGCATACATGGTGCAGGAAGAACAAATCTCGCCATGGCGTATCCTTGCCGTGACCTTTACCAATAAAGCTGCGAAAGAGATGCGCGAACGCCTGGAAAAGCTGGTTGGCATCAATGAGTCGAAAGAAATGACTATAGGCACATTCCACGCGATCTGTGCGCGTGTGCTACGTATGGAGGCCGACTCACTCTTACCAATGGGCCTGAGCAAGTCTTTTGTTATTTTTGATACCGACGATCAGACCTCGCTCGTCAAGCAAGCTATCAAGCAGTTGGCTCTGGACGAGAAACAGTACAAACCAAACGCGATACAGGCCAGCATCTCACGCGCAAAGAACGATATGCTCATTCCAGAGCAGATGTCGGAGCAGGCCACCAAGTATAGCGAAGAGGTAGCGGCCCGCGTCTACAAGGTTTATCAAAAATTGCTACGTGCCAACAATGGTGTTGACTTTGACGACCTGTTGATGCTGACAGAGCAATTATGGCGACGCGACCCCGATATTCTGCAAAAGTATCAGCGTCGCTGGCAATACATCCATGTGGACGAGTTTCAGGATTGTAACCTGCCACAATATAAGCTCATTCGTCTGCTGGGCTATGGCACCGATGAGCGACACAGTGGGCTTGGTAATGTATGTGTCGTGGGTGATGATGACCAGATGATTTATACATGGCGTGGTGCCAGTGCTGAAAACGTGTTACGTTTCGAGCGTGACTTTCCAGAGGTGGAGACCATCATTCTCGACCAGAACTATCGCTCGACACAAACCATTCTCGATGCAGCACAGGGTGTCGTCAAGCGCAACAGTTTCCGTAAAGACAAGAAGTTGTGGACGGAGCAGGGCAAGGGTGAAAAGGTTGTGCTGCATCAGGCATACAACGAGGAGGAGGAGGGACTCTTCACTGGACGCGAAGTTTTGCGCTTGCTTGGACGCGGTGATATCGAGAAACGCAGTGACGTTGCCGTAATGTACCGTACCAATGCTCAATCGCGTGCCGTTGAAGAACAATTTCTGCACCTCAACATCCCCTACAAGGTTATCGGTAGCCGCAAGTTCTATGAACGCAAAGAAATCAAGGATATGATTGCCTATCTGCGTTTGCTTGCCAATCCTACCGATGACCTGAGCCTGCAACGCATCATCAACGTGCCAAACCGTAAGATTGGTGCGCGCACACTGGGCGAGTTGCAGCAATGGGCAAGTTCACAGAATATTCCACTCATGACAGCCGTGCAGCGTATCAATGAACATCCAACACTTGGAAAGGCCGCAAAGGTGGCGATTGAGAGTTTCGCCAAACTAATTGCCGATCTCGCTGAAGCTCTCCACGAACTCTCACTACCCGAATTAGTTGATCGTATCGCTGAACGCAGCGGGTATGGACCTGAATTACGCGCCGTCCCAGAGGAGGAGTTAGATCGTTGGGGCAACGTGCTTGAGTTGCGTCACGTCGCCGAAAACTATTCCGAGATCGAGACCAATGCCGCCCTTGAACTGTTCCTGGAAAACGTCGCGCTCGTCGGTGGTGCCGATACTGCACAGACAAGCGAAGATGGTTCGCTGGTACGTGAAGAGAACAGCGACTCTGTGACGCTCATCACGCTACATGCGGCAAAAGGACTAGAATTTCCCGTCGTCTTCATCGTAGGGATGGATGAAGGGTCGTTGCCACATTCGCGCTCAGTCGGCAAGCCAGAGCAACTTGAGGAAGAGCGGCGTCTGGCCTATGTCGGCTTTACTCGCGCCATGAAACGCCTTTACCTTGTCCGTGCCTCACGTCGCTCGTTCTGGGGTGAGACGCACACGACGGAACCGTCCCGCTTTTTAGAAGACATTCCCACGAACCTCGTGTCAATGGCGGGTGGCAAAAACGCACAAAGCGGCTCTGGCCTCTCCGTCAATAGTACCGCACGTACAGTGCGCAAAACAGCATGGGACGAGGACGATTTCAACCAGGACACCTACGGCGAGAACGAAGGTGGTAGAGTCTTTGGTAGTGGTATCGCACCCAAGAGCACACCCAAGTGGACTGCCCCAACACAAAGCACGAAAAGTTATTCGTCACCACCAATCATTCCGCCATCAGTCTCGTCAAGAGGCACCTTCTCGCAGCCTGTACAACCCGCTAAGCCAAAGGAACAGCAATTCAAAGCTGGTCAAAGAGTACGTCACAGCCTCTTCGGTGAAGGCGTCATCCTCAAAAGTGAGATGGAGTCCGGCACCGAGTTTGTCGAGGTACAGTTTACAGGTAGGCATGGTAAGAAACGGTTAAGTATGGATTTTGCGAAGTTGGACAAAATATAAAAATGTAGGGGTGCAATTGATTGCCATTGACTCCAATTCATTCATGAGACAGCTGAGTGAGCGGCATGACAGGGGCAAGCCCTGTCATGCTCTCGACTAATGTGTATGGAGCGCAATTTATAGCATTTCTGTATTGATCTATGTGAGTACAAGCGATTCCCTTTGGAAAATTGCGATTGACTCAAACTCTCTGGATAAAGGACTTGTGGCAACAAGCGTGTATCCTTGTCGCAGGAGCGTTTCCAGAACTTCTCGACCCGTACGAAAACGCCTCATCCTTGCCTCGAATACTTTTCCGTCAGAAGCAGAGACAATTTTTCTATAGAAGAGATCAAGGTTCAAGTCAGTAGAAAGAATATCTCGAATACCTAAAGCGTTTGCAGCTTTGATAATCGTGCCAAGTGTATAATGACTCTGAATGTGTTCCATGACCAGCACAACATTATCCATCGTCTCGCCCAATGCTTGTGGTAGGGCGGACACGCCAACATACGGGAAAAGTTCAGTTGTATGCGTAATTTTTTTTAGAAGACCATCTGATATTGCATAACAGGGAATGCCTTTATGCGTTAATTGCGCTATAAATTTATCATCGTGGTCAGCTACATAATAAAAAACATGCTCGATGGTCATATGAGCTTCTAAAGCCCGTTCTATATTCCCGGAGCCTTCGAGAAGACATTTTTGTCGTGTTGCTCTTCCAACAGCAGAGGTAAGCATTCTTGCCTCTACAATTCTTGGGTCCTTAATGGTTGTGATGTGTTTAAAATCTATCATTTTATAACTTGTTCCTCTCTTCATCATTCCTACTGTATCATATTCTTTCCCACATCTCATCTAATCTGGTATACTACAGACGAGTCAAATATACTTCAGCAAAGAAATCATTATGAAAATTGAACGCTTCACCGATAAGGCGCGCCAGGCTATACATGACGCGTCAACATTGGCACAAGAGCATAACCATAGCCAGATTGAGACTGAACACTTGCTTGACGCTCTGCTCAAGCAAGAGGGTGGCGTGGCACAGCAGGTGATTCAGAAGGCTGGTGGCAACCTGTTGGCGGCACAACGCGTAGTCGAACGCGAGATAGAGCGTCTACCACGTGTGTATGGAGCAAGCGAGCCTGGAATTTCGCCGCGTCTTCGTGTTGTGCTGGAAAACGCGTGGACGGAGATGAACAATTTCAAGGACGACTACTTGAGCGTCGAACATATGCTGCTAGCGATGTTTGACAGTGAAGGCGTTGCGCAACAAGCTCTACAGCTCGCGGAGTTGACACGCGATCAAGTCCTCAAGGCATTAACAAGTATTCGGGGAGCGCAACGTGTGGTCGATCAAGACCCGGAAGGCAAGTATCAGGCATTAGAACGCTATGGACGCAACTTGACAGACCTAGCGGAGCAAGGCAAGCTCGATCCCGTGATCGGACGCGACGAAGAGATACGCCGCGTGGTGCAGGTGTTGAGTCGGCGTACAAAAAATAATCCTGTCCTGATTGGTGAACCCGGTGTGGGTAAGACCGCGATAGTCGAGGGCTTAGCACAACGTATAGTGCGTGGCGACATTCCAAAGACATTAGCCGATAAGCAAGTGGTCACGCTCGACCTTGGTGCGCTTGTAGCGGGCGCGAAATATCGAGGCGAGTTTGAGGAACGACTGAAAGCTGTGCTGAAAGAGATCACCAGTTCTGACGGTGGCATCATTCTCTTCATTGACGAACTGCACACACTTGTTGGCGCGGGTGCTGCGGAAGGCGCGATGGATGCTTCAAATATGCTCAAACCCATGCTGGCACGTGGTGAATTGCACTGTATCGGAGCTACAACACTCAATGAATACCGCAAATATATCGAGAAGGACGCAGCCCTTGAACGTCGCTTCCAACCAGTACTTGTCGATCAGCCCTCGGTTGAAGACACGATTAGCATTCTGCGCGGCCTCAAACAACGTTATGAGGTGCATCATGGCGTACGTATCCAGGACAGCGCGCTTGTCGCCGCCGCGATGCTCTCGAATCGCTATATCACTGAACGCTTCTTACCCGACAAAGCCATTGATCTTGTCGATGAGGCCGCGAGTCATCGGCGTGTGGAACTGGACAGTACACCTACGGAGATAGACGCGCTGGACCGTCGAGTACGCCGCTTGCAGGTTGAGCAGGAGGCGTTAAAAAAAGAAACCGATGCCGCGAGTAGAGAGCGACGCGAACGGGTTGAGCGCGAAGTTGCCAATCTCAACGAACAATTGCATACTCTGCGTCTTTCACTAGAAACCGAACGGGCACCAGTCGAGGAGATGCGCCGCTTGAAACGTGAGCTAGATGCGGCGCAGATTATCTATGAACAGGCAGAACGCGCAGGCAACCTCGACGAAATGGCACGTTTACACTATGGTGTGCTACCAGAGATACAGCAACGCATTCAGGGTATGGAGTCGCAGTTGACGAATATCAAGAGTGCGCGCATGCTCAAAGAAGAGGTTGACGCCGAAGATATCGCCGAAATTGTCTCCAAGTGGACGCATATTCCCTCTGCACGTTTAATGGAGGCCGAGGTCCAACGCTTACTACTGATGGAGGACCGTCTGCGTCAACGTGTTGTAGGACAAGACACAACATTACAAGTTGTATCTGATGCTATACGCCGTTCTCGCGCGGGCTTGCAGGACCCAAACCGTCCTCTTGCCAGCTTTCTGTTCCTCGGTCCAACAGGTGTTGGTAAGACAGAACTTGCACGTGCCCTGGCCGAATTTCTGTTTGACAACGAGCAGGCACTGGTACGCATCGACATGTCCGAGTACAACGAGAAGCATTCGGTATCACGGCTCATAGGTGCTCCCCCTGGCTATGTTGGTTATGACGAAGGAGGCCAGCTTACAGAAGAGGTGCGCCGCCACCCCTACAGTGTGCTTTTGCTCGACGAGATAGAGAAAGCAGCACCGGAGATATTCAACGTCCTTTTGCAATTGCTTGATGATGGTCGCTTGACCGATGGACAAGGACGCACCGTCGATTTCAAGAACACAGTTATCATCATGACCAGCAATATCGGCAATAATTGGTTACAGGAATTTGACGGTATGGATGAAGAGGCGATGCAACGCACAACACGTCAGAGGTTACGCGAAGAGGGCTTTCGACCAGAATTTATCAATCGCATTGATGAAGTAATTATTTTCCAGCAAATTAGTCGTGAGCACATGAAACGCATCGTCGATATTCAGTTGCGTCGTCTGCAACTCCGTCTACAGGAGCGCACGATCACACTTACATTGAGCGATGCCGCGAAAAGCTATCTTGCCCTACGCGGCTACGATCCTCAATTCGGGGCGCGTCCCCTCAAGCGTGTGCTGCAAAAAGAGGTCGAGAATCGTATCGCACGTGCTATACTGGATGGTACCCTTTCCGATGGACGCACCGTGGACATGGATATACAAGATGGCGTGTTAACCATGACAACGTAGAACGGTAGGGGCAGCAATTCACTGCGCCCAAAGATGGGCTGGGAGGGGTTCACGTTGGGGTAGAGAACTGTTGCCGACACGCTACCCCTCAGCCACCCCCATCTTTGGGCGCAGTGAATTGCTGCCCCTACCGAGAGACATGATTGTCAATGTTGTACACTAAGCAAAGAATGCACGTATGAACAACGATACAAAAATACAAGAAACACCACATGCGGAACTGATACAAATGCTTAGTGCGTTCCTCATTCAACTGAACGCACTCCAAACATTTATACAGGAGGAGCCGACTGACCTGCCCACCTTGCGTGAAGGCATGAACACGTTGGAACAGATGGCACGTGATGCCCTTTTTGTGGTGCGCTCCGCTGATGAAGACCTGCCACCAGCAGAACTAGAGGGGGTTATGTTGTCAGAGGCACTGTCACGTCTTATCGAGGAGACCGCAGAGACGTTAGGGGTTTCCAGTCGCGTCTCGTTCAATGGTGTTGACGATCAAGGGCGTCCAAAAGAGCATACGCTTTCATCAGAGAAAGAACGTATTCTCTATCTCATCGCCCGTGAAGCGTTATACCAAGTTCCAAGTCATACGAATGTTCACCGGGTACGCCTTGTTCTTACCTACGGCAATGACGACGTGCAGATGAGCATTGAGGATGATGGCACACAGCCAACACCAGCCGAGGATACAACATCTTTGCCTGCACTTATAGAGAGCTATAGCGAGAACGAACGAGACGAACCACGAACTTATATTGCTCTGCGTCACCGTCTTGCTCATCTCGGCGGTTCATTAGATGTGCTTCAAGGCGAACAAGGAGTGCGTGTCCTAGCTCGTCTTCCTTATACCGAGCAAGCCAATGATATGCCTCTATCGTCTCCTGCTATAACACCAACTATAGGGACAGATAACGCTACCTCCTTGGTACGCATTCTCATTGTTGATGGACAAGCGGTAACGCGTGCAGGCTTACGTCGTTTGCTCGATAGCTATGCTGGACTACAGGTGATTGGCGAGGCGGCGGACGGCGTACAAGCGGTCAGCGAGACACTTGAACTTGGTCCACAGGTTGTGCTGCTAGACTCACAACTACCCAACGGGCAGAGCTTGAACGCGTTGCGGCAAATCAAACAACTGAACCTCGACACGAAAGTCCTGCTACTATCGGCTCAGGACCGCGAAGAATATCTCTATGAGACCCTGCGGGCAGGTGCCGATGGTTATGTTCTCAAGGATATTGCCCCTGACGAATTGGCGCAGGCATTACGAGTCGTCGCAAGTGGTGAGGTCTTAATACAACCACAATTAGCAGGTCGATTGCTCTCTCGTGTTGGCAAACAAGGAAACCGACCTCCCTACGAAACACTGACAGCACGTGAACTTGATGTGCTACGTTTGCTGGTACGAGGGATGCGCAACAAAGAAATAGCAGCGCGTCTCTATGTAAGTGAGCGCACGGTGAACTTCCATTTAGCCAATATCTATCAAAAACTTAACGTCTCCGGTCGCACCGAAGCTTTGAGCAAAGCGATTGAGCAAGGGTT
>CAZZVE010000068.1:9005-23723 GCA_964657325.1 uncultured Ktedonobacterales bacterium
GTTTGTGCTTGCTCGTCTATGAGAAGGACATCCCCTTGTGGGTGCCCTGATTCGTCATTTGCTATGCGTAGAGTTGTCCAGCATGCCACGCATCTAACTCACGTTTCAACGCAGAGATGTACGCGGCTTCATCGTTATTATCAGCGTTAGGCGCGTACTTGGGAATGATCTGATCAACGGTTGTCAAACCCCATACAGCAACATACAGGTTGCGAATGAGCTTGTACCATGCCTCAAAACCAGCCTCCCATGTGGGAAACGCCGCATAGCAACTCTGTCCAGCCTGACACTGCTGACCCGACTGGTTGACACAGGAAGCATCGGGTATACAGCGTAAGTTGCCAAGCGAGAGCGTCGAATTTGCTTCACCAGCCTTGCCAAAGGAACTCTCATGCTGGAAAAAAGCAAGCGCGAACGCGGGATCAATGCCATATTTCTTTCCTAAATCATAGAGTTGTTGCCCTTTTCCAGAGGCGGGAGAGTTATTCGCCGCAAGAACACGATTGATGAAATCAGCACTGACAGAAGGGTTGCCCAAAACCGAGTAAGGCCCGGTGTGTAGCGGTACCTTTGGAGTAACTGGTCCGTTGGTTTGCTGCACCTGACTTGCTAATGCACCACCAACCTGTACGTCATAGACCTTACCAAAGCCGGGAATATTGATGAGTTGTGCATCACCAGGACGCTGTAGCATTGCTGAAGAAAGCAATACACCAAGCGCAATCACAACCACGAAGGCGATAATAATGAAGCGGTACAGCCACGGCTTATGTCTTTCGAGTGGATGTGGAGCGTACTGATCTACAACCTTTGGAGTCGTCCTGTATGCTGAAACTGGAACTGGTGTAGTAGATGGTGTGTAGCGAAGCGGCTTAGGAGGTGTAACGAGTGAACGCACCTTATCAAGAGCGAGGCTCATTTTGTAGCGCACTCGGTCTAGCTGGTATTCCTCCTCTACGTCCTCTTCCTCGAATTCATCATCATATGCTTCTAAGTGTTGTGTTGATAACGCTGGAAGCTGACGTGTAGCACGCGCGGGCACAGCAGACTGCGTTCTAAAGGAATCCAATGGCTCCTGTAATGTTTCCTTTTTGGCGTATCTACCCGCCATACTGAACCTCCTGATATAGGCAATTACTTATACCTTTCTATTATACCATGAGATACCACTTCCTGCATACAGGATTTTTCATTATAATGATATGCCTTGACATGTTTGTAACCCTTTGCGCCCCTTTTCACCTTGACGTATAATAGGTATACACGATTAACTACACCTGGCTAGGAAGGCACGATGGGGTGCCTCGTATAGAGAAGCCATATACGTTCATGCCCCATCCCTCTTCCATTCCAGAATTGAGGAAAAGATGTACAAAGGTCAATCAGGTATGTGGTCCTGGCTCTTGCATCGCGTGACAGGACTTGGTATTCTGCTGTTCTTATTTATTCACATCGTTGATATCTCGCTGTTAGGTTTTGGTCCAGTGGTTTATGATGAAGGCATTGTGCTTTTTGACCAAATCGTTGTGCGCTTGCTCTCCCTGGCATTGATTGGTGCAGTCTTATTTCACGCCTTTAACGGCGTGCGCATCATGTTTATCGACTTCTGGCGTAAAGGTGTGCGTTATCAGCGAGCCATGTTCATCGGCGTGCTGGTACTGACCGTCCTTGTATTCTTACCCATGTCCTACTATGTCATTGTGCCTGGACTATACTGGTTCACCCACGTGCCTACCGCGAGTTCTAGTCATTAATAAACAACGCATCCCTGTACGGGTCTGCTTTAGCACACCCTCGTCCCGTACAGAAATCGCGCAAGGGTGTGCTGAAGCAGACCCGTACAGGACTGTCAAGGCTGTAAAAGAGGAGCTTGTATTATGTTAAATATATCGACTGGTCGTGGCCCACGCCCAGCAAGTGGCGGATTAGAAACCTTTTCCTGGTACTATTTTCGCGTCTCCGGCATTGTCCTTATCTTTCTCACAATCATACACCTGTTCATCATGCATGTAACGAATGATGTGCACTGCACAACTTATCAGTTTGTAGCGATGCGCTACGACAATCCACTCTGGCGGCTCTTCGACTGGGTACTACTCACATTGGCACTCACACATGGCATGAATGGACTCCGTGTAGTCATTGACGACTATGTACGCTCACGTGGCCCTCGTCTCGCGTTGCTTTCTACTGCAGGTGTTTTGTTACTTGTCTTTTTCATGTTGGGCACAATCACCCTCATCACGTTTCAGCATACGGGCAATCTTGGCCCAGCATGCACTATAAGGTAAATAATTGATGTATGGGAAGCTAGGGCACCCGCAAGGGGATGCCCCTCCCATACACAAACCATCCCACGACGACACGTCGTATGGGAGGGGCATCCCCTTGCGGGTGCCCTAGTAAGGACATACAATTATGTATCATAAGTTTGATGTTGTCATCGTCGGGTCCGGTGGTGCTGGCTTGATGGCGGCGATGCAATTGCCCCAGGCCAGTGTCGCAGTTCTGACAAAGGTCTATCCCACACGCTCACATACAGGAGCGGCACAGGGTGGTGTGGCTGCCGCGCTTGGCAACCAGGAAGAGGACCACTGGAAATGGCACATGTATGATACCGTAAAGGGTGGTGACTATCTTGTAGACCAGCCTGCGGCGGAAGTCCTGACTCGCGAAGCCATCGACGCGGTATATGAGCTTGAGCATCGTGGCCTGCCGTTCAACCGTACTGCTGATGGACGCATTGACCAGCGCCGCTTTGGTGGACACACACGCAACTATGGTGAGGGTCCTGTTCGTCGCTCATGCTACGCGGCAGACCGCACTGGACATATGATTCTGCAAACAATGTATCAAAGTGCTATCAAGAATCAGGTGCGCTTCTTCAACGAATTTCTGATGCTTGACTTAGTGATGAACGATGGACAGGCATGTGGCGTTGTCGCCCTCGAAATTCGTACTGGCGAAATTCACACCTTCCACGCCAAAGCCATTCTGTTCGCTACAGGCGGATATGGACGCGCATGGCGCGTCACCAGCAATGCTTTTGCTTGCATGGGCGATGGCATGTCAGTTGCCTACCGACGCGGTATTCCCCTGCAAGATATGGAGATGTATCAGTTCCACCCCACGGGCATTTACAAAGTAGGTGTCTTGCTCAGCGAGGCGGCACGCGGCGAAGGTGGCAAGCTGCTCAACGGCAAGGGCGAGTACTTTATGGAACGCTATATGCCGACGCTGAAAGACCTCGCGCCACGCGATATCGTATCGCGTTGTATCGTGCAAGAGATTAAAGACGGTAACGGTGTCGATGGTAAGGATTATGTCTTCCTTGATGTACGTCACCTCGGCGCGAAAGCGATTGCCGAGAAGTTGCCGGACATCACCGACTTTGCCCGTAACTATCTTGGTGTCGAGCCAATCACTGAGCCTGTGCCAATTCAGCCAACCGCACATTACGCAATGGGCGGTATTCCAACAGATACTGATGCGCGTGTTGTGATTGACCCGCAATGGACCGTTTCACCTGGTTTCTACGCCGCAGGTGAGGTCGCATGTGTCTCGGTACACGGCGCGAATCGTCTCGGCACAAACTCATTAGTAGACCTGATCGTGTTCGGGCGACGTGCAGGCAAGCATATGGCACAGTTCATCAAAGAGAATGATCACGCGCCCCTGCCTTCTGAACCAGAAGCCTACTCGCGTGAACTTATTGACCGCATCTATAGCTCAACTGGCGGTGAATCAGCTGCTCGTATTCGCAGTGAGATGCAGAACGAGATGGACGAACAAGTCATGGTTGAGCGTACAGATCGCGGCCTCCGTCACGCCCTCGATACGCTTGATGGTCTACAGGACGCATACCGCAACGTTCAGGTTCAAGATAAGGGCAAGCGTTTCAACACAGAACTGGTCGAAACGATTGAACTTGGCTTCCTGCTCGATTGCGCTGAGGCTACCACACACGGTGCACTGGCGCGTACTGAGAGTCGTGGCGCACACTTCCGCCTCGACTATCAGAAGCGTGATGATGTGAACTGGCTCAAGCACACGCTTGCCTATAAAGGCACAAAGACTCACGACGTTCGATTGGATTATAAAGACGTGCTTATGGTTGACGACCCGATATTCGTGCCCAAAGAACGCAAATATTAACATATTGTCTGGATACCGTGATGGTAGGGGCGCAATTGATTGCGCCCTACCATCACGGTATCCAGACAATATCAAGGAGATACAGATAACATGAACGTACTGGTGCGCATCAAGCGCTATGACCCCGAACAGGACAAGAAGCCCTATTGGGCAGAGTACCGAGTCGAGGCCGACCCGATTGATCGTCTCTTAGACACACTGAATACAATAAAATGGAACATGGATGGTACCCTGACCTATCGTCGCTCATGTGCTCACGGTGTATGTGGGTCTGATGCCATGCGTATCAATGGACGCAACCGTCTTGCATGTAAAGTGCTTATGCGCGATGTTGGCAACAAGGTTACGATTGAACCCATGTTGGGCTTTCCCGTGATTCGAGATCTCGTGGTAGACATGGATCAGTTCTTCGACAAGTACAAATCTGTCAAGCCATACCTGATTACATATGATAACGAGCCTGGTACGGAACGCTTGCAAAGTGCGGAAGAACGTGCACGCTTTGACGAGGGTACTAAGTGTATCCTTTGTGGTGCCTGCACCGGTTCGTGTCCCTCTGTGTGGGGCAACCCGGATTGGGTCGGACCTGCCTCAATTGTCAACGCGCACCGCTTTATCTTTGATAGCCGCGATCAGGGCGGAGCGGAACGCCTGGGCATTCTAGGTCAGCGTGACGGTGTATGGCGTTGCCGTACCATCTTCAACTGTGCTGATGCCTGTCCACGTGGCATTCCTGTCACCGATCTCATAGAGCAGGTAAAACGCGCGATTGTGTATAATGACACACAGGGAAATTAATATTCTACGGCATATTAGCATGACAGGGGCAAGCCCTGTCACTACTATAGACGGACTCGCGTGGCTTTGCCACGCCGTGGGATCGTATAGTAGTGACAGGGCTTGCCCCTGTCATGCTTCGATTGTGTTTAATAGGAATTGCGTTTGATAGGAGTTTTGTATGGCAACAACAACGGAGATATGGCAGCATCGGAACATCATCACAAACGGGATACGCATGCACTATGTTCTGCAAGGTGAAGAGAACAAGGGACCGCTCGTTGTACTGCTACATGGCTTTCCAGAGTTCTGGTATTCATGGCGGCATCAAATCCTCTTTCTCGCGGAACAAGGCTATACCGTTGTCGCTCCCGATTTGCGTGGCTATAACGATACAGACAAGCCACGTATCGGCTATGACATTCCAACGCTGTTACGCGATATCGAAGGACTCCTCAAGGGACTGGGACAAGAGAGAGCGATTATAGTTGGGCATGATTGGGGTGGCATACTAGCATGGTGTTTCGCTATGCGTTATCCACAGATGACACAACGCCTGATCGTGCTGAACGCGCCGCATCCCTGGGCCTTCCAGCGTGAACTTCGTACGCTCAAACAAATCAGCAAAAGCTGGTACGTCTTCTTCTTTCAACTTCCCTGGTTGCCCGAAGCAGTTCTGGGTGCAAATCACGCACAAGCAATTGGTAGAGCTATTTATGAGAGCGCAGTACAAAAATCAGCATTCCCGCCCGATGTGCTCCTGGAATATCAAGGGGCGATGAGCAAGCCGGGAGCGTTAACTGCAAGCTTAAACTATTATCGGCAGGTTTTGCGTCGAGGCTACAGTATCAACAAAAGCGTCATTCAAGCTTCCACTCTACTTATTTGGGGCGAGCAAGATACCGCACTCGATATCGCATTAACATATGGTCTCGAACAATGGGTACCCAAGATACAGGTACGACGCATTCCCACAAGTGGTCATTGGGTTCAACAAGAGCAACCTGACGAAGTAAACAACCTCATACAACAGTTTCTACAAATATGAAAGCAAAGAAGGACCGAATGGGAAGCAACTCATGGGGGAAAAGAGTTACTGCGTATTCGATCCTTCTGGTGACGACGCGCTAAATGTGCACGTCTTCATACAAAAAAGAGAGGAAGTTTATTAAATTGTACTAGCGCACACCTGCTGTTGTCGTGTGTTCGGTAAAGGAATGTGCCGTACTTTCAACCATCCTTGAGCGCAACTGAATACATACATCGGTCATGTCCTGTGACCCCATAGCCTGCTCCATCCACCTCGTTCCACAAACACCACATATCCCATGTGTTGCGTCGTAGAGTTTAGGCAGTGGCGCTGGTGAGAGATGCTCGCCTGCACTATTCATGAGTCGTAAACACCATGCGCACTGTCGCTTCATTCTGTTATATCCTTCCTGTCGAGAGCCGTGAAGTAGCTGCTCTCCTCTACTACTGTTTTGATTTTCTTAATTTTCCAAAGTCTTGACACGTTCCAAATGTAATATTTTTTGTTACTTGAGCTTTTTCTGATGAATTTGCTGACCCTTGTACATACACAGCTGAGGGTACGTCCTTACAGCTATAAATGTATAATATATCAGTAAACGTGCCATCGGCACTTACTTGCATAGTATGTGTTTTATTTTTTGTGCTGCTTTGGTAATAGATCGTCACGATACTACCAGGTGTAAAGTGCTTACCACAGACATGTAACTGATTTTCAATAACATTAATGTACGTTGTACAGGGTGCATTCACCTCGATAGTGGGTTCTCGTTGTCGTGTTGCTGTCACTGTCGGACTACTATTTCCTGACGCTACAGTTCCGGTTACAACAGGACCAACTGGAACTGAGGTAGCAGTCGGTCCCGTCGGCTTCGACGTAGCGGTAGCAAGTGACTTACTTGGTGTCGCTACTAGATGCGATGGCACTATTTTTGACCCTGGTTGCTTCACACTACTACTTCCTGCCACGTTGCCTACTGTCCTCACGCCTAAGCCTGCAAGTAGTATAACGCAGAGCAAAACAAACACAACGGCGATAGGTAGACCTACTCGCACCCGTGAAATGCCACTCCATATACGCTCTGTGAGCGTGACTTTGGGCGTATGGAGTGTGCGCATAACACGGTTTGAAACCGTTGCATAGAGCGGATCGGTAGCAGAGAAACGCGTCCACGTCTCTATTGTATTCCCTATCACTCTAAGCTCGGCACACCGTTTACTACACACTGAACAAGAGTGCACATGCTCTTGTATGTCTTCAGGCCCAAAGTGCTGCTGTCGAACATATGCAAGAAGCATGTCATCGGCTGGATGTTTCATACTGTCTTCGTCCTTCTCAGCAACACATACTTAGCAAAAACGTTTCTGTAAAAAATTTGATATATATCAAAAGAGTTGCTCATAGTAGATATGGCATCCATACATGACCTATTATGCTGACTTTTCTTGCTCATAAATTCCATCATACCTTCAACATTGAAGCGTTTTTCATTTGTGTCATGTCTTGCGCATATACCTTACGAAATTTCTCAACTCCTCGTGCGACACGTTTACGCACCGCCTCCGGCGAAATCTTGACAATATCTCCAATTTGCTCATAAGTGAAGCCAGCACTATAGTGCAACTGTACACATACAGCATCGTTAGGAGTAAGCTTACTGAACGCTTCCTGAATCAGCATGCTGGTCTCCGTCCGTTCTTCAAATGACGCCTCTATCATCGACCGCTCTTGCATATCTTCGGAGCTAATACCTGACACCTCATCTCCTTGGTTGTCAAAGCCAAAAGAGAAAGGAATAAACAGGCGTAGGCGTTTTCTATTGAGGTAACGCAAGCCATAGTTTGTGGCAATACGATATATCCACGCATCTAATGCAAGGTGCGAAGATGTTTTGCCAATTTCCTTATACACTTGCAGGAATGTGTCTTGTGCGAGGTCTAGTGCTACTTCGCGCTCTCCCACAAGGCGATGCAAGTATCCTGTAATCGGATACTGTAGCCGTTCCATCAGCGAACGGAAAGCCTGAGCATCCCCTGTACGCAGACGCGCTACCTCATCCTCCTGAACGTCCATCACCATAATGGCCTTATCTGCGATCATTTTATTGACGATTATCAGAACAAGAAAACGTAACAGAGTTTCATGAAGACGGTGTTCGTAATGCTTTTCTCATGTAATCGTTCCCCCTACATAGTACAATCAATGAAGAGGCCAAAACCGGACAACATGTGCCACATCTTTTTAGCATTTCGCAAACAAGAACGAAATTTGAACGAAATAGTCGCATCTATCAATATAACTGTGCGTTTTGGGGGGGAAATAATTGTAGAGACCGTCAGAGCACATTTTGCCGGAGGCCAGGGCACCCGCTGTCTTCATCATTCGGGGAATGATGAAGGCAGCGGGTGCCCTAGTTCAAGTGACATATGATGTTTGACGAACTACAATTATTGAACGGTCACTTGTATGCTGTGATAGCCTGTTGAACCATCGGGGAGTGGAGGAGCAATAGAGGGGTCCTGTACATTGCCTTGCAGGTCAATGGCGCGTACTATAACACTGTATGTGCCAGACGATGGCTGCCAGGGGATTTGCCAGAGAACCCATGTTAGAGCCGAAAGCGGACGTTTAAGCGTAGCCTTGTTCCACGTTTGCCCCATATCAAAACTGACATCAACTTCACTGATACCTTTGTTGCCAGAAAAGGCAACACCCGCGACATATGTTGGCTTATTAGCATGAATTGTTACGCCTGTAAGTGGTACATCAATGCGAGAGGTCATTTGTATTGGCGCAGGATCACTCCATCCACGTTGCTGCCAATAGCCTTGAAAATCTGTGTTGACAATCTCGATACGCGTGATCCATTTGACATGCTTCATTCCATAGATGCCCGGCACTAATAAGCGTAAGGGAAAGCCGTGCCCTTGCGGTAGCGTCACACCATTCATCCGAAATGCTAGTAGTGTTGTCGGTTCTAACGCCTTCACCAGATGAATACTATCACTATAATCATCAGCGGCATACAGCACAACCTTTGTCGCGCCGGGCTTAATCGCACCACCGCGTGCGAGCAAGTCCGCGAGCGGAATACCTTCCCAAAGGGCACTACTCATGTATTGCCCGCCAACTTCGTTGCTGATACACATCATCGACTCATACTGCTTTTTCGTTGGTAGTGCAGTCAGTTCGTTATAGCTCAGCGAAAAGGGTTGCTCGATCTCACCTGATACAGAGAGGTGCCATGTATCTCCATTCACTGTAGGGTCAGAAAAGAGATTTTTCGAGACGATATAGTACTGGTCATTAGACGTAATCTCTTTTGAGAGTAACGGTATTTGTTTCACATCGCCATAGTTCGGCGTTGGCACAGGCGTGATCTTCTTTTTATAGCCCTGTAGTAGTCCGGGAGCTGTTGTTGTACTTGTCGCACCACTGCCACTTGTGAGATCTTGTGCACCCGTGATAAAACGCCATGCCAGGACGCCCAACGCGCCTAAACCAACAAGCTGAACACCTCGTATTACAAGCTCGCGTCGGGCTTCATTCTTCGCCTGTACCTCTATTGGCGCGCTCAACAGGCGTACCTGACGCTCAACAAGCTGATTCTGCAACAACACAAACGAGCCAGCAAATATAATGCCTACCGCCGCGAGACTTATGATCGTGTTAATGGCACCAATGACAAGACGCGATCCAAAGACACCAACACCTGTTATTGGCAAAAGCACAAAACCTGTCAGAAGTAAGAGCACAAGCGTAAGAACAACTCCTTCGCCCCAATGAAGTAGTTCCTGCCCTGTTTTTTCCGCCTTGACTCTGCCCACGAGAAGCGCACAAAGGCCCCCGCTCGCGGCAAAGACAAGAACCTGTCCCACTAAAATACAATAAAAAAAGTAATGTTTGGCGTCTCCACCAATCAACTCATGCAGCGAATTGAACATAGAAGGTGGCATCAATTGTGTCAATGCGGAGCCAAAAACCTCTGGCAAAGAGATACCGTTAAAGGTAACGCTCAACAGCAGCATAAGGACTGTCGCTATAATACCTGCACCCAGACCAGCAAGAAAGCCAATCCAGAAGCGTTGCCGTCGTGTGAAAAGTATTTTTTCCATATTTTTATCTCATCGTCATTTATCAGAACTATACATATCATAACAGACACGAACAGGGGAGAGGTTTTTAACAGTGCACTATTTCTGGGCAATTCTATACTCCTGTACGGGTCTGCTTTAGCACACCCTGTTGGCATTCACGAATGTTCAGTAACGTTGAAACAATATTCACGTCCTACATCATTGTAGATTGCCAACAGGGTGTGCTAAAGCAGACCCGTACAGAGTTCTCTGTTGTTCTGACAGAACCTCATACAGCTAACCATTGACAATACATATATCATGATGTAATATATCCGTAACGGTTATATCTTTCACGGATATAAAGAGAGGAGGCACAATGAAAAACGTTGAACAAGACCCAGAGGCTCTTTTGCCTCTGACATCCGCCGTGTTCTCCATTTTACTCGCACTGGCCGATGGCGAGCGACACGGCTATGGCATTATGCAAGAGGTGGCGTTACGTACAGATGGCAAGCAGCGTATGGGACCAGGAACGCTCTATGGTTCAATCAAACGCATGTTGAACGATGGCTTGATTGCTGAATCAGGAGAGCGACCAGATCCTGCGTTGGACGATGAACGTCGCCGCTATTATCGTTTAACCAGTTTTGGGCAACGTGTCGCGCAGGCAGAAGCACAACGCTTAGAGCAGTTGCTCCGCGTGGCGCATCTCAAAAACCTCTTGCCTGGCTTGGACATGTCAGGCGGTGCTGCATGACGACTACTCGCCCACCCTCTCAACCCCCGGCGAGGCGTGCAGAAATGTTGTATCGTTCGCTACTGTTGCTCTATCCAGTTTCGTTTCGGCATGCGTATGAACGTGAAATGGTGCAAACATTTCGTGACTATTATCGGAACACGATAGAGCACGAAGGCATAGTTGGTCTGACATCCTTATGGAGCCTCGTGCTGCGTGACCTTGCAATGACTGCTTGTTTGGAACACATCCAAGTCGGCATCAGTTTTTTGAAGCATATGTTTGGTCTGGAAGGAAAGGAGCATTCACTTATGAACCTGTTAACACTTGACGTTGGAACTCACACTGATATTGGTCGTACACGCGCAGTGAATGAGGATAACGTAACCTCTGTTGTGCCTAAAGATCCACAGGTAATGATGCAAAAAGGTGCCATATTTGTGGTTGCCGATGGCATAGGGGATCAAACGCACGGTGATGCCGCAAGTGAACTAGCGGTTAATACAATACGCGATGTGTACTATCAGAATACAAGCAACAATATTGCAGAATCATTGCGCAATGCTGTCGAAAGTGCAAATCTTCTGATTTTTGAACGCAATGAAGCACAATTCAAAGATAATCCTGAAGATAGAGAACATAAAGGTATGGGCACAACATGTGTTGCCGCTGTCCTCAAGGACAATACCGTCTACGTTGCTAACGTAGGTGATAGCCTTGTTTACCTGATTCGTAGTGGACAGGTGCGACAAATTGCCGAAGATCATTCATGGCCTGCCGAGCAAGTTCGCACAGGCAAGATGACACAGGCAGAGGCTGATGCAGAGAACAAGCGCAATGTGATTACACGCTGCTTAGGCATGGCATACAGCGTAAATGTATATGTTGGCATAGAGCAGGTACAAGATAAAGATATCCTTATTCTCTGTACCGATGGTCTGCATACACTGGTAAGCGAGAACGAGATGCGCATGCTCGTCGAGCAGTATGGACCCGAAGAAAGTGCACAACGTTTGATCGCACGTGCCAACGAAAACGGCGGCCCCGATAACATCACCGCCGTTGTAGTACATGTCTCACTATCGCACTAAAGGTTTTGTATGCTTGGAACATGACAAGGGCAAGCCCTGTCACTACTATATACAGACTCGCGTGGCTTTGCCCGCCGGGGTGAACAATATAGTAGTGACAGGGCTTGCCCCTGTCATGCAGCCCCTGTCGTGCTACATACAATAAATTTATTATTGTATGCTACCACGAGACTGATTTATTGTCTCATCATCATGAATGATGATATTTCCAGTATGCTCGACGTGAACCTCCTCGCGTTTCACAGTATCCGATATCTGCTGCGTTTCTTGTATTTGCTGTTTATGTACAACAATTTCTTCGACAACAACCGTTTGCTTGTTGAGCATAACTTGCTCCTCACGCACTAAGATGCGAATCGTCCCACCGTTATTCAACATCTCGCCGCCGTCAACTATATTTGCGGTCGTTGTGTCTACGCTAGAGCTATTGTCAGAAAATGTTTCGTTCCGTGTTGTCGCGGTGTTCGTTGTAGCAACAGGACCACTCTTCGCTGGAACACGCTCGATGGTCACTTCTTCACGTGTGACAGGAACGGTGAAGGTTTTGTTTTCAGTGATGACGCGTTTGGTAATGATTACTTCGCCTGTCTGCACAACCTGTTTGTTGACCTGCAAACGCTCTTCGCGTATTGGCACAACACGATTGCCACCACCTAAGCGCGTGGTATCCGCTGAGGCGTCATAGGCACCATGCTGGTACAGAATATCACTGGCCTCTTTTGAATGCCCATAGGGTTGTACAGTGACAACGAAGTTCCCTGCTTCCAGTTCATGCTGGTAAAAGGGCATATCCTCTTGCGCTATACCCGAAGTCGCCAGTTCGTTCGGAGCGGCTGCGGTTGTGTCAGGTGTATCATTTTTGCGCGAGAAGAGACTCATGATGCCTCCACGCGCGTTACCACTGGTATGCCCTAGCAGATTAATTTGATCATTTCTGAAGCCAGCATGCCGTAACTCGTCTATCGCTCGTTCGGCTAACGCGTGGTCTCGGAAGACACCGATCACCATTGATTCTTCTGTCATTGCCATAATGGGTACACTCCCTTTTTGTAATCTTTATAGTTTCTATAGAAAAATGGTTTATGTTGTTCTCTTTATACACGGGGAGCTAAGATGAAAAGTTGCGTTTATAGCTTTGACACGTATCTTTGCTTGTCTTCCTATCTCCTTGACAGAGTTCGTTTTTCCAGTTACACTATAGCCGTACAGCGTTCAGAAAATGGAGAAACGTTCAAATAATGGTAAGAGGGCAAGCACGGGAGCGACGCCAGGCACGTACGCGGAATGCAATTGTTCAGGCTGCAGAGGCGATCATAGAGGCGCAGGGACCCGATGCGCTCAACATGCGAGATGTTGCCGAACGCATTGACTATAGTGCCTCCAACCTATACGAGTACTTCTCCAGCAAGGACGAATTGCTCGCAGTTGTGGTCAAGGAGGCTCTTGCGCGCTTGATAATGCATGTTCGTCATATCTCAACTGACCTCTCGGCACGTGAACGTCTACAATCCTACGGACACACCTACCTGGAATTCGCTCGCACTCATCCCGAACTCTACCTGCTGATCTTCGGTCGCAAGGCGACACAGACGAAGTTTCCAGAAGAAACTCCCTACGATTTGTTACGACAGATTGTTCAGGAGGGTATTGCTGAAGGTAATTTCATGACTCGTCCAAACTTTGGTCTGGAAGAGATGACCTTTGGCTGCTGGTCCCTTGTGCATGGTATTGCCATGTTGCGGCTTACAATGCATAACGTGCCATGGGAAACGTATGTAGTAAGTGATGATCAAATTCTGTTATGCTTTGTGGACGGAATAAGCAAACATTAATTTTTTTATGTCTTACTGAACATCGTTCTAAATTCGATAAACGTTCATAAAAATAGACGTGCTGTAACTGAATGAAAAGGAGACAAACATATGCAAACGACAATGCAGAACAGAATTTGTATGGTTACGGGTGCAACATCAGGCATGGGCAAGGCAACAGCCGCTGTGCTTGCACAGATGGGCGCAACCGTGATTCTTGTAGCTCGCAATCAAAGCAAGGGAGAAACGGTACGCGATGAAATTCGTATGCGGAGCGGGAATATGAACGTCGAGGTCATGTATGTCGATCTCTCGTCACAGCAATCTATCCATGAACTTGTCGAGAACTTTAAACAGCATTATCAGCATCTGCATGTGCTGGTCAACAATGCTGGCGGTATCTTCTTCACGCGTGAGACAACGGTGGATGGTATAGAAATGACTTTTGCTGTCAATCACCTCGCCCCTTTTCTGCTGACAAACCTGTTGCTCGATGTTCTCAAGGCAAGTGGAACAGCGCGCATTATTAACATCAGTTCTAATGTCGAGGGTATTGGGACTATTAGCTTTAACGACCTGCAACACGAAAAACGCTATATTAGCATTGTAGCTTACGCACAGGCAAAGCTTGCCACAATGCTTTTCACCTATGAATTAGCACGTCGCATAGAGGGAACAGGAATAACGGTCAACGCGGTTACACCTGGGCCAGTAGCAACAAAATTTGGTAGCAATGGCAACCACATTATGAATAAAATCTTCCCTCTCTTGTTTCGCTTCGCCAGAAGTTCAGAAGAAGGCGCACAAACGGCTATCTACCTCGCGTCCTCGCCAATGGTTGATAGCATAACTGGAAGAGCTTTCTATTCCTGTAAGGAACTTCGCTCGTCACGTAAATCGTATGATATGATGCTGCAGAAAAAAGTATGGCAGATCAGCGAAGAGTTGACTGGTGCTAAAAAAGGGAGCAAATAAATAAGTAAGCAGTAAGAAACATATAATAATGTTAATGCTCTGGCATACCAGAGCATTAACATTA
>CAZZVE010000069.1:0-15191 GCA_964657325.1 uncultured Ktedonobacterales bacterium
CCTGTCACTACTATACGAACCGCGTGACTTCGCCCCGCAGGAGTGAAAGTATAGTAGTGACAGGGCTTGCCCCTGTCATGCTCTTCTAGTAGGTGAATTAGTCAAGAGCGGAGCAGTTGTGCTTCTACTGGTGGCGGTGCCTCGACGTGTGGATGTTCTTCCAGGCTAGTACCGTCAATCGTTTGTTCGCTAACGGGTGGTAGGAAGAGTAGTGTGTACATCACGGCGAAGATGGGCAAGTGTCCAAGTAATTCAGTCGGTGGTAGAAATGGTAGTGTCAGGTTGAAGGGCACAAACATGCCGAAGATCACAATCTTGGGTAAAATGCCACTAATCAAGGCTAAACCGATTGTTAGCTCGACAGCTCCAGCGGCAAGGATAAAGCGTTCGTTGGTAAACCATGTCAGACCGATAAGCTGAGCAACATTAAAGTTCGGATGTGTCTTGAGGAACGCAAGTGCAAGCGCGGGATCAACAAGCTTTTCGGTGAAGGCCAGGACGACAATAGAGATACCCACACCTGTTCGTAATATAAAGGGTGCCATACGCCAATAGCGAGCGAAACGAGAAAGCGGCTCTCTATGTGGTCCAGGTCTCACCAGACCACGACCCATGATGAGTAAGTAGATGGCGATACCCACATACACGGTCTGCTCCAGCACAGCCCACGCGGGATATAAAAAGAATGAGAACAAGAAAAGCGCGATCAGCGCAATCGCTCCCACCCGCGTTAAAACGCCACTGATAAACGTGAAGGCGACGAATACCTCTACACCCGCGAGGAGAAAGCCTAAAAAACCTGAACCACTAAACAAATTGGGCGCGAAAATGTGCAACGTTACTGCTACCGCGATCAAACTAATCGCTGTTTGTACCGCGAGGATAACTTGATTAGAACGGTCATAATAGCGCAGGAAGCCGACCTGTGGAAAGCGATTATCTCCTCCGACAAGCCGACGAAGCAGCGCAAGGACGCCGATACCCAGGAACGAAAGCCCAATCATGCCCAAGACGGGCAATGTGAAAATCAGGCCAAATTGTGGTGGATACTTGCTGCCATCGGTAAACCACTTTTCGTGTGCGGATGCAACACTCGGCACGAGGAGCATAATGAAAAACACCAGCCCAAAGCGAGGCAAAAGGTGTTGTACGATATGGCGCAGATAAGACATAAAGACTCCTGTATAGAGCATCCGTGCAGAGTTATGAAATCATCATAAAGAGGATTAAGAACGAGGCAGTGAAACAATATGCCTCTCACATATGACGAAGCGGCATAGATATTCGTGTATAGGGAATTTACTTGTGAGGGTCTCCCTGCTTTTCTACGGCCCATTCCCACATGTGATATCATGCAGAGTGAGACTACAAAGGAGTATGAACCTGCTTGAATGGATAGTAATACACTTATTTCAACTTACTACTTTATGCGCCTCACTCGTGCTATGGAAGATAGAACCCGCACCTTATTTTTGCAAGGCAAGGTCGTGGGTGGCGTCTATACAGCGCAGGGGCATGAGGCGACAACTGTTGGGGCAGCAATGACGCTGCGCCATGACGACTGCATTGTGCCGCAACATCGTGATCTGGGTATGCATCTTGTCCGTGGTGGTTCGCCACGTGCGGTGATGTGCCAATGGCTAGCGCGTGGCAATTCACCAACGCTGGGGCGTGATGGACAAATGCACATCGGTGATATGCATCATGGCATCGTACCAATGATTAGTATGCTTGGCGAATCGTTGCCCGTAGCCTGTGGTGTCGCGCTGACCATGAAAATGCGTAAGCGTTCTACCGTTGTGCTGGCATCGTGTGGCGATGGCGCAACCAATACGGGACCATTTCATGAAGCTATGAATTTTGCCTCTGTACAAAGAGTGCCGATGGTGCTGGTCATCGAAAATAATGGCTATGCCTACTCAACTCCAAGCGCGAAACAGTTCGCCATCTCAAATCTTTCGGAGCGCGCTAAATCCTATGGTATTCCAGGCGAGAGTGTTGATGGAAACGATGTGCTTGCCGTCTTTGAGGCCGTGGAACGTGCAGTGACATATGCACGAAGTGGCAAGGGACCAGCGATTGTTGAATGCAAGACATTTCGTGTACGTGGACATTCAGAGGCTGATAAGGCCGATTATGTACCACAGGAGTTGCGCGAAGAATGGCTCGCCAAAGACCCGATACAGCGTTTCGAGGCATATTTACAAGAGCAGCAGGTGCTTACCCCTGCTAAGAAGATAGAGATTGAAGCCCGTATCAAGGCTACTGTTGATGACGCTGTACAGTTCGCGGAAAATAGTCCCGCCCCCGACATAACGACAGTAGCAGAGTATGTCTTTGCTCCTGATGGACCGACTGCGATCATTGGTGAGCCGGATGCGGAAGATGCCCGCTATGTAAATGCACTTGATAGGCGTACAGGCCAACCCTTTACTACTATGTTGCAGGCCGAATCTAACACGCCTATGGAGGTTGTCCGATGATGAGCGAAGAGAAGAAACACCAGAAGGTCACATACTTAGAGGCGATAGGTCAAGCTATCCGCGAAGAAATGTTGCGTGATGAAGCTGTATTCCTGCTTGGCGAAGATGTTGGTAGCTATGGTGGTGCTTTCAAGGTCAGTGCGGGTCTCTTAGAAGAATTTGGTGCCGAGCGCGTGATTGATACGCCAATGGCAGAGGCCGCGATTATCGGTTCCGCAGTTGGCGCAGCTTTGATGGGTATGCGTCCAATTGCTGAAATGCAATTTATCGACTTTATCGCTTCCGGTTTTGATCAGATTATCAACATGGCGAGCAAGATGTACTGGCGTGTTGGTATGCCTGTGCCTATGGTCATTCGTGGTCCCTCTGGTGGTGGCACGAAGGGTGGTCCATTTCATTCGACCAGTCCAGAGGCGTGGTTCTTTCACACTCCTGGGATTAAAGTAGTGGTGCCTGCTACGGCTTATGATGCGAAAGGTATGCTCAAAGCGGCTGTACGCGACAACAATCCAGTGCTCTACCTGGAACATAAACTGCTCTATCGCTTGCCCGAACTGCGCGAGGAATTGCCGCAAGATGATTATATTGTGCCACTTGGGAAAGCAATCATTCGGCGCGATGGCGAGGATATGACCATTCTTACCTACGGTGCAATGGTACATCAGTGTCTCAAAGTGGCGCGAACTCTTGAGGAAGAGGACGATTTGGAGGCGGAAGTCATGGACCTGCGTAGCCTCTCACCGCTTGATCGTGAATCTATCCAGGAGTCAGTGAAACGTACCAACAAGGTCTTGATCGTGCATGAGGATACGCTTACGGGCGGTATTGGTGCCGAGCTATCCGCGATTCTGGCGGAAGACCTGTTCGAGTACCTCGATGGACCTATTACACGCGTCGCCGCGCCCGACGTACCTTTCCCATATGCGCCTCCGTTAGAGGCCGCGTATCTACCGAATGCTGAAAAGATTTTGACGGCGGCCCGAAAGCTCGCCGCGTATTAATTATGTGCAAATGAATGCTGAATTGTCCTGTACGGGTCTGCTTTAGCACACCCTTTCGCCATTCATGAATGTGGGAGGATGTTGAAACGTTTACAATGTCCTCTAACATTCGCCTATGCGAACAGGGTGTGCTGAAGCAGACCCGTACAGGAGTACAAATTCTTAAATGCCATGTTTGATTGATACCATTCATGAAAAGATAAACAAAGGAGTTTTTCGTATGCCGACACCTGTAACGATGCCACGACTTGGCGAGTCGGTCGCTGAGGGTACAATAGGGTCCTGGATGAAAGCGGTGGGCGATTACGTTGAGAAAGACGAATCGCTCGTCGAGGTCATCACGGACAAAATCAATGCCGAATTGCCCTCACCTGTCGCGGGTCGTCTGACAAAAATTCTCGTCAGTGTCGATGAGACCGTGGCGGTAGGTACACAAATCGCACTCATTGAAGAGCGTGTGGATGGAAATGTTGAGACTTCAGCACAAGGTGCACCAGGGCCTGACGCCGCCCCTGTTCAAAGTACACAACAGGCAAAGACGCCCGTTTTGACCGAGCAACCCATAAGCTCACGAGCTATTGTTGGTGGCGATACTGGGCATAACACATTTAGTGAGCAAGACGATGAGCGACAGCGTATCTCGCCTCTTGCGCGTCGTCTCGCACGTGAACACAATGTCGATCTCAATACCATTCAAGGTACGGGCGCGAATGGACGTGTTCGTAAAGAGGATATCCTGGGCTACGTCTCGCAACGACAGCAAGTAGACAAGAGTGAGCAAGTTGCTGTGATGTCACGGCTCACGCCACCAGTACAGCTACAGTCTACAGAAGTGGCGCGTCCAGTGCAGACGACACAGGTGCAGGAGTCGAAAAATGCTCCTCTACCATATGAGTCAGCCCCGGTTGAGCGACCCGCGAGCATGAGCGGTGAAGATGAGGTAGTGACGCCAAGCCGTATGCGCCTTGCCATCGCGGAACATATGGTGCGTAGTAAGCGCACCTCGCCACATGCAACCACGATGGTTGAGGTCGATATGACCAATATTGCGAAATGGTTGGCGAAAAACAAGGACGAGTTCAAGCGACGTGAGGGCTATGGCATGAGCTATGTCCCATTTGTCATGAAGGCGGTCTGTGAGGGCATTCGCAAATTTCCTACTATCAACTCGACCTGGACTGAAGACAACAAAATTATTATCAAGAAGCGTATCAATCTAGGCATCGCTGTCGCAACTGATGCTGGCCTTGTCGTGCCAACACTCTACGATGCCGACTCGCTCACATTGGCTGGCCTGGCAAAACAGGTCAACGCCATTGCCCAGCGCGCTCGTAACAACAAACTGACGCTACAAGATATGCAGGGTAGTACCTTTGTGGTCAACAACCCTGGCGTTTTTGGTACAATTCTATCAGTACCGATTATCAACCAGCCTCATGCGGGTATTCTTAGTATGGATGCAGTGGTGAAACGTGCTGTGGTGGTAGAAGATGATGCTATTGCGGTCCGTTCTATGATGTTTCTGTGTCTCTCCTTTGATCATCGCATTCTTGATGGCGCGGGAGCAGGCGGATTTTTACAAGCGGTTCGTACCAAATTGCAGGGGTACGGACGTGAAATAGACGTATACTAGCACAAGGGAAAAACAAACATGGCGACTATGATTCCAGAACGCCGTCCAGAATGGCTCAAAGTACGTGCTCCTAAGGGGGAGAATTACCAGCAACTCAAGCAGTTGATGCGTAACCAATCGCTTCATACGGTATGTGAAGAGGCGCGTTGCCCCAATATTGGTGAATGTTGGGGTCATAAAACGGCGACCTTCATGATTTTAGGGAGTGTATGCACGCGTAGCTGTGGTTTTTGCGCTGTGGCAACGGGGCGTCCTCTTGGCCTGGATTGGGAGGAGCCAAAGCGTGTCGCGGAAGCTGCCCAGACGATGGGCCTACGTCATGCGGTCGTCACATCGGTAAACCGCGATGAGCTAAAAGATGGTGGGGCGGCAGTTTTTGCCTCAACCATTCGCTGGATACGTCGTCTGAACCCTGAGTGTAAGGTTGAGGTGCTGACACCCGATTTCAAAGGTGCGTATGAGGCACTGCGCGTAGTGATCGACGCGAAGCCCAACGTGTATAATCACAATGTGGAGACGGTGCCGAGGCTTTACAAGCAAGTACGCCCGCAAGCTGTCTATAAACGTTCACTACAGGTACTCAAGTGGGCGAAAGAGATGAATCCGGTTGCACCAACTAAGTCCGGTTTCATGCTTGGCTTAGGTGAGACGTGGGACGAGCTACTCGAAGTCATGCATGATATGCGCGAGCATGAGGTGGACATTCTTACTATCGGACAATACTTGCGTCCATCCTTTGACCATCTACCAATTCAACGTTATGTGCCACTGGAAGAGTTCGCCGCATTGAAGGTCGAAGGCAAAAAGATGGGTTTTCGTCATGTGGAGTCCGGCCCCTTTGTCCGTAGTTCATATCACGCACACGAGCAGGCCGATGACGCGGTAGAGAATATGCAATAGTCCTGTACATATGGTTGATGCTCTTGAAACCACGAATAGAGTTTGTTATAATGGCTCAACAACGCTTTATAGGAAAAGTATAGAGGAATGTATGAGTCAAACACGGCAAACTGTAGATGGGCGTCAACCTGTTGTGCTAGTGGTAGACGACAATCCAGCTATTCGAGATATGGTATCCTGGGCATTAGAGCTAGATGGCTATGAACCCGCGGAGGCAGCCGAGGGTCAGGAAGCATTAGACTGGATGTATAATGCGGCTCGTGAAGGACGATATCCATCTGTCATTCTGCTTGACCTTGCCATGCCTGGTATGGACGGTCATACGTTTTTAGATCGTTTATATCAGCAATGGGCATCTGTATATCCTTTACCCTCAATTGTCATTATTACTGCAAAAGTAGGCATTTCTGATGCAAAAACTATGGGTGTATCACAGGTTATCGTAAAGCCATTTCATGTACGTGACTTACTCGATATCGTGCGTGACGTAGCTCTCTTGTAGAAGCATATCTAAAAGTACCAATTTCTCCCGTTCTACTCCGTCTGTTTAAGCGATGAGCGGAACTATTGTCGCCGAGCGTCCAATGTACTTTAGCTACCACAATACGTCGTTAGGCGGTAGTGATGTAGTTGGATACACTGGATAAAAAAGCTGGGTTGGCTTGGCGTCGCATGACAGGGGCAAGCCCTGTCACTACTATATACGGGCTGGCGTGGCAGGCCACGCAGTGGCGGAAAGTATAGTAGTGACAGGGCTTGCCCCTGTCATGTCCCTGTAGAACACAAGCCACGTTTTTCTAAGACCACCCAACTGCATCAATATAGACATCTGTGCTACCGCCACCTGTAGGACTATTAAATTGAACTCCAATCTGGCGTGGTTGCTCTGTGACCGCAGCAGGAATCGGGAACGTGAGTCGATTCCACGTATTGGGCGTGAGTTTTACCGCATTGCTCGTATGCCATGTGTAATCGTGTTCGGTGATGAACAAAATCGCGTTTACCGTAGCTGCGGTACTGGCAACGTAGACAGAGGCAGTGAGCGTTTGACCTCCATGTGGATAGGTTGCTGTATTATCTGTGCTTACAGCAACATATGGAAAGTTCTTGCTATTTGCATTACTGAGTGTTGCTTGCAATGAATGTGTGCCATCTTGCGCGAACATTGTACTCGCTTGAACATTGGAGATACCACCTCCGTGTCCATTCCAGCCACCAGTTGTGCCATCTTCAAACGAAAAACTTGAGGCATTATTGCCTTTCGCTGTACTATTTTGCTGTGGAACCGTTGTTGCTGATGCCACGCCAGGTTGCTGATGCTGAATAATCATTTGCTGATAGGCATTTTTGAATATAGTGCCTTGAGGCGTAATGGAGTTATTGGAGTCAATCAAAGATATGGCAGTATTGGTGCAAGAGTATTGCATGGAGGCAAAAACACGGCTTGCTGCCAGGGTTTGCAGAGCTTTGGTCGTCCAGGCCGTCATGAATGCAGCATTTTCGTGTTTGCCATCGGCAGGTACCTGTCCTGTACCTTCGGATGATAGGTCTGGCGCGTAGTTCCATTCTGTAATCATAATTGGAAGAGTGGTACCGATAGTTGTTTGCATCGCGTTGCGGGCATTGGAGATATGAGTTGTCCAGGTATCAATCTTGGCGATACATGCATCGGCCGACTCATTTTTGCTACATGTATACTCGTGCCAGCTAATCTCGTCGGGGCGTGGTTGTGCGTTTTGCAGGAATGTTGTCAGGTACGAGCGCGTGTACTTGTAGTTCACAGGACCAATAAAGTGTCCATTCAAGGCCAACTTCTTTAATTGTGGTACTAGTCTATTCCAGCCATTTGTATACGTTGTAGCATTGATGCCAGGGTTAGAATCTTCTTCGTTGCCAAATTCATAGTAGACAATATTCTTGCCAAAGACCGTATTCATGTCCTTCACGATAAGGCTATCATCGGCTAGTGCAGTTGGTACTACATCACCATGTAGCACAACAAGCGGAATGGCCCCGATATTTTTGATATCCTGTGCCGCCTGTATTTCTGTTGCATTCGAGAGGTTTGGGCGTACAGGCATACGAATAATCTGTGCATGTACTTGTTGTAATAACGTTTGTGTTGCAGTAGAGTTGATCACCTGATCTCTACTGTCGAACAGTGCCATGTTTGTGCCAAAGAGGAGTGGTGATACAGGAACAGCTCCCTGTGTTGGCTGTGGAACAGCAGTTTTCGCAGAAGTCTTTGTGGGACTAACAAGCGTTGTCGCCTGTTTATTCTCTGGGCTATGTCCAAGTACAAGCCAAAGACTGGTACTTAGCAATGCCACTGCTAGTACAACGCTTATTACAGCGATAGGAATGCGGTATTCTTTTATCGTTTGCCTCATAGGTAGAAAATGCTCCTTTTAAGGTTCAAGGCGTGGAGAAGAAATATAGGTAGCATCTCTTTCTTTGTTAAGAGCACCTTTACGAACTATATCATCTCTTCGTGGATACAACTATCTTTGTGTACGGCACAGTACCTTTGCCTAATGTTGTCCTACGCAAGTTAAAGCTAAATGAAGTTGAGTGAGATGCACAAAAATTTGGTACTTTTGGATAGAAACATTGGTCAAACCTGTACCTTCTCTTGAGTTTTCCTTGAGGTCTAACTGGTAGAATAATAAATGTAAAGAGATACACGAATAACAAACGTATAATCAGAGCTACATATATAAACGAGGGATATGACGGAGACGTTTCATGGATATACATAATCAGCCAACAGAAGAGTGGCGTGGGCACGCGGAAACGAATGGAACGCAAGTGGGCGGTCCAAGCTTTGAAAAGCAGCCCACCGTTCCGTTTGCGACACGTCCACATCCACAGAAGAAAATGTCACGTCGCAAACTCTTTGGTATTGCAGCCGCGACTGGTGTAGTAGGTGTTGCGGCGGCGGCTGGTAGCGGCGTGGTGTTGAAGGAAGCGTGGCAAAATGGCGAACTAAACATTTTGCCAAATGTGCCGATAGCGGGTAGTATGCAAATAGGACACCTACTACGACGCGCGGGTTTCGGAGCGACGCCCGCCGATCTAAACACATACCGAGGCTACAGCTTTGCCGATGCCGTTGATCATCTCATCAATTATCAACAGGTTTCAGATGATGCTATGGAGAATCGGTTGAAGTCGCTCAACCTGGATTTCTCCATACCAAGCGGTGCTGCTATTACCAATATGCAGCGCTGGTGGCTCCTACGTATGGCCTGGACACAGCGTCCTCTATTAGAGAAGATGACGTTGTTCTGGCATGGGCTACTTACCAGTAGTTTTCGTAAAGTTGGTGGTAAAAACGCTTATGGGCGTACAATGGTGCAAAACCAGTTCTTCCGCACGCATGCCTTTGATACTTATGACAATATTCTGACGGGTATTGTTAGTGATCCTGCAATGCTTGTCTACCTCGATCTGACGAAGAGTCGAAAAAACTCGCCAAATGAAAACTTCGCACGTGAATTGATGGAGTTGTTCACACTCGGTCTGGGACACTATACGCAACAAGACGTATTTCAGGGAGCGGCTGCATTGACTGGCTGGCATGTTAAAGGGAATACGACAGAGTCGCGCTACGTAGAGCAAGATCATAGCAGTTTGACTAAAACATACCTGGGACAGACGGGCAATCTTGATTATAAAGATGTTGTGCATATCCTGGCAAACCATCCCGCGACACCGTGGTTTCTATGCCGTAAACTGTTCACATTCTTTGTCTATGAAAATCCAACAAATGACGATCTCACGCCGCTTGTCAATACCTATGTGAAAAGCGGACACAATATCGGTGCCGTCATGAAGACGCTGTTACTCTCTCCACAGTTTGCCTCACAAAAAGCCTATCGAGCGCGTATTAAATCGCCATCTGAGTTTGTCGCGGGCATGTACCGTGCGCTGGATGTGCAAGGCAACGGCAAAGGGCTAGAGTATATGACCTCAATTATGGGTCAAACATTATTCGATCCGCCGAACGTTGCGGGTTGGCCTGCGGATAAAGTCAGCGCGCTCTGGCTCAATAGCGGCACCTGGATGACACGACTAAACTATATTGATGCATTAGTATCAGGCGGTCGCACATCGCAAGCGAGAACCTTTGGGAGTGCTGATATACAGGGGCTGGTCAATGCCAATCATATCGACTCGCCAGAGCGTTTCGTTGACTTCTTTAACGCCGTCTTACTCGATGGTGTGGTTGAGAAAGATCGACGTGCTCAGTTTATTAGCTACTTCACACAGCAAAATGTGGGCAAGAGTAACGCACGGATTACATTGACAAATGGCAAAAGCTATCCTGTAAGCAATGTACGGGGCACACTCTACTTGATATTGGCATCACCCGAATACCAATTGAACTAGGAGCATAAAAATGAATCTCTCACGAAGGGCAATGATAAAAAACGGTATGTTAGTGGTCTCGGCTGGTATGGTGATGCCTGCAATCTTTAGTCGCGGTATCGCCTCAGCCCACGCGCAATCGGTTGAAGGCTCACACATAGCGCAAGCGGCGAGTGATCGTACCCTGATCGTCGTGCAAATGGCAGGTGGTAACGATGGTCTCAATACTGTTGTGCCATTTGCTGATGCAACCTATCGCAAGATGCGACCGACTATCGGTATTCAAGAGTCACAGGTACTGTCGCTGGATGGGCGTCTTGGTCTCCATCCAAATCTCGCACCACTGAAAACGCTCTGGGATCAGGGGCATATGGCGGTGGTCGAAGGCGTTGGCTATCCCAACCAGAGTCTCTCGCATTTCCAGGCAATGGATATCTGGCAGACGCTCGACTTGAATGGAACAGGCACGGACGGTTGGTTAGGCAAACTGGTTTCAGGGTGGGTTGATAAAGATGGGCATCCATTCAAATCAATGGATATTGGTGTACAGACCGCACAAGCCCTCTCGTCCATCAATGCATCGGTACCGACGGTTGCGAGTGTACAAAGTTATCGTGTCGCACCCGATCCACTTGATGCCGATGGAGGCAATGCACGGCTGAAAGCTTTAATGAACTTGTACAACACCTATCCTAAATCCTCACCTTATGCAGCACTTCTTGACACAACAGCTTTGAATGCGCAAGACGGTGCCCGTCAATTGTCTCAGGCAGACTCACAGTATAAAGCAATGGCGACCTATCCAACGGGTCCGTTCGCGGCAGGTCTTAAGGTGTTGTCCGAAGCAATTGTGCAGGGGTTGGGCTTGCGCGTTGGCTATGTGACACTTGGTGGCTTTGATACACATGCAAACCAGCAGGCAACACATGCCACACTTATGAAGACACTCGCTGATGGGCTAGCAGCCTTTTATACCGACTTGAGCGCGCATGGTAAAGCTGATAACGTTGTGGTCATGACTTGGTCCGAGTTTGGGCGACGTGTTGAGGAAAATGGAAGCCTCGGCACCGATCATGGTACGGCAGCACCGATGTTTGTGCTTGGCAACCCGATTGTCAAGGGTATCTATGGTGAGCCACCAAACCTGACAAGCCTCGACCAGGATGGGAATATGAAGTACACGACAGACTTTCGTTCCGTCTATGCCACTGTGCTTGATCGCTGGCTTGGCGCGTCATCAAAGGACGTGTTAGGTAGTTCTTTTGGAGCGCAAAATTTCTTGGCCCAATCTTAATATAACTCAACGGTAGGGGCCGCAATTCATTGCGCCCAGAGATGGGTCGGGAGGGGTCCACGTTGCCACATGATACGTTTTGGAAACGTTTGCCCCACCCACATCTTTGGGCGCAATGAATTGCGGCCCCTACCGATTTAATTTTGCTTCTACGACAAAAGGCACTATTCCACAAAGCACTATCAGTCCTAGACCTATGCTCATTCCTGTTATCGTCAAACTCAAATCGCCGATATATCCTATCAGTGGATTGAGTGCAATACCTGCAATCGTGCCAAGGAACGAGAGTGATGAGAGTGTCGTCGCACGCGCTTCATCCGGTATTAAACGGTTCAATTCTGCCTGAACGAGTGGCGCACGCCATGCTGGTAGCATCACGATGAGCGTAATGCATACTATAATTAGTAATGGGGCATGAACTACTGCGAGGAGTACATAGGCAATTCCTGGAATCAGACATGAAAGAATCAAGGTGAAACGCACCCCTACATGAGATTGCATATATGGAAGGCGCAGCCCTACGAGGATTTTTAGTCCCATTGCTGTTGCCATAATCGGTCCAAACCATGCGACTGCTATCTCTGCTCTTGTCAGATAAGGTTGATTGTACCAGAAAATCGCATTGATAAAGGCAAACGCGGCTGTGTCAAAGAAACTTAGGCCCACGAGTGCGGGTTGTGTACGAATGATAGCGATTGCACTTCTCAGCAATTCCTGCATACCGACGACTTTTTTGTGTACGCCCGTTGTGTCTTTTTCTGGCTCTGTTCGCAGACGTAATGCTGTGAGCAGGGCGAGTGCGGCAGGAATGCTACTTACGGCAACTGCTAGTGTTGGACTGTATGCACCGATGAAACTTCCTGTCAAAAGTCCTACGAAAAAGCCAGCATTTGATGCGGCATAGAGTAACGTAAAGGCCGAGGACGCTGCTTGCTCTTTCTTTTCGGTTGGCAGACTTTTGTAGACCATCGCGCTCTCGCAACCAGAGAGGCAAGCAATAGCGAGACCTGCAAGGATATTAGAGAAGGCGAACGGCCAGAAACCATAGGCAAAAACAAATACAACTAGTCCAATACCATTGAGTATGCGGCCAGCAATAATCAGGCGACGGTAGCCAAAGCGATCGGCCCATACACCTGTGGGAATGTCGGCAAGCCAAACCGTTGCAGAGATGATCGACTCCATCAAAAACATCTGTGTGAAGTTGAGGCCGCGCTGATGCTGAAACAAGACAATCGTGGTCGAATAAAAAAACAGGTCCGCGAAGAAGCGCGAAATGACCAGCCAACGAATGTTATGTATGGCTAGCAGATCGGGATAAGGCACAAAACGTCGTAAGGATAGCATAATGAACTCCTAGCAGAGAAGAGAGATATGATATGCAGGTGTGACTCAACGAGTCACACCTGCATATCATATCTCTCTTCTCTGCTAAAAGAAAAAGCCCCATTCATCCTGACTGTTGGAGACGCCCCAATCGTTTTGGAAGGTCTGCTTGAGGGTAGAGATGATGCCTGAATCGGTAAAGAGGACACCAAGTTCACGGTTGTTATCAAATGAGTTGCTAGAGATGTTGATGGAGCCGACGTAGGCGTTAGTGCCATCGGCAACCATCATTTTTGCGTGCATGTAAAGTTTTGGGTCTTCTTTCACCTGCGCTCGGCCTGCTTTGATCACTGCGATGCCTGCCGCATTGGAATCAGTACTTCCACTTGATGGCGTAGGTAAAATCACCTGCACATTAACGCCACGCTGGGCCGCGCTGGCGATAGCTTGTTCGACGGTACTGTCCTGCATCTCTTCAGCCTCGATGATGAGCGACGATTTGGCGTTGTTGATGAAGGTCACGAAATCGTTACGCGAATTGTCGGGGCTGATAACGAGATTGGAATCTGTGACGTGCTCTGCGGTACGGTTCCAGTCTGCATTGAAGATATCAATGGTGCCCTGGACATCTTGTGGAGTCGAGTCGATGATGTCATATTCACGATTTTTGCCCGTTGAGATAGCTGAGAGCGTGAAATTACTTGTCATAATGTACGCGGTGCTACCGTCGATAACCATGCCTTTTTCATGTGTGTACGTGAATGAGGGATTGCTCGTTTGTGCCTTTGCACCTGCGGCTGTGAGTGCATTCAGTGTTGCTGTTGGAGAACCACCACCATAAGGACTGGGATCAAGCATGACGCGGACATCCAGACCACGTTTGGCATCATTCTCTAACGCTGAAATAACGTTCTTGTCCGTCATGAGATACATTTCAAGCCAGACAGATTTCTGCGCGTTATTGATACCATTAAGAATAGGTGTCTCGCCCGCATCGGGTTCAACAAATACCTGCAATGATTGCGAACTTGGAGTAGAGGTGACGGTTGGCGTCGTGCTTACCGTTGCTGTCGCTCCAGCAGTAGGTGTTGTTCCTATTGTCGGAGTAGACCCGGGCGTTGGCGTTTTGCCTGGACGTGGTGTCGGGGTTGGTGTGTGACGCTTAGTAACTGTTGCTGTCGGGCTTGGACGTTTCTTCTGACTGCTTGCATTCAGTGTGCCTAGATTTGCATTGTGCGCAGAGGCAAACTGACTGAAAGTGAATGCTGAGAGGAAGATGCACAGCAAAGCACCTATCATCGGAAAGATGATTGCTCTACGCGAACGAATTCTACGAAGCATGATTACTCCTATAGCTTATTTATCAACTGAAAGCATGAAAAAAGAGTGTACTTTCAGGAAAATAAACTCTTTACGGAAACAATTTCTCTCCTTCTCATTCCCCAACTACCTACTCTACTCATCTCTGCTTGTTATTGCTATAATATGACCACACAGATTTATTTGCAGACTCTTACGAACTCAATAGAAGCGGAAAAATAACTATGTCTCAGGATATACAATCATCACAGGCACCGAAGCCAGAGCAAGAAGTGCAGACAACCCCTACTGCTGCAAAGAAGCGTGGTTGGTTTGCACGCCTCTCACCTCGCATGCGGACAGTACTTGCGATTGCGGTTATTGCTGTCGCGGTTGTGCTCGCGTTCCACGGACCAACGGAGGGTGAAGTAGACAATACAAGTGGCGACCCAGACCCAGCATTTATTCCTACCATTGGTATCACGAATCAGGTTGATTCATTAGCCTTGAACAAAAGCGTGGATGTGAAAGGTTTACGCCTCACGGTATCGCAAGCAACGGAGGCGGCAAAGTTTTCCGATGATCGTAAGCTAGCTGGAGCGTACACTGTTCGTGTGATGATGCATACGAAAAATAACGGTTCACAACCTGTGGGAATACAATTCGATTCTTATCTACAACTTGTGCTGGCTAATGGACAAGCCGTTGCGCCAAAGTACATTTCGTTGCTACCAGTAACACTTCCTAACGGCACACGAGATGGCTATGCTGATTTTCCTCTTGCTTCACAGGTACCGCTTTCATCACTCACACTACACTTTGGTAGTGATGCAACAATGTCGCTCTCGAGATGAAAAACTCAAAAAGCAGAGCGTGGGATGTTT
>CAZZVE010000069.1:15201-23608 GCA_964657325.1 uncultured Ktedonobacterales bacterium
CATCCCACGCTCTGCTTTTTTCTACTCCTCGTTTGGAGCGCCTACACGCTCGACGCGATGTTGCACGTCGGCAAGGGCTTTGATTCTCTGACGTGAAGGTTCTTGTGCTTCAATTGTGCTTTGCATCAAATCTTCCAACATCAAATAGTACTCGACGAGAACACGCTCACCACTTGTAGTGTGTGTAACGCAATCTTCGAGCAGTGTTTGTGCTTCTTCATAGGTGCTAAGGCGTTGTTGTGCCTCTTCCAGTGCCTGTTGAGCGCGTTGTACACGAGGCATGCTGCCTTCTTGGTTCCGTCGTTCACGGCGATGCAATCGCGTTTCTTGAGGCGGCTCTTGAAAGGCTTGTTGTAGTGTAAGTGCCGCCTCGCCAATCTCCATGCTCGTTTCTACCTCACGACGTGTCAGCCATGCACGTACGGCATGCAAACGTACAAGTGTATTGGCACTCTCTGGTAAGCGCAAATTATCGTCGGACAAAAGTTCATCACTGCCTATTTCAGAAGATTCATCAAGAAATTCATCGTCATTCATATGCTTGCGTTTCTTTCTAGTATATCTTTTATCATCTTTTTGTTTATCGTATCACGTTGATGCAAGCAGTGTGTTAGCGTATTCGTCATAATCGGTAGGGACAAGCAATTCATTGCGCTCCTACCGTTGCTCTTTAGCAAATGTTAAAAAATAAGCACTGCTTGCTTAACAATCTTCGGGTATACTACTAAAATAGGGTTGTCTATTACACGGAGAAACAAAGAATGAGTTCCCCCCTTACTCCAAATTCTAATTTTGCGGATGTCATTGTGATTGGTGCAGGTGTGTTGGGAGCGTTTCATGCGTATTTCGCGGCGCGCAAGGGCTACAAGGTGTTGTTACTAGAACGAAACGCCCTTCCTACCGACGCCTCGACGCGCAATTTTGGTATGGTTGTACAATCAATTGTTGAGGCAGAAGGCGAGTGGGCAGAATATGCTCATGCCAGCCGCGAGATTTATCAGGCGATTCAGCAAGAGCGCGATATCTCGGTCAATGTTCCTGGTAGTCTCTATCTTGCCTCGACTGAGGCTGAGCGTGTGGTACTGGAAGAATTCGCACAACTCTACGCCGCGACGTACAATTGCGAGTATCTTTCAGCACCTGAGGCGCGCTATCGCTATCCATTCGTACAAGCAGATTATTGTCAGGGTGCGCTCCACTTCGCAAACGATTTTACGATTGAACCACGGCGTTTGCTCAAACAGTGGATTCCGTATTTTACTGAGCGTGAGCAGGTGCGGTATGTACCATATACGACGGTAGTTTCCGTAGAGTCTACAGGTAAACAATGCATCGTGAGGGATGCAAGTGGCAATACGTTTACAGCAGAACAGGTGTTTGTGTGTAGTGGCGCGGAGTATCGTACGCTCTTTCCTGAGTTCTTCCGTACAAGTGGCTTGCGTATCTGCAAACTGCAAATGATGCAGACTGTTCCGCTCTCTCCACGTACTCTGCCACTATCGATTCTCTCTGGCCTCTCTATCCTACGCTATCCCGCGTTCAAATCAACACCATCGTATGACAAGTTGTGTCAGCAACCTGTAGAGAGTGATTTACGCGAGTATGGAATACATCTCTTGTTCAAGCAAGCGGTAGATGGTTCTGTGATTATTGGTGACTCACATGAGTACAGCGATTTTCAAGATGCCAGCGTGGGAGAAGAATATACGAACTGTCGCATTAACGATGCCATTTTGCGTTATGGGCGGCGTATGCTAACGCTTTCGTCCTGGGAGATTGAGAAGACCTGGAACGGGTACTACCTGCACCATTCACAACGCGAGGTCTACACTGAAACGCTTCATGGAAACATTCACATTACAACTGGCATTGCGGGCAAAGGCATGTCAACCGGACCCGGCTTCTCACGCGCACATGTAGATGCTGTGCTTGCATGATGTCTGGTAATCTTTGTAGGGACCGATGTATCACGTCCTCGTCGGCAATCGAGGCACCAAAAGGACGTGCTAAAGCAGACCTGTACAGGACCTGACCGCCGTGAACTCCTGTATGGGTCTGCTTTAGCACACCCTTTGATGTTTGTAATCGCTTCACATTATTGAAAAAAGGAAGGAATAATCATGGGACCAATAGAACTTGTTGTGTTTGATATGGCTGGTACAACCATAGAAGACAATGGCATGGTGCTGACCTGTCTGGTTGATACGGTTCGTAGCCACGATTTACCTGGAGAGCCAAAAGAGCTGAACAACCTGATGGGTATGAACAAACGTGAAGTCTTTGCCATGCTTGCCGCACGTCGCTATCCAGGCGATTCGGCACATGCTGAACGGGTGGCAGACGAGGCTCTGACGACCTTTATTGAGCATATGAAGGCGGCCTACGATAAGCAGCTTACGCCTATTCCTGGTGCTGAAGCAACATTTGCTTTTTTGCGCGAACGCGGTATTAAGATAGCGACCGATACTGGCTTCGATGCCACCATCGGTGGTTTGATTATAGATCGCTTGAACTGGCTAGGTCGCTTTGTAGACACAGCCATATTTTCAACCGATGTCTCACTAGGGCGTCCGGCACCCTACATGATTTATCGCGCGATGGAGAGACTTGGCGTACTCGATGTACATAAGGTGATGAAACTGGGTGACTCTCCATCAGACCTTGAAGAGGGATATAACGCTGGTTGTGGCGAAGTTATCGGTGTCCTGAGTGGTGCGCATACCGCAGAAACACTTGGTAGCTACCGTCATACACGCCTGATTAAAAGCGTAGCAGACCTGCCATCCCTATTTGAATAGACACAACAAGAAGGAGGGAGAATGCCGCTAACGGCATTCTCCCTCCTTCTTGTTGTGTCTATTTTATCCTAATGCTTCGCGCCCAACTTCCACTGGTTCGGCGGGAGCATCTTCCTCGTCGTAGTCTGCGGGTAGGGTGATATCGCGTCCACGTCTTGCTCCTACCGCTTCAAAGATTGGCGTGAGGACAATGGCAAGAATGATGTTGAGTAGGAGTGCCGAGATACCCACGTACATCTGAATACCGAAGACAGGGTAAATCGTTGATTTTAGACCAGTCGCAATGAACATACCTGTTCCCGCGATCATACCTGCTAGCCAGCCGATGAGCAAGGCCCAGCGATTGAACCAGTTGGTATAGAGACCCAGATAGACGGGTACCAGCGTTTGCAATATCCAGGTGCCACCGAGTTGCTGGAAGGTGATGATCTGTGCTGTTGGCAGGTAGGCGATGAAGAGCAAGGCACCAAACTTCACAACAAATGAGGTGATCTTCGCTACCTGCGCCTCTTCCCTATCGCCCGCGTCTTTCTTAATATACTCCTTGTAAACGTTTCGTGTGAATAGGTTCGCGGCAGCGATAGACATGACAGCCGCAGGCACAAGTGCGCCTATCGAAATCGCTGCGAATGCGAAGCCAATAAACCAGGAAGGGAACGTGGCATTGAGCAGCGCGGGGACCGCAAGGTTAGCGGTCGCAGGCTTAACTTTCGCCGCAATTGCCATATAGCCAAGCAATGCGAGCAAGCCAAGCATCAACGAATAGATAGGTAAAAGTGCCATGTTACGCTTGATGACACGCTGGCTGCTGCTGCTAAGAATGCCTGTAAGCGAGTGCGGATACAGGAAGAGTGCTAGTGTTGAGCCAAGTGCGAGGGTAGCGTAGGCGGTGAATTGTTTGGGTGTAAGAATTTCAAAGAATGTTTGCGGCTTTGCTGCTGTTGCCGCCGCATGACTTGCTACAGCTTTCAGATGCACAGCGGCGAAAATTGGGCCAAACCCACCAAGCTTGATAGGAATGTAGATAATTGTCGCAAACAGGACAATGAAAATCATCACGTCCTTAACTAACGCGATCATCGCAGGTGCGCGAAGGCCGCTTGTATAGGTGTATGCCGCCAGGATAAGAAACGCGATGATAAGCGGAAAGTCAACATTGACACCGCCAATATTGGTGCTGAGCGGAATACCTAGAGCGGCGAGCGAGACTTGAATACCAAACATTTGCAGGGCGATGTACGGTAAGGTTGCCAGGATACCAGTGAAGGCAACTGCTAATGCCAGCGCGGGGCTACCGAAGCGATCTTTCACAAAATCGGAGGCTGTAACATAGCCACGCTGCTTACATACAGCCCAGAACTTAGGCATCAAGACGTAGATGAGTGGGTAGACGAGAATGGTGTAAGGGATGGCATACCAACCGCTTAACGCGCCAGCCGCGAACATCGCGCCTGGGACAGCGATAAACGTGTAGGCCGTGTAGAGGTCGCCACCCAGGAGAAACCAGGTGATAACCGTGCCAAAGCGTCTTCCAGCAAGACCCCACTCACTAATCTGATTTAAGTCACCTTGACGCCAACGGGCAGCAAAGAAGCCCAGGACGGTGACGAGTAGAAAAAAGACAATGAAGATAACAATTGCGTCCCAATGAACCATGATAAAATACTCCTCTCCCGTTTCGTTGTTGAGTAACGAACGAGAACACTTTCATGCCGTATTGCATGACGAGAGTACAAACCCTTGAAGGAGATCAGAAGCAACCTATGCTCCTACGAAGTAAACCACTGCGGTGATAATGGCTGTGATGATGACCCACATCAGTTGGAACCAGTAGAAAAATGGGATGCCGAACAATCTTGGCTCTGTGAAATTATAAAAAGGCGGCCAGAGCAAGACGATGAAGGGAATAATGAGCAGGAGAAGAAAGGCCCTGCGGTTTCTCCGCGAAGCAGAGCGAGAAGGACGGTCAACCATCGAGTAGACTCCCTTTGTTAGGCCGTTCATCAACGAACGACGATATACAATTAGTAGCAAAAGGATGAAAAACTGTGGTACTGGCCTTATCCTACGGTATTTTGTATGAAATGTCAAATAACGTATATCCATGTTCTAACGCATCTTGCCCATGTTAACTATACTCTCGCACTTCGTTGGAAAGAGTAGAGAGTGGAATGTGGAAATGAGGTGGGTGGAATGGAAGCACGAGTTATTCTTGAAGGCCGTTATCGAATTATGCGCTGTCTCGCACAGCGTCCCCGACTGAACTTGTATCTTGGACAGCGTCTCGCCGTAGACAACCAGATGTCCTCGTTCTTAAATGATCTTCCCGATCAAGACGCACAGGAGTATGAACCGCTTGTCGCTATTCGCGAACTTGTGCTCACAGGACTACCCACGCAAATGCGTATGCTTATTGAGGCGGCAGCCTTCGAGGAATTTGTCGCGCCGAGTGTCTTCGGCTCATCGCATTTGCCTACGAAAGGAGACCGCGTATGGATTGAGGGTGAGAGACACTACCTTGTGATGCAGTTAAGCGACGCAAAAATGCCGGAATACGATTCCGCAATGCCGCTTGATATGCTCCTACTCGCTCATGCAATGTGGCCTGAGTGGATTGACACTGTAACCTCACTTCGTTGGGCAACACAACTCTGCCGTATGGTTGCACGCCTGCATCGTCAAGGCGTCGTACTAGGTACCCTGACGCCTTCTGTTATTCTTGTGAATGGAGAAGGAAAGGATGCATGGTCTCCTATTCTGCTTCCTTGCTGGCCTCCTGCACCCTCTTACTGGAAGACGACAAGCATCAATGTCCCACTTACATATGCTCATCTGTTTCCTATAGTCGAAAAACCTATAGAAAGTGTGTTTGTCGCGCCAGAAATGCTACGCGGAGTTGCTGACGAACGTTCCGATGTCTATTCATTAGGTGCTATACTGTACCTGCTATTGACCCACTTCGCGCCTGTCGCGCCAGTAAGAAGATTGTATGCTCATGGTGTGATGAGTGGGAAACAGCATGAAGGAAGCACGCTAGTACAAGAGCGAGCTGAGGGTTTAGAACTCATACCGTTACGCTTCCTGAATGAAGACATATCGCCCCTGGTAGAGCAAATCGTGTTGCGTGCGCTTGAATTGGAGCCAACGAAACGCTATCAATCGGCGTTCGCGTTCGTGGAGGCGTTGGAGGGGATTGTGGAGATGTGAGGTTTAGTGAGGCATCAGAAATAGTTCATCACCCATCAAGTTTCTCTGGCTTAGCCAGATCTTTCTCGATCCTCGAAATCATTTGAGTTGGAATGGCGAAATCAGAGGGTAGATGAACGGAGGCTTGAAAGGCTGTATCGATCTCACCGCCTTTGGCCAAAATTGTTTGAAACAACTGGACTGAATCTTCCTTTGTCCCTTCTCCCAAGTCGTCCCTGAAAAATACCTCCTGAGCGCATGCGATCAGATCTTGAACCACTCGTTCATATCGGAAATAAGTGAGCGCGAACCAGTCAATTTCTGTCTGTCCATATCCCTGAAAAAACGCAGGAGTGCTTAGCTGTACCTCGCCATCTGTAGACGCTTCCTTAACAAAAAGAAAATCGCGCTCTTTGGGAGCCAGCATCACCTCATCCCAGTCAATCACAAACACATGACCAAGATGATTTCGGAGCAAATTGGCTGGATGCAGGTCCGCATGACAGACGACATAGGGAAGGGTTCGTGACTGGAGCACACTCGCCAGCTTTTCTAAGGAAGTGATGACCATGTGAATGGTAGGCTGGTGAGCTATCCACAAAGAGCGAAGGGTACGCTTAGAGGCACTTCCCTCGTCGTGTTCACGTACATGCTGGGTCTTGGCAACAGCGAGGCTAGTTTCAAAATCATGTATCCATCGAGTATACACTGTTAGATCAAAAGTCTCTTTTCGTAGAGACTCAAAGCCAAAGGGCGGCAGAACAACCTGATGAATTTGTTGGAGAATGATTCCCACCTCCTTCCACTGCTCATCCGTCATCCCTGTCCAACTCGTATCTCCGTCAAGAAAGGGGTATACGATTATGGTCCAATCATCTACCCTTGTCCACAAGGTATTGTTCTTAGTGGGAAGAGGAGCCACGATTGATGGAATTCCTTGATTCCTGAGGTAGCGCGGAACCAGACAACTTGGTTCGTAGAGCGGCCTTGACGTGACCTTGAGAAAATAGGGAGTTCGCTGTTCGCTCATCACCCGATATACTCCGGCCTGGTAATCCAAACCTAACGGAAGAAATTCAATTGTCATAGGGGAAAGGTCATAGGAGTCTTGTAAACAGGCTCGCAGGCTTTCCTCTGGAATCTTTGGTTGCTCACGCATAATCTACTGTTCATTCTCGGCGGTGAAGATCTCATTATGTCGTTCAATCCAACCAGGGTCATTGAAACAAGTAATGCATTTGAAAAAGTATATACAATACTATATCAATATGCAAGGGCTTATGAGTCGAAAGAATATATCCTCTTGACAGCTTGCTTGCTTGCCCGTATACTTGAGGTGTAGCCACTTCCCACGGCTACACGCTTCCTCTCTCTATCGTCCCTCTTCGATTCTAACAACTCTCACAGGAGCAATCAGCTATGCCACTACCTCCATTTTTTCGTTGGCTCTCATCTTCTCAACCACCGCCTGTACAGCAGATACAGGAGCAGATCGACTCAACCGCCTTTTCCGCAAGTCCCACACAGGAAGACCAGTACTGGGGACGCCTCGCAACAGGAGGCGAGGAAGATTACTATTGGCGTCGTCTCTCGGACAATTTCTATCAGAAAGATGTTATACCCAGTACTTATCTCGAAATCCACAACGCGTGCTATGAGGCGTACAACGCCAATCCGCTCGCGTTTGCGATTATCGAGATTACGACGAGTTTTGTCCTGGGCAAAGGCGTTGCTCTTGCCGCGAATGATCCGACTGTACAGCGTGTGCTTATGGATTTCTGGAATGATCCCGACAACCATATGGAGACCCGCGTGTACTCGCTCTGCACCGAACTAAGTTTATATGGTGAACAGTTCGTGCGCTACTACGTGAATAGGATGAATGGACGAGTCAAAATTCGCCAGATCGACCCCTCGATTATCGATGAGATAGAGACCGATCCCGATGATATCGAAACCGTGCTTCGTTTCCATAAACGTCCCGTTGGAGCAACTGCCACGACTCCGGGCGATTCCGTACCTGTGACGATACACGATTCACCGGGTCTCGAAGGCGAATGGTTTCAAGCGGGTACTGAGGTCGTACAGTTTTGTATCAACAAAGTATCGAACGCGAAACGTGGCAAAAGCGACCTTGCCACGCTTCTGCCGTGGCTACGACGCTATAAAGATTGGCTCACAGACCGTGTACGCATCAACAAGTATAAGGGTGCATTCCTGTGGGATGTCCGTTTACAAGGGGCGGACCGGAAAGCCATTGATCGCAAGAAAATGGAGTATGCGTACCCACCCGAACCTGGTAGCGTGATTATTCATAACGAGGCCGAGGTCTGGTCCGCTGTTAAGCCAGAGATTAACGCGAGCGAGGCTGCCGAGGATGGACGCGCACTGAAATTGATGCTGGCAGTTGGGGCACAACTTCC
>CAZZVE010000070.1:0-23575 GCA_964657325.1 uncultured Ktedonobacterales bacterium
ATGAATCTCGTAGCACCGTAGACCCCTCCCAACCCATCTTTGGGCGCAATGAATTGCTGCCCCTACCGTTTGTAATGTGTTGTGGGAAGAGCAAGCAATTCCGCCGCTTTTGCCTCTGGTAGCGTATCGCTGACAAAGTTGCCACCACCAATTTCTGGTCCTGCTAAATATTTCAGCACATTGGGGCGTCGAAACGGCGGATGGAAGGCAAAAAAACAATGAAATGCATCATAATCCCCACCATCGGTAGGTGCCTGATGAATAGGCATGACATAGGGAAACGACATTTGCCATAGATTGTCGAAACGCACCGTCACATTTTTAAGGGCGCGTGCGAGAGCACCTACCTCGTTATCAGAGAGGGCATGCAAATGGGCGACACGACGTTTGGGCGCGACATAGACCTCGTAGGCATAACGTGCGAAATAGGGTACAAACGCAATCGCATATTCATCTTCGTATAGAATGCGTCGTCCATCAGCCTGTTCTGCCGCGAGAATATCTGTGAACAAATAGCGTCCCTCTTCCTGAAAATAGCGTTGTGACGCTGCTAGCTCGGTTTCAATCGTCTTGAACACAAAGTTTGTCGCGTATATCTGGCTATGTGGATGAGGATTTGAGACGCCAACAACATCACCCTTGTTCTCGAAGCACAACACAAAATTCACCCCCGCACGATTTCCAAGGTCAAGCGTTTGTTGTTGCCACACCTGCACAGTCTCTCCAATATTCTCATGCGTCATTTCAGCCAGAGTCAGGTTATGATATGGACTGTAGCAGAGCACACGTGCATAGCCTTGCGCTGGACGAACGCGGTAAGGACGAGCAGGTTGCACAAGTTCCAGGGGAGCATCCTGACCAACACATGGATGATCGTTGTCAAACACAAATGTACTTCGATAGTTCGGGTTCGCTGCCCCACTTACACGCGTGTTGCCAGGACATAGATAACAATCAGGCATATATGCCGGAATGGGTATATCGTGTGCGGTAACGGTTGCCCCAATCCAGGGACGGTTCTGCCGATGAGCGGCTAAAATAATCCATTCCTCGCGTAGAGGATGCCAACGTTCTTCCCAACCAGAGATATGCTGCTGTTCGTTCATATCGCTCCTATCGTGAACTGGGATGTGCTAAAGCAAACCCATACACTTTCGTCGTAGCTCCTGTACGGGTCTGCTTTAGCACATCCTCTTCGCGTTTGCATCCATCCGTCTCTTCCAGGTGTATTTGTTCATCCGCATCATCTGGTCCCTACGAATTTTATATGATATACATTAAGAGGTGACATACTTGTAGTATGCCATATTTTTATCAGAGGAGTATTTTTACAATGACAAGCAACGAGACACAAACACAGGACCCATTCGCGTTTTTACAGCCTCACGAGTTCATCGTGCTTTCAACATATAGAAAAGACGGGCGTGCTGTTCCAACCACCGTCTGGTTCGCATATGACCAGGGGAAAATTTACATCACAACAGGTAGTAGTGCGGGCAAGATTAAACGTGTACGCAACAATGGGCTGGTGGATATGACACCCTCGGACCGCACAGGCAACCTGCTAGGAGAACCACAGGTTACGGGACATGCCCATGAGAATAAGCCCGAAGAGCGTACTCACGCGCGTGAAGTTCTCACGCAAAAATACGGTGACATGTTTGAACGTATAGCGGGACAAGATAGCCCCGAACGCACATACATTGTAGTGGAACCCTAACCTGTAAGAACTGATGATGAGATTTGACAAAATAGCTAGGATATAAGAGCCATAACGCATTACACCCTCGTCGATGATCATCGACGAGGGTGTAATGCGTTATGGCCCACGTTGGTTCAATCCTATAAACATTTTCAATTGGGAACAGGTGTGAATCCGTTATGCTTGCTACGGGTTGTCGTGCAGAAATCCCTCGATCTGTTGAATCTCTTCCTCACTGAGACGGAAGTCGATAGCTTTGATATTTCTTTCTACTTGATCGGGACGACGACCACCTACAATCGCAGCAGTTACGGCTGGCTGTCGCAATGTCCAGGCAATCGCTACAACACCCGGAGTGACATCATGCTGTTTGCCTATCTCGCTCAATAGCTGCACAAGTTTAAGGTTGCGTGTGATGCGTGGCTCGTTGAACTCTGGATGGCTTCGTCTCCAGTCATCTTGCGGCAAATTCTTTACACGTTCAGGAGTCATCGCTCCCGTGAGCAGGCCAGATTGCATAGGCGAATAGACGATGACACCAATGTTGTTCTGCAAGCAATAGGGAAGAATATCTTTTTCAACGTTGCGGTTGATTAAAGAATAGGGTGGTTGCAGACTACTAATGGGCGCGATTCTTTGAGCGCGTTGCATCTGCTCAACGCTGAAATTGGAGACACCAATGTAGCGTACCTTACCCTCTTCCTTCAAACGAGCCAACGTACTCCAACCCTCTTCAATATCAGGATCAGGATTAGGCCAGTGAATTTGGTAGAGGTCGATCACATCCATCTGTAGCCGTCTAAGACTGTTTTCTATTTCTTTTCGTAACGAGTCCGCCTTCAGGCTCTGACTTACTTCACGTTTTTCGTTCCAAACGGTTGAACACTTCGTGAACACATATGGTTTATTTGCCATGCCCTTGAGTGCACGTGCAACAACCCCTTCCGAGCGTCCCAAACCATACACAGCGGCGGTATCAATCCAATTGATACCGAGATCGAGTGCTTTGTGAATTGCTGCGATTGAGTCTTGATCATCCTGCGATCCCCAACCGCCCACCCATTCTCCACCTCCGAGTGCCCAACTTCCAAAGCCGATTGGAGTTAGTGCCATATCTGTATTACCAAGTTGTTTTGTCTGATGTGTTGTTTGCATCTGTACAATAGCTCCTGATGAAGAATACGTTTACGTTCCTGCTACAGGCATCGGTTCAGGACTGGTTGTTGGACCTTGCACAACTGGTGCATCGTTGTTCCAGTTGACGCGATCAAGCCACATGTAACGGCTATCCCCCTGGCTCCCATCTGGATTCGTATTCCAAGCATGATAGAAAATCCAGGTTTGGCTGCCTACCTGTAGCACGGATTCGCCGCCCGGCCCAATGACAAATGGCTGTTTGTTTACTTTGCTCGCGAGAATTGGATTATTGCTCGCTTCAGTACATGGTCCTATCGCCGTCTTACAAGTAGCATAACCAACAGCATAGTGAACGCCCGCATAGCTATTGGCGGAAAAAAAGAGATAGTATTTCTCATTGTGCTTAAACATCTCAGGTGCCTCAACAACATTACCTTCCCAGGACTGATCGTTGTACACCAAACGGGTAGGCTTGCCAGTGAGACCGAGACCATCAGCAGTAAGTTTTTGTGCGTACAAGTAGGTGTTTATACCACAACAGTTTCCATCGTTTTTGAAGTACAGGTAGAGCGCATTACCATCACTGAAGGGCCTGGGATCAATTGTACCGCCCTGGTCCGCCTGACATACGAGCGCATGACTACTTGTATCTTTGAACTTTCCTTCTGGCTTATCACTGGTAGCCACACCCACACATTGTTTGTCGGATTGCTGGTCGTGCGCCACATAGTACATCACGTACTTGTTTCCAATATGGATGGCTTGAGCTGCCCACACGTTTGAGCCACCAGGATTGGCCCATGTTGGAAGCGCGGGCATAGCGTCAGGTAGCACATCCCAATGTACCAAATCACTTGAACGTGCTACTTGCACATTTTTGCCCGAAGCATTTGTCCCATAGGCGTAATACGTGTTACCTGCTTGCAGTACACGAGGATCAGGAAAATCGGCTGCTAATACAGGATTTACAAAGTCCCCTTTAGGCACAACTGTCGCGGTAGGTGTGCTTGACGTTGCCTGCTGATTTTGTTGACCACAGGCAACGCTAAGTACCATGAGCATACTAAGAAGCAGTACTTGAACAACCCTCTGCCTCATGATAATGTTAGCCTTTCAAGCCAGAACTGGCGACACTTTGCACAATATAGCGTTGCAAGGTAACATAGATAATAAGCACAGGAATGGCAACGATCACCGCACCCGCCATCATTAAACCGTATTCAGAGGTATACGCACCTTGCAGAGTTCGCAATCCTATCGGCAACGTTTGCAGGTTCGTGTCTTGTAAAACCAGAAGGGGCCAGAGAAAATCGTTCCAACTTGCAAGAAATGTAATGACCGCAAGCGTTGAAAGAGCGGGTCTTGCGAGAGGTAGTACTACTTTGTAAAATGTTTGAAATGCGTTCGCGCCATCCATCCGTGCCGCCTCTTCTAGCTCTCTTGGTAACGACTCGAAAAATTGACGCAGGAAAAAGACGCCGAATACACCCGCAAGATAGGGCAGAACGACACCCGCGTAGGTATCGAGCAGGGTCAAGTTGTAAATGGTGATAAAGTTTGGGATCAGGAACATCAGGCCAGGCATAAAGAGCGTGGCGAGCATTGCCCTGTAAATCCATTTGCTTCCTGGAAACACCATACGAGCATACGCATATGCGGCAAGAGAATCGATAGCGAGCGTTACAACGGTCGTGATGATAGCAATGCCAAGACTATTAACAAACCATGTGATGATTGGGATACTTGGATCTGTGAGCAGACTTTGATAGTTCTGCGCCGTGATACGTTTGGGAATCCAATAGATATCGGGCAGAAAAAGCTGTGATTTAGGTTTAAATGATGTAGAAACCATCCACACCAGAGGCACGAGCACAATCAGTGCGATCAATATAAGTAGGACGTACACAAAGATGCGTTGTACAATTTTAGTTGTGTTGCGCCTACGGATAGCCGCTTGTGCTTCCTCGGCAGTTGTATTTCTTACACGAGCTTGAGCTTGTGCGCTGGTAGAAGTTGCCATCCTCTGTTCCTCTTTCTAGTCGCGGCTACTAAAGAATTTGAAGTTCAGATACGAGAGCAGAATCATGATTGCAGCAACAACAAACGACATTGCAGCTGCACTGCCCACGAAGTGACGTTGGAAGGCATCAATATAGATGCGCATCATGACTGGTTCTGTAGAACCACCGCCTGATGCCTGCGAAGGCCCTCCATTCGTCATGATAAAAGGTTGACCAAAGAGGTTGAATGACGAAATGATCGAAAGAGTTACAATAAGGAGCGTTACAGGTCGCAGCATAGGAAATGTCACCTGCCAAAATGTTTGCCAGCTATTAGCTCCATCAACCCCTGCCGCTTCACGTATTTGCTCAGGAATATCTTGTAAGGCCGCCAGCAAAATAATCATGTTGAAGCCCATTGTCCACCAAATAGTGGCAATATCAATCGCAACCCACGCCCAGGGAAGTGACGAGAGCCAATCTGGAGTTGGGAGATGTAAAGCACCAAGGTAGTAGTTGGCTAAGCCACCAGCACTTTGAAAAATCCAGAACCAGAGCAAGCCGACCACCGCAACCGAAAGTACCCAAGGCGCAAAGTAGATCGCACGGAAGATGTTGCGGCCTGGAAGCTTCATGTTGAGCAGTACCGCTAAACCAAGTGGAATAATGACTAGAAATGGCACGCTATAAAACACAAATTGAATGGTGTTCCATAGTGCATTCCAAAACTCTGAAAATTCGACAGCCCCCGGCGTGAAGATATGGATGTAGTTCTGAAGCCCAATGAATACATTGTTCGTTTGGAGGTAGTCGTACTGGAATAAGCTGATATACAGTCCGTTAAAAAACGGATAGCCAACAAACATCACAAAGAAAATCAAATGCGGCAGGATGAACAGGTATGGAACCCAGGTGAACGTTGTCTTTTTTTTCCTGGCTGCCGTATTCACAGACGCGTCTTGCTGTTGTATAATTGTCGCCATTGGAATTCCCTTTTCACAGCCGTGTAGGAATGCCTTCTCTGGCACTCTCTGCACATAACGTTGTCTTTTTTCAGAAGAGGGCGAACCAGATGTTCGATCTGGTTCGCCCTACCACTTATGAGTTAGTTGGTGCGGAACCATACTTCTGCTTATTCTGAGCGAGAATCTGGTCAGCACGGGAAGCAGATTTATCTAGTGTTCCTTTAATATCCGATGATGTGCCCGCCATAATCGCTCCGACAGCGTCGGTAAGAGGAGCGAATGCGTCAGAAACACCTGGTATCGCTGGTGGGAACACAGGATTCTCCACTGCTGTTGCTAAGGCACCCTGTAGAGGCAGGGCTTTGAGCTGTGAACTGTTGCGCACGGTGTTATAGGCAGGAACGTTACCGGCTCCCGACCACTGTACAGCGTTAGTTTCCAGGTACTTGATGAAGGTAACGGCAGCTACGTCTTTACACTTGTCAATTCCTTTTTTATGCACTGGCAACGCAAGTGAAGCCATACCAGCCCATGTGGCAGGTTGTGTACCAATTTGTGGTATAGCAGCAGCCTGTCCGTTAAAATCGACACCTTGCCCGGTCACGTTGGTTGCTTGCCAGATACCATTCCAAATCATACCAACGGTACCTGATTTGAAAGAGTTGAGATCCGCATCCACTGGCAACTTTGGAGCGGAATACTTGCTCTGCGCGTTCTTCATCCATTGTAATGCCTGCACACCAGCAGCACTGTTCCATGTTGCCTGTGTACCATCAGTGCTAAACTCAGTGCCACCATATTGGTGCAAAAGTTGCTGGAAGATTTGCTGAATGGGGAAACCAGCAGTGATTTGGAAACCATGCTGCTTACCATTTGTGAGAGCACCAGCGGCGGCGGCAAAGTCAGCAGCAGTTTTTGGAGGGCTGTTGATGCCTGCTTTCTTCAACAGGTCCGCATTGTAATACATAGCTAGTGGGACAATGCTCAGAGGAATGGCATAACGCTTGCCCGCCACTTGACTAATATTCCATGCAAGTGCTGGAAAATCACTGCTAGAATAACCTAATTGTGGCAAATAAGCATCCATTGGGCGGATGATGTGGCGAAACGCTTCGGTAGAAATCTGGTCCTCGTTGATGATTGCTACATCAGGCAGTGTATCAGATGCTGCGGCCGTGTCAAGCTTTGTAGGGTATTCTGCTTGAGTGGTCATCTGCACTTTGATACTTGACTGAGAAGAATTGAAACTAGATACTAAACGACTCATGTATGGACCATCAGGTCCAGTGAACGGGTTCCAATAGGAGAGTTGCACATTACCACAGTTTGTTCCACTGCTATTTCCAGTAGAAGCAGTGCCCGCCCCACTACCACATGCAGCAAATACCATGCCCACGGCACTCAGAAACATGAAGATACTCAAGATTCGTTGTAATCGAGACTGCATAGGGTACCACTCCTTTGAAGTTTTGCACACAACAGCATTGTTTTGTGAAACAATAAAACACCTCACCAGCAGTGAGGAGAGCAGGTATGCCGCTACTGCTTTATAAAAAGTTATGGCATACTGTATTGCTATACACGTTCAGAGTCGCAGAAACGTTTCTAAAGAAGGTTTTCCGTTCCGTCCATTGACGAATCTAAGCGAGACGTATGGCATTACTCTTTCCTCCTTAAAAGAGCTTTTCATCTAACGGTACAGTTCCCTCCTGTAAAACAATAGTACAAGAATTTTTGTGAGAATACAAGATAACAAGATAGCGTAATGACTGCACAGCGCACAAAAAATGTGCTACACTGGTGTTACGAAAGGAGCAACCGAACAACATTTTCCCCACAGTAGCATACCCTTGTATTTTTGTACCCTGTAGCACGTTTTATGAAACACACAAGTAGTATTTCAGGCCCAAAGGAGCGTTCTCATGGCACTAACAAATGAGACATCAAACGCGGATCAGCTTCTTACACGTTTTGGGTATAAGCCGCAGTATCGACGCGAAATCAGACGCTTCGCCTCGTTTGCGATTGGCTTCAGCTTTATTTCAATCACAACCGGCATCTTTACTACATATGGTGCTGTGTTAAATTGGGGCGGTCCTTTAGGAATTTGGACATGGCCCTTTGTCGTGCTAGGACAACTTTGTGTAGCACTGGTGTTTGCCGCTCTTGCTTCGCAAATTCCACTTGCAGGTTATTCCTATCAATGGGCTTCACGCCTGACAAATCCAAAGGTTGGCTGGCTGTTTGGATGGTTATCGTTCATGTACCTGATTGTCGTCGTCGTCTCGGTTGATTACGCGATCTCTTCCACCGTCTTGCCGAGTCTCCTTAACTATACGGAGACGGCACTCAATGCGTGGTTGGTAACAGCACTTATTATTCTGATTCAGGCATTGCTCATTGTCTTCTCGACTGTCTGGTCAACACGCATTAACAACATCGCCGTAGGTACCGAAGTGATAGGCATTGTTGGTCTGACCCTACTCCTTATCCTTGTGGGAGCAGTACGAGGATTATTACATCCAGATCATCTCTTTAGCATGGGTATCATATCCTCAAATAACTACTTCAATTTGGGTAGTTGGAATGCAACAGGGCCATTCATGCTCTCGTTCTTACTCGGTTCCTATACTATTGTCGGTTTTGAGGCGGCGGCAAACCTCGCCGAAGAAACACAAAACGCGCATAAGGTTGTACCTTTCGCAATGTGGTCGGCAGTTGCTCTGAGCGGTGTTATCGGCTTCTTGTTCCTTATTGCACTTAATCTCACTTCGGGTGATATCAAAGCACTCAGTGCCTCTGCAACTCCTGTCGCAGATATTGTTAGAGGTACGCTTGGCTCCGTAGTTGGCAGCATTTTCCTTGTCCTGGTGACGTTCTCAATCTTCGCGTGTGGTCTGGTGATTTTCATTACCGCGACACGTCTGACATGGGCCATGTCACGTGACCGACGCTTCCCTGGTCACGAAATTTTCAGTCGTGTCAACGAACGCACAGATACGCCTGTTGCCGCAACAATCCTACTTGCTGTCTTGATTGAGGTCGTGCTGGCAATCTTTGCCAACCAGACCAACGCACTCACCAGCCTGTTTAGTGCGTCTAGTCTCCTTCCTGCTGTCCTTTACCTTGCGACAGTTGTTCTCTACGTCTTCACACGTAACAAGCTGCCCAACAACGAACGCGCATTTCGACTTGGTGTGTTTGAATGGCCTATCATTATTCTTTCAATTGTATGGTTGGTCTTTGAACTTGCCATCTTCCGTGATGCCCAGTTTGTAACGCCGTGGCTCTACTCCATTGTCCTGTTCGCCATCGGCCTGTTTTACTTCGTGTATATGCTGGTCTCACCTGCAAAGGTGCTGGACAAACTGCCAGAACGCACAACCCCCGAACCAGAAGCAGTTTCATAACCCAGTTTCATAACTCCTAGGAATGCAGAGGCCGTTTGGCCCTGCATTCCTATGAGTTATGTTACAAGTATTTTTCGAGCCAGCGTACAATGCGTTCCTCTATATCGAGGGCGTGACTGTACTCCGAGATACCATGTCCCTCACGAGGATATACAACAAGTTCGACAGGAACACCGCGTTCCTGTAATGCACGTTGAAAGGCGTAACTACTACCGATAGGAACATAGCGATCACTATCGCCATGCAAAATGAGCGTTGGCGTAATGACATGGTTTGCATAGGTAATTGGTGACCACTGACGGTATACCTCTGGATTGTCCAGAGGGTCGGCTTGCAAGAAACGCATGTCCCAATCGGAGAGATTTGAGAGGGCATGGAAATTGTGCCAATCGCTCCAACCAGCACCCATGATTGCCGCTTTAAAGCGAGTAGTTTGACTGACAGCCCACGCGGTCATAAAGCCACCATAACTCCAACCCGCGATAGCAATGCGGTCCGCATCAACAAGCCCATTCTCGATTAGCGCATCTACACCATGCATCACATCCTGGAAATCTTTGCCTCCCATGTCACCAATAACAGCATTGGCAAAAGCAGTACCACGCCCCCAGCTGCCACGAATGTTCGGACGCAACACCGCATAGCCTGCCGAGGCAAATAACTGCGTCCAGAATAAGCCGAAGTCATCAGCCCATGCCGACGACGGTCCTCCATGTATATTGACAATAAGTGGTGGTGGACCCTCTGTTTTACGAACACTTGGGAGCGTAAAAAGTGCATCAATTTGCCAACCATCAATGCTGGCATAACGTATACGATCCGTTTTTCCCAGTGTAAAAGTCTCCTCGATAAGCGGATTGAGCCGTGAGAGACGATGCCACGAGAGGCGATGCTCTATAATTTCGCCAAACCATATATCATACATTTCCTTCGAGGAGCCGTGAATTGCCGCAACAAAATTTAGGTTCGATGAGACAGAGAGTGCTGGTTGATACATTACAAAGTCGTCATCAAGCGTTATGAGAGTCCCATCTTCGTTGAGGAATGCAATTGAGTGCGTAACACCATCATATGCCGCAAGAAGTAGACGCTTATTATCTGGTAGCCAGCAACACCATGCTGGACTACAGGCTATTCCCGGCGTCAGGTTACGGATTTCACTTGGTCCCTCTTTATTCATGGTGAGCGCAAAAATATCGCCTCCACCTTGACCTCGATCACTCCAATCACCGGAAATATAGGCTAGTTGCGTACCGTCCGGCGACCAAGCAAGCGAACTAGCCTGCATTGTAAGTTGTGTCATCTGACGCACCGCTCCCCCACCGGAAGCGACAAGACCAATCTGACCAGCATACCAGCCGTTCTCATCGGGTTTGATTGAGTAGTATAAAGCGAACTGCTGGCTATCGGGTGACCACGTATATTCCCAAACGGTCAAGCCTTCGGGCGTTACGGGCGTAGGACGATCACTCTCGACATGTAGCGTCCAGAGGCGTTTATGACGTGCGGGTGTAATCACAAGTGGATCAGGATGCGGTTTCTCTCCCTCATAGGAAAGAAAGGCGATATGTTTGCCATCGGGCGACCATGAGGGTTCGCTGACTCCGTTAGGCATACTACACATTTGGCGCACCTGATTCCCCTCAAAAGACATACTATGCAACTGCACCTGCGCTTTGTCCCCCTCACCCACAGCGGCTATATATGCCAGTCTCTGGCTATCAGGCGACCATGCAGGAACACTTGACGACTTTGGGCCTTTCAGCAGAGGTTTAGGTTCGCTTACCCCACCATCAGCTACGAACGTGTCAACAAGCCATATACGTCCCTGGCGTTCGACCTCAGCACCCACACGCTCCCATACGGTGAATGCAATGTGCTTGCCATCGGGAGAAAGCACGGCATCATCTGGAATGCTCATATGCAGCATTGCACCCGGCGTTATTGGCACAAGAGGATGTTGCGTGGTCGAAGCTATCGACATATTCCGTGCGGGCAACGCGATAATTTTTGAGTTGTTCATGGTGCTACTCCTATCCTTTTTGGTAACATGTTTAGTATACCAAACAACGTCCGCTTGGGAACGAACGAAAATGTGAATTATGTCACACTTTTGGAAGCATGCGCGTGTTAGCATTATGAATATAAGCCCAACATAAAGGTGGGGACTTCTGAATTATGTGATTTTACAAAATAACCAAGATGTAGGGGCATAATTCATTACGCCCACAATCGACATATCTTTATGAATTTGTTCATCTGCATCACTACACCCACGTTCACAGGAGTAACTATGCCCCAAATCTCCGTGCTTATGCCCACGTACAAGCAAGCATCTTTTATATGTCGCGCTATCGTCAGTTTACAAGGGCAATCATTTACAGATTGGGAACTCCTGATTGTCGATGATGGTTCACCGGATGAAACACAATTACTCGTTACGCCATTTTTAGATGACAAGCGTATCCATTATACGCGTCATTCGTCGAATCGAGGGTTAGGTGCAGCCCTAAATACCACACTACAAAATTCACAAGCACCCTTCATAGCCTATCTTCCCTCTGACGATGTGTATTATACAGAGCATTTGCAAAGCCTACTCACGCAACTTCAGCAAGACAAAGACGCAGTGTTGGCATATTCGGGAGCGCGTCATCACTATAATCGTATGGCTATAGGACAGATAGAAGGTTTCTCGTTGCAGCTCGTACAGGTCATGCATCGCAAAAGGGCAGAGCTTTGGGTAGAACGTGAGGAGTTGACCACAGACGATCTTGAGCGTATGTACTGGTCGCGGTTACGACCCCATGGGACATTTGTTACTACTGAGCAGGTTTCATGCGAATGGGTTGACCATCCACAACAACGACATAAGATACTTCAGGAACCAATTGGGGGTATCAATCCCTATCGCGTCTACTACGAGGTGAAGCAGCCACTACGGGTACATACAACGGTGGGCAATCGAATTGACGAGCGAGAACACTATAGTCGCTTTCGTGAACGCCCTGACACGCCATTCGCTCCTGACGGACTAAAGATACTCCTGGTTGGTGAACTGGCATATAATCCAGAGCGAGTGCTTGCATTAGAGGAACGGGGCCACAAGTTGTACGGCTTGTGGATGCCAAATCCGTACTGGTATAACACAGTAGGTCCGTTGCCGTTTGGACACGTCGAGGAGGTGCCACATACACACTGGCGTGAAGCAATACGGGCGATTCAACCAGACATAATATACGCGCAACTCAACTGGCAAGCAGTTCCCTTCGCGCACGAGGTCTTAATGGCAAACCTCGATATCCCCTTTGTCTGGCATTTTAAAGAGGGACCGTTTATCTGTCTTGAGAAAGGGACGTGGTCTCAACTGCTTGACCTTTACACACTCTCGAATGGACAAATCTTTATCAGTCCAGAAATGCGCGACTGGTTCGCTACTATTCTGCCTGATACACATAGACGCAAGCACGTTCTTGTTTTAGATGGCGATTTGCCAAAGCAGGAGTGGTTCACCAATACTCGCTCACCTCAACGTTCGCTAGAAGATGGCGCGATACATACCGTCGTACCCGGACGCCCCATAGGGTTACATCCAGGCAATATGCATGAACTAGCACAGCAGGATATTCATGTACACTTTTATGGCGACTTTACACAGGGACAATGGGCAACGTGGATTACCAAGGTTCGTGCTCTTGCTCCACAACATCTACATATTCACAAGAACGTGGATCAGGAACAATGGGTCTCTGAGTTCTCACAGTATGATGCAGGCTGGCTTCATTTTATAAAGAGTGAGAACGGCGGGGACCTGAGACGTGCGACTTGGGATGATCTCAATTATCCAGCCCGTATCGCAACGCTGGTGGCGGCAGGTATACCACTTATTCAATACGACAACGTTGGTTCTACAGTTGCCACAGCAACACTTGCGCGTACCTTTGACATAGGAGTATTTGCCACGCATACACGTGAGTTGAAAGCGCAACTTACAGACGAGTTACGGATGAAACAACTACACGACAACGTGTGGGCACAACGCATGCAATTTACGTTTGATTATCATGCCGATGAGCTTGTTATGTTCTTTAGAGAAGTTATAAGATGACCGCTTCCTGAGTTTTGAGTGCTTGCCAGCAGGATTCGCAGTGGCCTGACGCTTGTAGTGAGAGCATAGCCAATCCAAAGGCAACGCCACCAATAAGCAGTATACCAATGATGCCACTAATCTCATAACCAATAGCCGCATGCCACAGAGGAGCGTTAGGATCATTAAAGAAAGACCCATTGACATTGTAACCACTAAACGGAGCATTGAAGAAGCCTGAGAGCTGCTTTAAACCCTGTGGAATATACCCAAAGGCTTTTTTCACATCCTCCGCACTTCCCTCGCCGTAAGCAAAACCTGGGGCGATGAGACCAAGCGGAGCGACAACTGCAATAGCAACGAACGCTGTTCCTATACCTTTAATTCGTTTTGGTAACACGAACCATGCGAGAGGAATAAGAACGATGGCAATACCAAGCACGATGAGCAGCATAATTCCTACGTCGGACCAGCTTACCTGCGACCAATCGGCACCGAACAGATGTCCTATATTTCCGCCGCCTGTGATAAGCCCTGCTACAAATAATGCTACGACGGCTATCGCGATACCAATCACGAATATTTGCCAGGGCGGTGTGCGTTGCGCTTGCCCTTCAGGGACCTCTTGCCCTGTTACCACATTTCGTAGCGATGTGAGGAAGTATGGATGGTTTTTCTGAATATACGCAACGCCAAGTGAAGTGACAAGTGCCTCTACAAGCGAGGCACCCAGCATGTGCGAGAGCAACATGGCAGGAATCGCGACATTTAGTTGATAAGGACTGTAGAGTGCGTGCCTATTCTGGCTAAAGAGCAATGGCTGTAAACCAAGCTCGATACCAACCGCAAGAGCTGCTACGCTAATACCAATATAGGAGCCGATGCCCGCCGCCCATACACGTCGCGTTGAGAGCAACGGTGAACTACCTGCGATCAGTTTGTATGCGTAATAGCCGACAAAAGGGAGAATGATACCCATGTTAAGACAGTTGGTAAAGATCGCAAGAACACCACCATCGCCAAAGAACAATGCTTGAATGATGAGCGCGGTACTAACGCCAAGCATGGCTGCCCACGGACCAAGTACCACGGCAATCAGCGTACCACCGACAGCATGCGCAGTTGTGCCACCAGGAACAGGCACATTAAACATCATAATCGTGAATGCAGAAGCCGCGAAGATTGCCAACAATGGCACAGTACGATTATTGAGAACTTTACGGACTTTGTTTGACGCCTGAACCCAAGTAGGGATAGTGATAACGCCTGTTCCTAACTAAAATATAGGACTGAGGTAGCCATCTGGAATGTGTATGCATTGCCTCCAATCATCATTTGAGAAGTTTATACTGCTGAAATAAATGAACATCGTAAGGGAGAGGACATGGTTACAGTCAATAGCACTACTTGACGTTAATGAAAATAATTTTCATCTGCTTAAATCCTGCAATATACTGATAAAAGTCAAGTAGGGAAAAAGCACAACAAAACTTCCTTTCAATGAATGCAAAGTCATTAGAAAGGAAGTTTCAAAGTAGATTATAGGAAAGATTTCCCTCTTACATATCTCTATAAGAGATTAAGCGGCTTGCCACTGGTACGTGGTGTTGGTTGTGCTTCTTTCGCCACGGTATACCCCGCGTCATCAAGAGTTGTTTCAATTTGCTCCATCGATACCTGATTTGGATCGTAGCGCAGATGAACGCTTTTCGTCGGGATATCCGTCGAAACAGCTTCCACACCTGGAAGGGGGCTAAGTGCTCCATTCACCGTCTTTACACAGTGTTCACAACTCACATCAGGAACAGATAGGGTGATCTCTTGAACAGGTGCCATATATGTCATCCTCTTTCTTTGAGTATCTTATCGATTGCCTGCTAGATTGTAGAGCTGAACCAGTTCCTCAATCACTGCTTCGCCCCGTCCCTCGGCAATCCCTTCTGGAACACAGGTATGCAGATGGCTTTCCACCAGCAGTCCTTCCAGCTTCTCAATCGCCTTGCGAACCGCATACGTCTGACGCAAGATATCTACACAATACTTGTCCTCTTCAATCATCTTGCGTATGCCACCCAGATGTCCCTCGATGTAATTCATTCGTTTGAGAACGTCTTGTTTGTCAGCATGCATCTACATACTCCTTTCTTCCTCTTACCCACTGGGGAGGGGTACAGTGTTACTATAACATAAGAAAACGAGGAATGCAAGTTCTATAGAAACGTGGATACTCCTTCTGTTACCATTGACACCCTTGACACACTAGTTTATACTACCCATATACCCTACGGCGGGGGGTATGGGTTATATGCTATGCAATGAAAGAAAAGACTAATGGCGATAGAAGCAAACAATACACATGCGTCACCACAAGAGCAGAGTCAGGCCAGAAGTCAAGCGACCTTCTCCATTGAAGGCATGACCTGTGCATCATGTTCCATGCGTGTTGAGAAGGGCCTCAAAAAGGTGTCCGGCGTAATTGATGCTCAAGTCAATCTTGCCACTGAAAAGGCAACCGTCACGTATGATCCAGCACTCACAGGAACGGAACCTATGATGCAAAAGGTAGAAGCAGTTGGATACAAAGCCATTCCCCTATTTGCTCCTGCTCCACACCCTGTTGCACCAGAGCCACAACACGAGTCACAGACCGTTCTTGCACTGGAAGGAATGACCTGTGCATCCTGCGCGATGCGTATTGAAAAGGGCCTCAAAAAGGTGTCCGGCGTAATTGATGCCCAGGTGAATCTCGCAACAGAACGTGGAACGGTCATATACAACCCTGAACAGACAGGGATAGAGCAGATGATACAAAAAGTGGAGGCGGTTGGATATAAGGCAACGCCAGTAGCGCAACCTGTACGACAGGTGGCATCTACCACCACGCCGAGTAGCGCAACTCATCATGCTCCCACTGTGTCTTTGAACACACAACAAGAGGATGAACGTAACCAGCGTAAGGCGGCGGAAATTGTTCGGAAGCGAAACCTCTTACTTCTGGGTGTCGTTCTTTCCATTCCCGTCGTGCTTCTTAGTATGTTCTTTATGAATCGCTTTCCAGGCGAAAACGTGCTGCTACTGGCTCTCACCACGCCAGTCTGGGCTGGAGTGGGGTGGGAGTTTCACCGAGGAGCTATCAAAACGTTACGTCACGCAAGCGCGAATATGGATACGTTAGTCTCGCTTGGCTCAACAGCTGCCTATGTTTTAAGTGTTGTGGCAACCTTCTTTCCCAATGCTATTGGCGGCACGACCTTTTATGATACAACGGCACTCATAGTGACATTGATCTTTTTGGGGAAGTACCTGGAGGCCCGTGCGAAAGGGCAGACCAACGAAGCGATTAAAAAACTGATGGGTCTGCAAGCTCGTACCGCTCATGTGCTACGGGATGGGCACGGGGTCGAGTTACCGATTGAACAGGTGCAGGTGGGTGATACGCTGATCGTGCGACCTGGCGAAAAGATTCCGGTTGATGGTGTGGTTGTTACTGGTCACTCCTCGGTCGATGAATCGATGATTACAGGGGAAAGCATTCCTGTTGACAAAGGTGAGGGTGAGACACTGATTGGCGCGACCGTCAACCAGCGTGGGTTGCTCCACATGCAAGCGACGAAGGTGGGAGCGGATACGGTCCTGGCAAGCATCGTGCGCTTGGTGGAACAGGCACAAGGGTCGAAGGCTCCTATCCAACGACTCGCCGACACCATTTCCAGTATCTTTGTGCCAACCGTTTTAGTCATAGCATCCCTGACCTTCATTGCATGGGCGATTCTCACCAATCTCTTTGGAGTGGGTGTTCATATTGGCAGCACAATGGGAGCAGGCACAAGCAATTCCTGGATTATTGCACTTGTCGCGGCTGTCGCGGTACTGGTCGTTGCCTGTCCGTGTGCACTTGGTCTTGCCACACCAACAGCGATTATGGTCGGCACAGGCAAAGGCGCGGAACAAGGGATATTGATCAAAGGCGGTGAAAGCTTAGAACGTATTCAGGCTGTGAATGCTGTTCTCCTCGACAAAACAGGGACGATCACAAAAGGCATGCCCGAACTAACCGATGTGATTGCGCTTAACGACAACGAGGCTGACAGGATGTTGCGCTTGACGGCGGAGGCTGAGCAAGGGTCTGAACATCCACTCGCAAGCGCGATTGTCGAGGGAGCAAAAGCGCGTGGTCTGATCGTCAACATGTATCCCGAACGCTTCATCGCTCATGCCGGACGCGGTTTGGAGGCAATAGTAGAAAGTCACGCTCTGCTCGTAGGAACGAGAGCGCTCTTGCGCGAGCACTCCATCGACCCTTCTGCTTTAGAGGAGCAACTGACAATACTGGAAGGACAGGGGAAGACCGCGATGCTCATTGCCATTGACGGCAATATGGTGGGTGCAGTCGCGGTCGCCGATACCGTCAAAGCAGGATCACAGGAAGCAATTCAACAGTTACATACTCAGGGGGTGAGTGTGTGGATGATAACAGGCGATAATCGTCGGACTGCTAAGGCCATCGCAAAGCAAGTTGGTATCGAACCAGAGCATGTGCTTGCGGAAGTTCTTCCTGAAGACAAGTCTCATCAGGTCAAACGGTTGCAGGAACAAGGGCTGGTTGTGGCGTTTGCTGGTGATGGTATCAATGATGCGCCAGCACTGGTACAGGCGGATGCAGGTATAGCGATGGGAACAGGAACCGACGTAGCGATGGAAGCATCGGACATCACTCTAGTCAAGGGCAATCTCAAAAGTATTGTAACAGCACTTGCCCTTTCAAGGGCGACGATGCGTACCATAAAACAGAATCTCTTCTGGGCCTTCGCGTACAACGTCATCCTGATTCCGTTGGCGATTCTCTCACCGCTTATTCCGTTCTTGAAAGAACAGGCACCCATTTTCGCGGCAGCTGCAATGGCTCTTTCCTCCGTCACAGTGGTCAGCAATTCTTTACGGCTACGGCGATTTGGACGTTCTATCTTATGAGAACGCAAGACGAGATGGAGAGAAGCCATGGTTTCTCTCCATCTCGTCTTGCGTTCTCGTTACGTTCTCAATAAGAGGAGTGTTGACATGCAGATTCTGCAAAGTATCGGACAAGCGTTGTTTATGGCATTCAGTATGGCATGGGAAATCCTCTGGCCTCTCATTCTTGGCTTCGCGCTCTCAGGAGTTGTCCAAGCGGTGGTGTCACATCAAACACTGGCAAAAACACTGGGAGGCAATGGACTCAAGAGTCTCACTTTTGCCACACTCTTTGGTATTGCTTCAAGCTCATGTTCCTATGCCGCTGTCGCACTCGCTCGCTCTATTTTTCAAAAAGGCGCAAGCTTCACCGCGTCGATGGCCTTTGAACTGGCCTCGACCAATCTCGTCATCGAGCTTGGCATTATCCTATTTGTTCTGCTCGGATGGCAATTTACCGCAGCAGAGTTTGTGGGTGGCATTCTCATGGTCATCTTCATCGCACTGATCTTCCGACTGACTCTCACTCCGAAGCTGGTGCGAATGGCAAGAGCACAGGCAGAAAAAGGGATGATGGGTAGAATGGAGGGGCATGCAGCAATGGATATGAGTGTGGAAGGGGACTCCTTCTTCTCAAAACTATTCAGTAGTAAGAGCTTTACCTCTGTGAGTCAGTACTTTGTCATGGATTGGGCCTCGGTCTGGGTGGATATCGTGGTTGGATTACTCATTGCAGGAGCACTTGCAGCATGGATACCCGACTCGTTCTGGCGTGTGTTTTTCTTTGCTAACAATCCCACCCTTGCCAAAATTGAGGGACCTCTTGTGGGACCACTAGTTGCCATCGTGAGTTTCGTGTGTTCTGTCGGCAATGTGCCACTCGCTGCCGTACTTTGGCGTGGTGGCATTAGCTTTGGAGGTGTGGTCAGCTTCATCTTCGCCGACCTGATCATCCTGCCCATTCTGGACATCTACCGTAAATATTATGGTTGGAAGGTCATGAGCTTTATTCTTGTCACCTTCTACATCACGATGGCTGCGGCGGGCTATGTCGTCGAGTTTCTATTCGAGGCTCTGGGCATCATCCCACAAAATCGTAACATCGTTGCCATTACGGAGGGCATCCAGTGGAACTACACCACCGTCCTCAATATCCTTTTCCTCATTCTAGCAGTTGTGCTAGTGATCCGCTTTCTGCATACGGGAGGTGCGATGATGCTACGTATGATGGGGACGCCAGAGCATAAAATGGGACATGAACAAAAAACATAAAACGTGATGTTACCGTAAATGGATAATTTGTTCTTCTAAAATGTCGATTTCAGTACAAGCTATTCGTCATCCTCTTGAAAGCGGCACAGAGTCGCTAGACAAAATAGAATAACACAGGAGGATGTACAAAATGCGCTATTTAGCACTGATTTATGGCAACGAAGCAGAAGCAGCCACAATGAGCAAGGCTGAACAGGAAGCTGAGATGATCGCGTATAACGCTTTTGGTAAGACGGAGATAGCATACTTGCAAGACGGAGGTGAGGCACTTCACCCAACAAGTGCAGCTACCACTGTTCGTGTACGCGAGGGAAAGACCTTGACCACCGATGGCCCCTTCGCCGAAACGAAAGAACAATTGGGTGGCTTTTATGTGCTAAAATGTAAAGACCTGGATGAGGCTATCGAAGTTGCCGCCAGGATTCCAGGCGCGAAGGTTGGTTCGATTGAAATCCGTCCCATCGTTGAGTGGGGGTAGGAAATAGCGCATGTGCCATGTGGTCGTTTGTGCGACCACATGGCACATGCAGTGGGTAAAGCATGGAAGCAGATATCCAACACATTCATCAGCGTATAGAAGACATCTTTCGCCAAGATGTCGGAAGAGTACGTGCAGCACTCATTAGTAGTCTTCGAGACTTTGAGCTTGCCGAAGATGTGCTGCAAGAAGCTTTCATGATAGCCCTGGAACGCTGGCAACACGATGGTGTACCGAGCAATCCAGGTGCATGGTTGCTGACGACAGCACGGCATAAGGCGATTGATCGTTTGCGACGCGTAGCAGTACTAGCGAGTAAACAAGAACAGTTGCAGGTGCTTACACAGATTGAGCAACAGCCGTTCATAGTTCCCTTCCCTGAAACATTCCCCGATGACCGTCTTAAACTTATCTTCACCTGTTGTCATCCCGCCTTGAATATGGAAGCACGGGTTGCGTTAACACTCCACACATTGGGAGGCATGACAACACTAGAGATTGCCTATGCATTTCTCGTATCGGAAACGACGATGGCACAACGACTGGTACGAGCAAAACGCAAAATTCGGAATGCTGGCATTCCTTTTCGTATTCCAGCACTGGACCATCTTTCTGAACGGCTTGATGGCGTTTTGGCGGTCCTCTACCTTATATTCAATGCTGGCTACACAGCAAGTCTAGGGGACAAACTCATACGTCATGACCTGTGCGCGGAGGCAATACGTCTTACACGTGCGCTTGTGACACTTTTAGCAGCAGAACCAACACACGCTCAGGAGCCAGAAGTTTTAGGGCTGCTTGCACTTATGTTATTGCATGATTCCCGTCGTAACGCGAGAGTGAGTTCCGCAGGTACGATGATTATATTAGAAGAGCAAGACCGTGCTTTATGGGACAGGGCACAAATTGAGGAAGGAGTAGCACTTCTCGATACAGCATTAGCATGTCATCACGCTGGTTCATACCAAATTCAGGCTGCTATCGCTGCGTTGCATGCCGAGGCACCGAGTGCAGAAAAAACTGATTGGCTTCAAATCTCTCTCCTATATGCCGAGCTGGTCAAAAGGAATCCGTCGTCGCTCGTCATCAAATTGAATTGGGCTGTCGCGGTCGCTATGGCAAACACTCCAAAGCATGGCTTGGATGCACTAGCGAAGTTACATGCTGAGAAAGACCTACAAACGTACTACCTATTTCACGCAGCACGCGCTGATCTCCTCCGTCGCGCTGGTGACTGGCATGCAGCCTCTTCTGCCTATCAACAAGCACTCGCCCTAACACAAAATACAGTTGAGCAAGCTTTTTTACAACGCCGCCTTACAGAGCTTCATACACTACACACATGCTAAACACAAAAATTGGAACTGTCTCATTTTTCTCCAATCTATACTCAAGAAAAAGTAGCTATTATAATATACAAGAGACAAAGACGACTCTGTCACATCTACTATGGAGGACCATTATGATTGCTGAAACTATAGAGACACTCGAACCTGACGCGAAAGCTCCGACACCAATCTATTCAATCGTCGCGCCAGTCTTCAATGAAGAGGAAACGCTACCTCACTTTTATGAAGAGGTAGTGGCAGTAATGGAGAGCATTGCTGAACCATTTGAAATAATTCTCATCAATGATGGCAGTAGCGATGGATCATACAAGATTATGCAGACACTACACGCACGAGACCCACGTGTCCGCATTCTTGATTTTTCGCGCAACTTTGGGCATCAGATCGCTATCTCGGCAGGTATTGACTACGCAGGCGGCGATGCAGTAATCATCCTCGACGCCGACCTGCAAGACCCGCCACAGGTCATCCCCAAGATGATTGAACGCTGGAAAGCAGGTGCTGAGGTTGTCTACGCACAACGTACATCACGCGAGGGCGAGACACGCTTTAAACTGCTGACTGCGACGGTGTTTTATCGCCTGATTGCACGCATTACCTCGGTCAACATTCCACGCGATACGGGCGATTTTCGCTTATTGGATCGGCGCGTGGTCAACGCACTGGTACGCATGCGTGAACAGCATCGCTTTATGCGCGGTCTTTCCGCATGGGTAGGTTTTCGGCAGGAAGCGGTGCCCTATCAGCGTCATTCGCGTTTCGCGGGCACAACTAAATATCCATTCAGCAAGATGCTTCGCTTTTCAATGGACGCCATCACCAGCTTTAGCCATGTCCCCTTACAACTCGCAACCAGCTTTGGTTTCCTGCTAGCAGGTATCAGTCTACTCGGTATCGTTGTTGCCATCATCCTACGCATTTTCACAGGAGCCATCGTAGGACAAGCCTCAACACTGATTCTCGTCCTTTTCCTGGGTGGCATTCAACTGATCTTCCTGGGAATTATTGGTGAATATCTCGGACGCATCTACGACGAGGTACGAGCACGTCCTTTATATGTTGTGCGCGAAGTCTTGGAATGAAGGTGTTCATCGTCAACTCTTCAATTCCTGTAGTAGTGCTGTATATGCAGGCTTTGGGTGATACGACGTATCGAAGATGAGTGGGGCATCGGGATGTCCGGTAGCACTGGGAATCCACGTGTAACGGTCGGTGAAGCCCCACATTACAAATGCCTCACACGTATTTACAACCAAACACGTATGTAGCATGTTGTAGTATACTTGTGCTTGTGCCACGAGGCGTTGTGCCATTGGGCGTGTATCACCTTGTATCTGCACATCCATTTCTGTGATCTGCACCTTCAAGCCAAGCGCGGCAAGGCGTCGCATATTGGTGATTACGTCTTGCTCTACGGGTGCATTCAAAATGCTTGTGTGCATCTGTAGTCCAACACCATAGATAGGAATACCGCGTTGTAGCATGCCCTTGACAAGAGCGTAGATAGCGTTGGACTTGGGGTTGAGACCTTCCGCGCTATAATCATTATAAAAGAGGTGCGCTTGTGGATTGGCTTCATGCGCCCAACGAAATGCCCAATCGAGATATTCAGGGCCGATATCATGATACCAAATAGTATCGCGCATCTTGCCGTCACTCATCACAGCCTCGTTGACGACATCCCATATGTTTACCTGTCCTCGGTAATGGGCCACAACGGTGAAAATATGGTCCTTCAAAATCGCCATAAGTTGAGCGCGTGTGAAACTTCCCTTCGCAATCCAATCCGGCAACGCTCGATACCAGACGAGGTTATGACCACGTATCTGCATATTGTGCGCGTGTGCAAAGGCAACGAGCGCGTCCGCTTGTGCGAAGGTATACCTATCTTTTTCAGGATGTAACGCATCAAATTTCATCACATTTTCAGGCGTGACCATATCAAATTCGTGAGCTAGCGTACTATCATAGGTAGCATCATGTTGCAAGGCATCCATATTCACCGCTGCGCCAAACAAAATATGATGTGTTTGTGCAAGCGTGCGTAGTGTTGGAGGCACACGCACCACTGCCTTCGTCGATGGTGACGAACCGCACGCAACAAGAAAACACACAATAAGAAAAGCACAAAGTTTCTGTTTCATAGGTCTCTCAATCGGATGAAGCGAAATATTCTGTATCATTGTGATAACGAACATGGATACATGACATTTCTCATATAAAAT
>CAZZVE010000071.1:0-14943 GCA_964657325.1 uncultured Ktedonobacterales bacterium
TGGCGTGTCGACACGCCAAGAGGACGCGATCAATCCGTCCCTACATATATCCTATCTGTATTATTTTATCAAACTGCGTATCCTTGCTTATCTTGCTATGAGGGCAGCCATTACGTTCCGCATCAGTTTTTGGATCCCTGGAACAACCTGTTGTGTACCTACACAATGCGGGTCCGGAGCAAACTGATAGGAGTCAAGCGCGCTCGTCCAATAGACGCTACCAGTATCAAATACTATTGCATGCGAAGGCGCAGTATAGATGGTGGTGTTACTAGTATCAGCCTGCTTTGTGTCGTTGATGGTAGCTGAGGTACTTAAAATGTCTAGTCCTTCAGGTGTTGCACCATTGTTAAACACCTTGTCCCATTCATAGCCAACTACCATACAACCATACTCTTGTCCCGCTGTTAAGCCTGTATCCTTCATTAATGGTGACGTTGGAATGGGAGTGGCGACTTTCCAGGGAAACCCATGTCGTCCATGTATAACGTCAGAGAACATTTCGCCAAGCAGCGCGTTCTCTGGTCGATTAACAACTGGGTCACGGAATAGAGAGGTGACACGTGAATTATCGTGTCCATAGAGCGGGTCACGCGCTAGATCGTGCTTTGGCGTCAAAACCTTGTAACTTACTACTGTACGATTAGCAACACCTGCACTATCGGGTTCAAGGCGCGCCTGCCAATAGGAGTCATCGGCCTCAAGAAAGGCTAAGCTAACGCCATGATCGCGCAAATACTGGACGCCATCGCGCATCTCTTTTGTCCAATATTCATCATGTCCCAGCGAAATGTACGCTTTATGCGAAACAAGAGCTTGTGCTCCGATGTGCAGGTCAATATCGCTGATATAAGAGATATCATAGCCTTGACGCTCGAACCAACGAATAGCATCGGCTTCAAAGACGAGTACCTGATCTGACCCGTAGTTTTGTGTACTAGGACGATCAAAGGAAACCTTAACGGCAGGTATTTGCTTGCTATTGTAGCCATATAAGCTTTGCCCACCCCAATTGTTATAGGCGGCATAGGTGGTGTCTGCTGTAACAACAACGTAGTCCGAAGTTGTTGAGCCGAGCACATCGAACGAAACATAGGTTTGCTTGTCTTGTGCATCCACGAGTTTTGCTAAATAGACTCCTGTCGTCCAATCTTTGGTGACGTTAAAGCTATACGACGGTTTCCAACGTGCCTCAGTAAGTCCCGTTGCTGTATCTGTGTAACAGGTAGAGCAATCAACGAGCAACGATTGTTTCGCATCGAAGTACCCTTGCGCTTGCCCCACAAGACTGCCACTAGTTGCGATTTCTCTTCCACCTTTACCCTGATACCATCCTATGCGGTAAATGGAGATGGTGTATGGTGTTCCTGATTGCTGTGTGCTCACGTAAAAAGTGAGTTGTTGCCCTGGTGCTATCGAGCGGGCATTCACATAGGCTTGTATCTGTACCGTTGCTGCCTTACCGTCAGGTATTTGCCATGCCGTTGTTCCTTTCTTCGCATTCTCAATCGTGATTGGGTTAGTAGAGGACGCTTGAGAATGTGAAGCTAAGAATGACGGTAAAAAAAATATTCCTGAGAGTAGAATGAGGAGTGCCAATACTCCTCCCACGATTACGATGAGGAGCCGCTTCATGCAATCCCTCCTATATTTATTTAGGTGTCTCTTGTATTAAGTGTTTACGAATGAATCATCAAACGTTGTTGGACGAAAGTATCGTATTTCCGCCATGTCTACTATAGCATGTAAACATATATCCTCTTCAGTTATTCATGGTTGAGAAATGGTGAATTTTGCTATAAAGTGTGGGTAATATATCTACAAACGGGGATTTCTATGTGCACATCTTAAAAAAGCATTGACAATCTCTCACATGCATGGTATACCTCTATCAATACAAAACAACAACATATATACAGCTTTGACGAGACGAGTAACAGCACGGCGAGACGAGCAGAGAATGAGCAGCAGGTGAAAAGCTCATACGTCCCCACTGTGAATAAAACTCTGAAGCTACGAGAAGAAATCGCATTGTGTGTGGGGTGTAAATAAATTAGACCTCTACACAATGCGAGATTAGAACTCAGTCGGCAACCTCCGTTATCAGGTGTACTGTAGGGGTCTAATTCATTATATCTTGTCTGATGCAAACCGTAGCAGAGGATGCGATACATCGGTCCCTACAGAACGAGGTTGACATTGTGAAATGTCGGCGCATGAAGGTGGTACCACGAAGTCGCTCTTCGTCCTTTCCAGAGAGAAGGATGATGGGCGTTTTTATTTGCCTCTTTTTTCCTCCCTTCCTTAAGCGAAACAAACCAAATACAGAACGCTATGCAGGAACGAGTAACGGACTGGGACACATCCAGAGAGTGGGCCAATGCTGGAACGCCCATATGTTGATCAACCGTGAAAAAGACTTCTGCGCCATGAGAAGAAATCGCGTTGCTGGTAGGGTGTAATAAATTAGACCCCTATAGACAACGCGAGATTAGAACTTAATCGGTAGCCCCCGTTATCAGGCAATGTATATGGGCACAACACATTGCCCATACACAACGAGGTTGGTGTCGTGAGGCATCAACGAACGAAGGTGGCACCACAAAAGCGTATTTCACGCTCTTTGTCCTTCTCCAACACGGAGGACAAAGAGCGTTTTTTGTTTATCATCAAGTTTGTTTAGGATACTACTTACAAGGAGAAATAATAAACATGGATACAACCCGTACAACTAACTTGACTGCCCACTGCCCAGAATGCGACGCTAGCATCAACCTGCAGGGTCTGCTCGTCAACGAGATTATCTACTGTCCCGAATGTAACGCTGAGCTTGAGGTATTGAACCTGGAACAGCCCGCTGTTGCGCTTGCTCCACAGGTCGAAGAGGATTGGGGAGAATAACATGACGCATGTTGCCTTGCTCACATCGCGTGTGCGTGTGGAAGAGAAGTTACTGATTGAGGCGTTAGATCGGCGTGACATCTCGTATGACATCATTGACGATGGTGAACTTTTGCTCGACTTAGCACAATCAGACGCTCGTTGGCGCAGATATGATGCGGTTCTCTGTCGTAGTATGAGTCAATCGCGTGGCCTCGCAGTATTGCATGTGCTGGAACATTGGGGTATTCCTGTCTTCAATACAGCAGCAGTAACGGCGACGTGCAATGACAAGTTGTTAACTACTCTAGCCCTTTTACATGCTGATGTACCAACACCGCGTACGCTGTTGGCCTTCGACGCACCCAACGCCGTGCAGGGTATCGAGATGCTTGGCTATCCTGTGGTACTCAAACCTGTTACAGGATCGTGGGGACGTCTGCTTGCCCGCATCAATGATCGTGACGCTGCCGAAGCTGTACTAGAGCATCAGGAGACTCTCGGCGGCTATCAGCACCATACGCACTACATTCAGCAATACATTGACAAGCCACAACGTGACATTCGCGCCTTTGTGATAGGAGAGCAAACCGTATGTGCAATCTATCGTACCAGTGAGCATTGGGTTACAAACACGGCACGCGGAGCGGTTACAAGTAACTGTCCTGTGACGCGTGAACTTGATGCTCTATGTATACGAGCAGCGCAAGCAGTAGGTGGTGGTATCCTGGCAATCGATATATTGGAAGATACTGTACAGGGTCTGCTTGTCAACGAGATCAACGCTACGATGGAATTTCGCAATAGCATCGCTCCCACAGGTGTCGATATTCCTGGCTTGATGCTTGACTACGTGTTGAGCCATATACGAGTAGGAGCCTTATAATGAACACTCTTCGTGTCGCAATTGTTGGAGGTTCAGGCTATACGGGCGGTGAGTTGATACGCTTGTTACTCTTCCACCCATACATCGAGATCGTGCAGGTTGCATCAAGTAGTCGCGCGGGACAATATGTCCATAGTATGCATCCAAATCTACGTAAGCTCTGCACATTGCGGTTTTGTCATCCCGACGACCTGACAACATGTGACCTAATGTTTCTCTGCCAACCGCATGGTGCGTCATCGCAAGAAATAGAGCGATATCAGGCACTTGCACCACGTGTGATTGATCTATCCGCAGATTTTCGCCTGCGCTCGTCCGAACTCTACCAGCAATGGTATGGAGCATCTCATCCCGCTCCTTCACTACAAGAGCAAGCGGTGTACGGTTTGCCGGAACTGCATAGAGCGGAACTACGTGAAGCAACACTTGTAAGTGGAACGGGCTGTATGGCAACAGCGGCTATTCTGGGACTTGCTCCCTTATATCGGGCCCGGCTAGCAGATGAACGCATTCCGCTTGTCGTTGATGCAAAGGTCGGTTCCTCTGCTGCTGGTGCCACACCGGGAGCTGGTAGTCATCATCCTGACCGTAGTGGTGCTGTACGCTCGTTTCAACCAACGCGTCATCGTCATACTGCTGAGTTGATACAGGAACTAGGGCGGCTGAACGAGAGCCCATTGCGACAACACATCGCGTTTTCTGCTACCGCGATTGAACTTGTACGCGGCGTACTGGTAACTGCACATGTGTTTCTTCGTGAGCGGATTGACGAACGCACATTATGGCGACTCTACCGTGAAGCGTATCAAAACGAGCCATTTATACGCATCGTCAAAGAGCGTAACGGTGTCTATCGTTATCCTGAACCAAATATTCTCGCGGGTAGCAACTATTGTGATGTCGGCTTCGAGTATGACCCCGGTTCGCAACGCCTCGTAGTTATCGCGGCCCTTGATAATCTGATGAAGGGGGCAGCCGGGAACGCGGTACAGGCTATGAATACTATGTATGGCTGGGACGAGACAACAAGCTTGACCTTCCCCGGCTTGCATCCAGCATAAAGAGAGGAGAGAACGTATGACGCTTGTGGTAAAAATTGGTGGAAGTGCGGGTACCGCAACAACTGCGATTGTTCGTGACATAGCACAATGTGTTGCGCGGGGCGAATGTGTTGTGTTGCTGCACGGAGGTTCTGACCTCACAAACACGCTATCGCAGCAGGTTGGGCAAGACATACGTATGGTGACATCACCAAATGGTATGGTTAGTCGCTATACCGATAGCGAAACGTTACGTCTCTACGCGATGGCTGTCGCGGGACAAGTGAATACCGAACTCGTGGCCCTTTTACAGCAACAAGGTGTGAACGCGCTTGGCCTTGCAGGTGTCGATGGACGCCTCTTAGTCGCGAGACGCAAAGCTGTTGTGCGTTCGCTCACAGCAGAGGGACGCATCCAGATTTTACGTGATGACTACACTGGGCACATCGAGCAGGTCAATAGCAACTTGCTCACTCTTTTGCTAAATGCTGGCTATACACCTGTCATTGCACCATTAGCACTCAGCTATGAAGGTGAACGTTTGAACGTTGATGGCGACAGAGCGGCGGCGGCTGTTGCAGAAGCACTACATGCAGAGACTCTTGTACTCATGACCAATGTTCCAGGTTTGCTTACAGACAAAGACGACACCACAACACTTATTCAAGATATTCCTGCCGAGCAACTTGACAACTACATGCAATTCGCGCAGGGACGCATGCGCAAGAAATTGCTTGGAGCGCAAGAAGCTCTAAACGGTGGCGTCTCAAGAGTTTGCATTGGTCATGAGTCTTTGCTTGATGTGCTCAACGGGTCTGGAACCACAATCGTAGAGACCGATTTATCGCGTCCTGCTCACATACTATCTGCCCAAAGGACGCGATAAATCGGTCCCTACAAGGGGAGACAAGAACATAATTAAGAGGAGGTCACGTATGATTTCAACCATTGAAATAGAAAATACCTATACAAGCGGTGTCTATGGAAAACGCAACGTTGCTATCGTGCGTGGTAGCGGCGCACTGCTCTGGGACGCCGAGGGACACGAATACGTTGATTGTACGGCAGGCTATGGTGTGGCGAATATTGGACATGGGCGCGTAGAGATTGCGTCGGCACTTGCGGAGCAGGCACAACGCCTCATCACTTGCCCTGAAATCTTTTATAACGATGTCCGTGGACGCCTGCTTGAACGACTTGCATCGCTTACGCCAGAGGGACTCGACCATATCTTTTTGTGCAATAGTGGGACGGAAGCGGTGGAAGGCGCGCTCAAATTCGCACGTCTTGCGACAGGACGTACTGGCATTATTGCGACATTGCGCAGTTTTCATGGACGAACAATGGGCGCGCTTTCCGCGACATGGGAACCGCACTACCGCGAACCTTTCGCTCCTTTGCTTCCTGGTGTCACTCATATACGCTATAACAACATTGAAGCCGCCGAAGCCGCGATCACCGAAGAGACCGCCGCAGTGATTATCGAAGTCGTGCAGGGCGAAGGTGGTGTTCATGTTGCAGACGAGGCATACATTCGAGACCTCACAATTCTTTGTCATGAGCGCGGTGCTTTGCTCGTTGTCGATGAAGTACAGACAGGCTTTGGACGTACAGGAACTCTGTTTGCATGTGAGCAGTACAACCTGCAACCTGACATCCTCTGTCTTGCGAAGTCTATCGCTGGTGGCGTCCCAATGGGTGCCGTTTGCCTGGGACCGCGTGTAATGGAAAGTGGACGCGTGACAAAGGGCGTGCATGGGAGCACCTTTGGTGGCAACCCGCTAGCCTGCGCTGCCGCCCTGACCACACTTGACATTCTTGAACGCGAAGCACTACCACAGCGTGCCGCAACACTTGGAGCTTATGCCCTTGAACGCCTACGCGCAATACGCTCACCACTTATCCGCGAGGTTCGTGGACGTGGTCTCTTGCTTGGTATCGAACTTACACGCCGAGCACAACCCTATCTCGAAGCACTATTCGCACGCGGTATTCTTGCCCTGCAAGCTGGCCCAAACGTTATTCGTCTGTTGCCTCCACTTGTGATTACAGAAGCACAACTAGAACATGTGCTAAATGTTATTGCTGAAATCTTAGGTGATGAAAGTAGCACAATAGGAACACGGGGTACGACGGGAACGGGTAGCATGACAGGGGCAAGCCCTGTCACTACCATACATGACGAACGAGGCGTTTCCCGCCGCGAAGCGGCAGGCAGTATGGTAGTGACAGGGCTTGCCCCTGTCATGCCTCCTACCCCTGTCATGCCTTCCACTGTTGCCACGCTTCCCGATTCTGTCACACTTCTTCAATCCATGTTAACCATACCTAGTTATTCACGTCAGGAACAACATTTTGCGCGCTATCTTGCTGAGCAAGCACAACAGATGGGATTGCATGCGCATCTTGATGAAGTCGGCAATGTCATCGTCAGTACACATGATGATGAAAACGTGAAAGACCCTATTATCTTGCTTGGACACATGGACACGGTTCCAGGGAACATTCCGGTACGCATCGAAAACGGATTCCTGTATGGGCGCGGAGCGGTAGATGCAAAGGGACCACTTGCAGCATTCCTGGCTGCTACTGCTCGTATCGCGCAAGCAGGAGATGTACAGCGGCCAATTATCGTGATTGGCGCGGTAGAGGAGGAGGCCGCAACATCGCGTGGAGCGCACGCCGTGGTGCATCACTATTCCCCTTCGGCGTGCATCATCGGTGAACCAAGTGGAAGTCAGGCGGTGACGATTGGCTATAAGGGTCGGTTACTGGTTGATTGTTGTATCACGCGTTCCTCTAGCCATAGCGCGGGACCCCGACACAATAGCAATGAAGTAGCGACAGCTTTCTGGGAACGTGTGCGTTCCCATACAGTCGAATGGAACGCACAGCACGCATCTAATTCATCCTTCGCAGCACTCCTGCCTTCTCTGCGTAGCATCGCCAGCACACAGGATGGCTTAGAGGAACAGACGCATATGCTGCTTGGCTATCGTCTACCGCCTGCTTTTGATAGCGCATCTTTACAAATGCAGTTAGAGCAATGGGCACACGAAGATGGCGTTCAACTACAGTTTTCGGGCGAAGAGGCTGCATTCCAGACCACCCGTACAACGCCCGTCGCGCGCGCTTTTCTTTCAGCCATTCGCGCAACCAGAGGGCAGCCTACATTTAAGCATAAAACTGGCACATCTGATATGAACGTTGTCGGACCTGTCTGGGGCCAGAATATTCTGGCCTATGGTCCTGGTGACGCAAGCCTCGACCATACACCCAACGAGCATATTGACCTTGCCGAGTATGCACATGCTATCGACGTACTAGAAATCGTGCTGCGAGACCTCTCACAGCGACGAGAGGTGATGTAATGAGTCCTCTTACTATTCTCGACTCGACCCTACGCGAGGGGGAACAATTCATAGGAGCATGTTTTACGCTCGAACAGCGTTTGACAATTGCCCGCATGCTTGATGCAATCGGTGTAACCTTCATTGAAGTAGCCTCACCAGTTGCCTCGTCAGAGACACAACAGGCCGTGCTTGCACTGTGTAATCTGGATTTAGACGCACACATCGTTGCCCATACACGCTGCGTCGAAGCCGATGTGCAAGCGGCGTTGGATACGCCCGTGTATGGCCTCAACCTCTTTTATGGTACTTCGACGCAGTTGCGTACGTTCAGTCATGGACGCCGCATCGAACAAATGATTGCCGATGCTGTGCCACTGGTGCGACGTGTGCGTGATGCGGGTCGCTATGTGCGCTTTTCCGCTGAGGATGCCTTTCGCAGTGACCTTATCGACTTACTACATGTCTTTGATGCAGTTGTTGATGCAGGTGTACAGCGTATTGGCTTACCTGATACCGTTGGTATTGCTACGCCGCGACAGGTGGCACAACTCGTCCAGCTCTGTCACGAACGTTATCCTTCCGTTGGCATCGAGTTTCATGGACATAACGATACTGGTTGCGCGAATGCGAACACTATGGCGGCGTTAGAGGCTGGTGCCAATTGCCTTGATGTAACGGCGTTAGGGATTGGCGAGCGTAATGGCATCGCTTCCCTGAGTGGATTGATCGCGCAACTCTATATTCACTCTCCTGAACTGCTGTCCGACTATGATTTGACACAGGTCGCGCCACTTGATCAGTTTGTCGCGTCCTGTCTCGGCCTTGTTATTCCTTTTAACACACCCATTACCGCGCCAAGTGCTTTCACACACAAAGCGGGTGTACATACAAAGGCTGTCCTACGAAATCCACGCGCCTACGAGGTCCTTGACCCGGCCGATTTTGGTCTTCTACGTCATGTCGATATTGGCTCACGCGTCACAGGGCGTTACGCCGTTGGGCATCGTGCTGCATCGTTAGGCTTACAACTTACCAATAGTGAGATTGCCAATCTCACGCATGCCCTCAAAGCACGCGCCGAAAACGGCACCCTGAACCAGGAAGAGGTCGATACCTTTATCCAATCCTGGTATGTGCTTCAAATGCGAGAGAATGAAACGATTGATGACGACAAGGGCACCCGCAAGGGGATGCCCCTCCCATACAACGCCGTATCCTAGAACCATTCGTCTATGGCAAGGGCATCCCCTTGCCACACCTTGTATGTGTTAGACCACATTTATAAATCAAGAAAGAGGATTCCAACAATGGGAACGTTAACCGAGGAAATTTTTAGCCACAAGTTGGGACGACGCGTTGAGCAGGGCGAGACCGTCATTGTCGAGGTTGATCGCGTGATGAGTCACGATACAACAAGCCCTCTGGCAATTCAGGCGTTTCGCAAGTTATCACAACAAAGTGGTGGACGTGTCTTCAATTCACGTCGCTCACACATCGTGTTTGACCACATCATCCCCGCCGCGACGATTGCTGCTGCGACCCTACAACGCGATATCCGCACCTTTGCACGTGAGCAGGATATCACGATTTTACAGGAGGGCATCTGTCATCAAGTTATGCCAGAACGCGGATATGTTGTGCCAGGAAGTATCATTGTGGGTGCGGATAGCCACACCTGTACGTATGGTGCGCTTGGTGCCTTTGCTACTGGTATGGGGTCAACCGATATTGGTGTTGCCTATGCTACGGGTCGCACATGGTTTCGTGTTCCCACAACGCTCAATATTCAAATATCGGGAAGTCTGCCCTTTGGTGTCTACGCTAAAGATATCACATTCGAGATGGTGCGACAGGTCGGGGTTGATGGCGCGAACTATCGCGCAATCGAGTACACGGGCGATCTGGTTGAGCATCTTTCGGTAAGTGAACGTTTCACCTTCTGCAACATGGCTATCGAGATGGGCGGTAAAGCTGGCCTTGTCGCACCTGACGCAATCACACAGGCATGGCTACATGGTCGTACCGAAGTCGAATATCCTATGCTCGCACCACACAACCCTAGCTATGAGCACACCTACTATATTGATGCATCACAACTACAACCCATGATTGCTTGTCCACCCGATGTAAACAACGTCGTTCCGGTAGGCGATGTGACGAACGTAGAGATAGACCAGGTGTTTTTAGGCACTTGCACCAATGGACGCCTAGACGATCTTGCTATTGCCGCAGGGATTTTACAAGGCAAGCAAATTTCTCCTCGCACACGTATGGTTGTCGTTCCTGCCTCACGTGAGGTTTACCTTGAGGCGATGCACCTTGGATATCTGGAAACCTTTATTCGCGCGGGTGCTACTGTGGAAAATCCCGGCTGCGGTCCCTGTATCGGACGACATCAGGGTGTTCTTGCCCCCGGCGAACGCGCTCTCACAACCATGAACCGCAACTTCACTGGACGTATGGGTGACCCAACCGCAGAAATCTATCTTGGCAGTCCCGCGACTGCTGCCGCTACTGCATTAAGCGGTCACATTTCGGACCCACGCGAATTTTTGTAATGCACACGTCCTGATGAACTTTGTCAATCGAATACGGAAATGGCGGTAGGGGCAACAATTCATTGCACCTAAAGATGGGGGTGGCGGGGCAAACGTCCCCAATACGCATCTTTGTGGCAACGTGATCCCCTCCCGACCCATCTTTGGGCGCAATGAATTGCTGCCCCTACCGAAATATATTTGCAAACATACTCGAAAGGAACATACTCTCATGAGTAGAATTTGGATGCTAGGCGACAATATCAACACCGATGTAATCATTCCTGGACGCTACAATGTGACAACGGACCGTGCACAATTAGCGAAGTATTGTCTGTGCGAAATTCTGCCTGACTTTGCGCAACAAGTACAAGCAGGTGACGTAGTTATGGGCGGCCATAACTTTGGTTGTGGCTCATCACGCGAACATGCTCCGGCCTCTATTCTCGCGTGTGGTGTACGGGTCGTGATTGCACGTAGCTTTGCGCGTATCTTCTATCGCAACTCCGTCAATATTGGCCTACCCGTCCTTGTGTGCGAAGAAGCTGTTCTAGCCAGCCGTGACGGGCAACGGATAGAGGTTGACCTGACGACAGGCATCATCCACAATATCGACTTAGAGCAAACATTTCAGGCTGAACCGCTCACGCCCTTTATCGCACGTATCGTCGCAGCAGGTGGTATCATCAACTACATTCAGCAGGAAGGGACGTTGCGATGAGCTTTGCCCACTTTGAGCGGCATTCTTCAGCATCGCCGCCAACCGTGTGCGTCATTCCTGGCGACGATGCCGCGCCCGAAGTGATGCGTCCCACCGTCGAGATACTGCGTTCTCTTGCTCCCGATGTACAGTTTATAGAGGCTGCTTGTGGACGTGAAGCGCAAGCTCGTCACGGTGACGCCTTTCCAGCAGAAACACGAACAGCTATAGATACGGCGGATTGTACATTGTTTGGTGCAAGTGGTGGTCCAAGTCGTCCTATTCTGTGGTACCTGCGTTGGGGCAAGAAAACCTATGTCAACATTCGTCCTGTACGCTGGTATTCCGGTTATGCCAGCCCTATGTTGCATCCAGAGCGTATCGACTACGTGATTGTGCGCGATAACCTGGAAGGCATGTATCCACCACGTGAGGGCGATATCTCTGAACTAAGCGCATTGGCTAGCAGTAGCACATGGTGGCAGGCTCCTCCAACTGATAAAGTAGGAGCCTACGCTGTGCGCGTCACTACCGATGAGCAAATGCAGCGTGTCGCTATCTCAGCGTGTGAATTGGCACTGCAACGACAAGCTCTTGGCTACCGTGGCATTGTCACATTGGGCGCGAAATATTCTATTCAGCCGCGTACCGATGGACGTTTTCGCAGTATCGTCTGTGACACCGTGCGCGAATATAGCACATTAAGCTATCAAGAATATCTGATTGACGACTTAGCACGACGCATGGTCGCGTCACCGGAAACACTTGACGTGGTGGTACTCTCCAACGAACACGGCGACATCCTTGCCGACGTTGCCAGTGGCAGCATTGGTGGTCTTGGCCTCTCGCCCAGTGCTTGCTATGGCGAAGACTACGCCTACTTCGAGCCTGTCCACGGTTCTGCGCCCGATCTCTCTGGCAAGAGTGTTATTAATCCGACTGCTATGCTTCTGTCTGGTGCGATGCTACTTGAATATCTTGGTTACATTGAGCAAACGCAACGTTTGAGGGACGCGATTGCCAATGTGTATCAGGAAGGAAAAGTGTTACCGACAGATCAGGGTGGACATGCCAGCACACAAGGATTTGTGGATGCCGTGCAAGAGTGTTGTGCAACTGTAGGGGTCTGATGTATCATTGGGTGCAGCTAAGTCTCCCGATGGTTTGTAGTGCGACGTGAAGCATGACAGGGGCAAGCCCTGTCACTACTATACACAGACTAGGGTGGCAAGCCACGTAGTGGCAGAGCGAGTATAGTAGTGACAGGGCTTGCCCCTGTCATGTTGGCGACTCGGTTTGGCAAGAGTATTTGTGATGTGTGTTACACACAATAGATTTATCAGACCCCTACAATATCTTTGTCCCCTATGCTATCTTCTTTCTCGTACCACAAGCAGAGACATAGTTCATAGAAGGGACACATACAATGACGGAAGATATACCTCAGACTACGGCAAGCTGGATTGACGTTTCGGTTCCGCTCCATTCGGGTATGGCGCACTGGCCCGATAATCCACCAGTCGAGATCGAATTTGCAATGAGCATAGATCGTGGCGACGCGGCTAACGTCTCAAAGCTTTCGATGGGAGCGCATACAGGCACACATATGGATGCGCCACTACACTTTATCAAGGATGGTATCAGCATCGACAAGATGCCCCTCGCAGCGACAATGGGTCGTGCGCGGGTAATCGAGATTAGCGATACCGAATCAATTAAGCCAGCCGAACTGGAAGCGCATAACATTCAATTAGGTGAGCGCATCCTTTTCAAAACAGTCAACTCACAACGCGCATGGCAGATCAACGAGTTCGTGAAGAATTTCGTCTATATCTCAAAGGAAGCCGCTGCCTACCTCGCAAAACTGCAAATACAGACCGTTGGCGTTGACTATCTCTCCGTCGGTGGCTTCTTTAAGGACGGAGCAGAGACGCATCATGCCCTGCTTGGGGCAGGTATCTGGATTATCGAAGGTCTCAACCTCTCACAAGTGCAAGCAGGCGAGTACGACCTGATTTGCTTGCCGCTCAAAATGCAAGGTAGTGAGGGAGCACCTGCTAGAGCGGTTGTGCGTCCTGTAGCTACAGCAAAATAAGGAAAAAGCACAACTGTAGGGGTCTATTTCTATTCCACCCTTTTGGTAATACATTATGTTGGAAGACATATTGAAACGTTCCATCATTCCTGCCAACATAGTGTATCGCCAAAAGGGTGGAATAGAATTAGACCCCTACAGTTGTTCGTTATTCAATCTTCTCGTATTGTTGACAAGTCTTATAGAGGCACTTACTTATGCTACCGCGAACGTTTGGATTTGGTAAACTCTCTTGATGCTGACGTGCTGAAGCAATTAATGCATCGAGTGCTTCTTGTCCATGCTCTACTGCGTCAGCATAAGGGTCACCGTGAGTGACTGGTCCAAGCACGCGCTCCTCTCGTTCCCAATCTGGAAGACGTACAAGGTAAGCCTGATCTTCATTAGACCACTGAATTAGCATAGAATAGTGTAATTCACCCATTATTCGTGCTCACCACACAGATGCAAAAAACTTCTCGACAGGCACTTCCAACCCTGCTACAACCTGCGAAGGCAATGTCTGTTGTCCACTATAGCGACCCAACGAACGATAATGTCCATCCTCTAATATCAACACCTCAACAGAACTCGTTTCGGGGTTAACAATCCAGTATTCTGGCACACCAGCACGAGCATAGGTATCGTACTTGACTAACCTATCGTAGAGGGCAGTGCTTGGCGAGGCTACTTCGACAACGAGATCGGGTGCGCCTACTATATGTCTTTCCTGTAATCTATCGGCGTGGGCTTTCAGGAGTACAACTACATCAGGTTGAAACACGTTCTCTGCTGATAACTCAACATCAATGGGTGCCGTAAAGACGCCACCTGATGCATGAGTGCGAAGATGGTCTCGAAAGTAGGCAAAGATTTCCCCGACGATCTCTTGATGTGACCAACTGGGTGCAGGAGGCATAAGTAGAACTCCGTTTACAATCTCGTATTGCTGCTCGTCATCAAGTGCGGCATAGGCACGGTAAGTCCAATGTCCCTGTTCAGGTCCTGGAACCCAATCCGCAAGTCTCACTACAGGCAGTTTTTCAGCTGTTGTCATTATACTTCTGCCTCTCATTAGGAACGATGTTAGCCAAATACTTCAATGATAGAATCATGTGCATCTACTAGAGATGAGTATAACATATCATACCAATCTTCTCATTACATGCTATCATATAGGAAAGGATATTGTTGTGATAAAGCATGGATGCTTGTATTCTATAGTGTAGAAAGAAAGCGAGCAATCCATGAGTTCAAATAAGAGCGGCATTTACAATGAATCGGACGCAAGTGTTGGCTCAAATGTCGGCGTCTTCTTCCTCTTGTTTGGAGCAGTTGTAGCATTGGCCTTTGGCATAAGCTACTTTCAGAAGTGAGGATAACAAATTGACTTGGTGAGTAACAAGGGCACCCGCAAGGGGATGCCCCTCCCATACACGAACGCACCTATGGAGCATATGTATGGGAGGGGCA
>CAZZVE010000071.1:14953-23337 GCA_964657325.1 uncultured Ktedonobacterales bacterium
CCCTGGCTCCACTACCCCGTTATCGCACCCTCAGAAGCGGACGCAACCAGCTTCACATATTTCGCCAGCACACCCTTTGTATATTTAGGTGCAGGAGCGTGCCACTCTTGAAGACGACGCTCAATCTCTTCGTCGCTGATCTCGACTGAAAGCGCATTATGATCGGAGTCGATATTGATGATATCTCCGTCTTGCACAACCGCAATAGGACCGCCAACCTGTGCCTCTGGCGCGATATGACCCACGACCATACCATGTGTGCCACCGGAGAAACGCCCATCGGTAATCAAGCCAACCGTTTCGCCATAACCTTGCCCGACCAGTGCCGACGTGACCGCGAGCATCTCGCGCATACCTGGGCCGCCCTTCGGTCCCTCGTAGCGAATGACCACTACATCACCATCAGAAATATGGTGATTCATGATGGCGTCAAAGGTCTCTTCCTCTGAATTAAACACCTTTGCCGGACCACGATGATTTGTCACCTTGAGGCCCGCAATTTTACAGACCGCCCCTTCTGGTGCAAGATTGCCCTTGAGAATGACAAGTGGTGCCGTTGCATGCAGTGGCTTGTCAAGTGGAGCCACTATGGTCTGTCCCTCTGCAAGATCGGGCGCGGATTCCAGGTTCTCCGCAAGCGTTTTGCCTGTCACAGTCAGTGCATCACCATTCAAGTAACCAGCTTTGAGCAGAAGCTTCATTACAGCCTGTACACCGCCAGCGCGGTCAAGGTCCGTCATCGCATATCTACCGCCGGGTTTCAGATCGGCGAGATGTGGCACTTTACCACCCGCGCGCGTGAAATCGTCGATACCGAGCGGAATATCCAGTTGACGCGCAATCGCTATCAAGTGTAGAACCGCGTTGGTCGAGCCGCCGAGTGCCATAACAACCTTAATCGCATTCTCGAATGCAGTTTGTGTGAGTATGGAACGCGCTGTGATGCCCTGCTCGATCATGCGTACAATCGCTTGCCCCGAGTCGTAGCAGTCCAATATCTTACGTGAAGTCACGGCGGGCATCGACGAGCCACCGGGGAGACACATGCCTAACGCTTCAATCGCGGAGGCCATCGTGTTCGCTGTATACATACCACCGCAGGAACCAGCCCCTGGAATGGCGGTCTTCTCAACCTCGTCCAATTGCTCACGGCTAATCTTGCCTGCGCTGAACTGACCAACCGCCTCGAAGACACTGACGATATCTACATCTTTGCCGCGACACACACCAGGTTGAATCGTGCCACCATAGACAAAGAGCGTTGGTGCGTCAATTCGTGCCAGTGCCATCAGACAGCCGGGCATGTTTTTGTCACAGCCACCGATAGCAACCACACCATCGAAACGCTGAGCATTCGCGACCAGTTCGATAGAGTCTGCGATTACCTCGCGGCTAGGGAGGGAGAATTTCATGCCTTCGGTACCCATTGAAATACCGTCGCTTACCGTGATGGTGCCAAACGTTTGTGGTACACCACCGCCGACGCGCACACCCTCGCGCACTTTTTCCGCGAGTTTGTTAATGTGTGAGTTACACGGAGTAATTTCACTCCATGTGCTGGCAATACCAATTAATGGCTTATTAAAGTCTTCATCGGTCAGTCCAACCGCACGCAGCATGGAACGATTGGGAGCGCGAACCGCGCCCTCTGTAATCATCTTGCTTCGGCTATTCAACGCCTGTTTTGTTGTTGAGGTTCCATTCGTTTCTGGCATAGTGAAATATTTCCTTCTGAGACTCAGAGCATACCATCGTTGGTACATGAGGTAGTAACACATCTTTGTGTATAGATAAGTTTCGGCTATTATACACGAATATGGATAGCGATAGAAGGGGGTGCTCTATAAGGTAATAGAGTTGTTCCGTTCGCCTAGCATAATCTTCAAAGTTGTTACAAGACTCAAGCATCAAACGTGTCTTGAATATATACATCCTACACATTTAAACGAATTTCTTATAGACAAAGAAGAGGATATACGATGGACATCATGCAAAATACAAGTGCGCTTGCATTACCACGTAGTACTGACAGGATTGATTCTGCGCAAGGATCAGTCTTCTTTATCGGAACCGCGACAATGCTCATACGGTATGCAGGCTTCACAATTTTGACGGACCCAAATTTTCTGCATCAAGGCGATCATGTGCATTTAGGGGGTGGGTTAACGTCCGCACGTTTGACCAATCCTGCAATCGATATGGAGCAACTGCCAGTGTTTGATTTTGTCCTGCTCTCGCATTTGCACGAAGATCACTTTGATCGCCTGGTCGAAAAGAAGCTCGACAAGGGCACAATCATCGTTACGACGCCAGAAGCAGCAGTCGCGTTACGGCACAAATGCTTTACTATGCTAGAACCGTTGCATACGTGGGAAACGCTTACCGTAACGAAGGGTGACTACACGTTGCGTATCACCGCGATGCCTGGCAAGCACGGTCCTGGCATTATGAATTCCGTATTGCCCTCTGTCATGGGTAGTATGCTGGAGTTTCAGAATAATGCAGGTAACACGCTTGTACGGTTGTATATTAGTGGCGATACGCTGCTCTTTGAAGATCTGCAACAGATTCCACAGCAATATCCCGATATTGATCTTGCTATGTTACACCTTGGCGGCACTCGCATTTTCGGCATTCTGCTCACGATGGATGCTATGCAGGGTATAGAAGCCGTCAAACTCATCAATGCAAAGAAGAATATTCCTATTCACTACAACGACTACACTGTTATGAAGTCGCCGCTGGATGATTTCAAAGCACTGGTTACTATGTCTAGCCTTGAAGATCGTGTTCATTATATGGAACACGGTGATACCTACACATTTGAAATACCGGAGAGTCGCCGCTAAATGCTTCGCTACAAAAATGAGATTGCTTGCTTCATAAAGCAAGCAATCTCATTTTTGTTTATACCTATAAAAAGATGTTTTATATTACCTTGACATATAACTATATTCTCTGATAAAATGTTTTTAGAGATGTAAAAAATTATGTTATGAGCATTGAAATACAATGAGGTTCAGCATGTCACCTGAATTACATACCCTGCCAATCCGTGCTATTGACTGCTTGAAACTTTGCTATAAAGCGGGAGAGCGTGGTGAGTCAATTACTACCTCGGTTATGAAGGAACGTTTACAACCATTAGAGGCAACGGGACAACTGAGCGATGCAAGCGTTACTCAGTTGTTCAAGTGGTTAAGCGAACGTGGCTATGTACGCTACATTCCCTATCACGGTGTAGAATTGACTGAGACGGGGCGCGTAATGGCGACAGAACTTGTGCGTCGTCATCGTCTGCTCGAACTCTTTCTTGTACAGACAATGGGCTTTCCACTTGATGAGGTTGACGCAGAGGCTGAGCATCTTGAACACGCCATCTCAGAGGCGTTCGTGGACCGTATGGATGCCTTGTTAGATCATCCAACTGAGGACCCCCATGGAGATCCTATTCCAAACAAAGCTGGTAGCGTGGTTACTGCTGTCAGTGAGCCACTTTCAACAATTCTCCCCGGTCAACAGGTAATTGTGCAACGCGTCAGCGATGAGCAGCCAGACCTGTTGCGCTATCTCACTGAACTAGGTCTCATACCAGGAACCTTAGTCAAGGTCGAAGCGGTAGCCTCTTATGGTGGTGTTTATACTATACGTATTGGAGAGCAAACACACGCAATTGGTGATGTTGTGACACATGCAGTACTTGTGCGTCCAGTAACACCTGATGCGATACATAAATCAGCGTCACCCACAAATGTACAAGGAGAACTTTCTTGAGAATCTATCCATCTGCCTCGCTGCCATCAGGCCCACTTGAGAGTGCAGCTCCTGAACGTTCTCTCGATCAAAACGGAACACAGACCGCCGCACGAGCCGCGCTTGACGGACACAAAAAAGGGCTATTTGCCCTGCTTCCATTTCTGGGACCAGCGTTTATTGCAAGTGTCGCTTATATCGACCCAGGAAATTTCGCTACGAACATTCAGGGTGGTAGTGCCTTTGGGTACAATTTGCTCTGGGTCATTGTACTTGCGAACCTGATGGCGATGTTGCTACAAACGATGTCCGCTAAACTAGGTATCGCAACAGGTCTCAATCTTGCAGAAATTTGCCATAAGCACTTCAGCAAGCCAGTTGTCTATGCTATGTGGGCGGTCGCGGAAATTTCGGCGATGGCAACCGATCTCGCGGAGTTTCTTGGAGCTAGCATCGCGCTCAACTTATTATTCGGTATTCCCTTACTGTATGCGACCCTTATCATCGGCGTTGCCACCTACCTTATTCTACAGATAGAGCGATATGGTTTCCGTCCCCTCGAAGCGGTAATCACAGCACTCATTGGCGTGATTGCGCTTTGTTATGTGGTTGAAACCTTTTTGTCTCATCCAAATTTTGCTCAGGTTGGCTATCATGCTGTTGTACCATGGCTAGGTGGATCTCAAAGCGTTCTTTTCTCCGTTGGTATCATTGGTGCGACTGTCATGCCGCATGTGATTTATCTACATTCTTCATTGACACAAAAACGCATCGTGCCACGCAGCGAAAAAGAAGCGCGTCGTATCTTCAAATGGGGCATTCCAGATGTGGTGCTAGCAATGGGCGTGGCGGGACTTGTCAACATGGCGATGCTCTATATGGCAGCCGCGACATTTCATGCACATGGACAGACAAATATCGGCGACATCTCCACAGCCTACCAGACACTTACTCCTCTATTAGGAGGAGCCGCTAGCATCATTTTCGCGGTCTCATTGCTCGCTTCGGGTCTTTCCAGTTCCACCGTTGGCACGATGGCTGGACAAGTCATCATGCAAGGCTTTGTCGGTTTCACCATTCCTATCTGGGTACGGCGTCTTGTCACCATGGTTCCTGCGGTAATTGTTGCTGCTATCGGCCTCAACCCTACAAGCACACTTGTGATCAGCCAGGTTGTGCTCAGTTTTGTCTTGCCTCTGCCTGTCATCACGCTTGTTATGTTTACGAGCCGACGCGATATCATGGGAACGCTCGTCAACAAAAGGATCACCACATGGGCCGCCATTGGATGTAGCGTGCTCATTCTGGGTCTTAATGTTTGGTTGCTGTATTCGACATTTGCGTCAATTGTTCATGGATAATAAGATCGTATACTTTAGTGTATCTTTAGCAATTTGACGTTCGTGTAGATTACAAAACGAAGTAGAGAAAGATCAAATTATATGACTCAACAACCATATACTGTCGGAAGCTATTTAGCGGAGCGGCTTGAACAGATCGGTCTCAAACATTACTTCATGGTGCCAGGTGACTATAATCTCATGCTGCTTGACCAGCTTCTGGGCAACAAGAATATTCAAGAGATTGCTTGTTGTAACGAATTGAATGCAGCCTATGCTGCTGAGGGCTATGCTCGTGTGAATGGAGCAGGAGCAGTTATTGTCACCTTCAATGTTGGTGCATTTTCCGCACTCAATGGAGTCGCTGGTGCCTATGCAGAAAATTTGCCTGTGATCTTTGTTTCTGGTAGCTATAACACGAATGATCCAAATGCTAATCATTACTTGCATCATACACTCGGCACTAATAACTACTCGTATCAATATGAAATGATGCAACATGTCACGTGTGACGCTGTTCGGATTCTGCATGCGGAAGACGCACCGTACCTCATTGACCGCGCTATCCGTGCAGCATTGCATGAGCGTAAACCAGCCTATATCGAAATTCCCTGCAATCTGGCAAATCAGCCTTGTAGCGAACCGGCTCCCTATGAGACGCTCAAGCCCTTTGATCATAGTGATGCAAAGAATCTTGCGGCAGCAGTTGAGGCCGCATCCGCACTTATTAATAGTTCACAAAAGCCTGTCCTACTTGCAGGGTCGCGGTTACGCCCATTTGGAGCCATCGATGCATTCCGTGAACTTGCGGAAGCTCTTGGATGTGCTGTGGCTGTAATGCCCGATGCGAAAGGTTTCTTCCCTGAAGAGCACCCGCAGTTCGTGGGAGTCTATTGGGGAAGTGTGAGTAGTCCGGGTTGTGATTCTGTTGTGGATGGAGCTGATCTCATCATTGCTGGTGGTGCTATGTACAATGATTATTCGACTGTAGGGTGGACAGCGCAGCCCCAGCAAGAGCGGACTATTAATGTCGATCCAAGATATGTACGCCTGCCAAATGTCGAATTTACCGGAGTTCAACTTGCGGATTTCTTTCAGGCACTGGCAAAAAATGTGCACAAGAATGATGCAATGGCTGCTCACTATCGGAACGAAGCTAAAAGCACCTCAGATGCATCTCTACGAGCTGCGGATTCGACAGCACGTCTCACGCGCGTTGAGATGGTTCGCCAGATTCAAGATTACTTGGACGCGAAGACAACTTTGCTTGTAGAAAGTGGTGACGCTTGGTTTAATGGCGAGTATATGCGACTGCCGGATGGTGCACGTTTTGAGATTGAGATGCAATGGGGATCAATTGGTTGGTCTGTTGGTGCATCATTTGGCTACGCACTGGGGCTTGAACCGGGTCGGCGGCTCGTTTCTATGATTGGTGATGGTTCCTTCCAGCTTACCGCGCAAGAAGTCGCGAATATGATTCGCTACGGCCTCAATATCACGATCTTTCTGATCAACAACCATGGCTATGTTATTGAAACGGCAATCCACGATGGTCCGTACAATTACTACAAGAATTGGGACTATGTGGCCCTGATGCAGGCGTGGAATGCTGGTGAAGGCCATGGTCTTGGTCTGAAGGCAACAACGGCTGGTGAATTGGTTGAAGCTATTAATAAGGCGAGAGAACACACAGGCGGGCCGATTTTGATTGAATGCGATATAGCGCACGATGACTTTTCCCCGCAAATGGGAGAGTGGGGCAAGAAGGTTTCCAGTTCCAATTCACGCCCTCCACAGCGTACTTGATTAAGGAAGTCATAAGGCAATACGAAAATAGACATACAAGAGCAAGATTAACAGCGATAGAAAGTTTACTAGTATACCGGGAACTTCCTATCGCTATTAAATTTGTTAAATGAATGAGCTTGTTCAGGAAAGCATGAAAATTCTTCACATTCTAATGAATCAATGTTATAGCACTACTCAAAATCAGCGAGGAGCCATTCTTATCGCACCATCCAAAATTTGCTAACCACCTCTCAGTAAGCCTAGCAGAAATGAAAGCCTTGTCTCAAGAGCTAGCCGAGCTTTTTGGCCTCTCGTTTCCAGAAGCATCTCCATAGAAACTGAAGAGACAACCAGCCATAGACCTGCAAGGTAGTAGTCCTTTAAGCAGAAAGTAGTATACAAGGTAGCGTTGCGACGGTAACAGCCTGTTGAAAAAGTGACTAGCACCCAAAGACTGAACGATTGTTGCGCCTGTTATATTTTTCATTTATACTATCTGGTGACTCCATCGATCTCCGTACTTATCGTCGTTTTTTTAGTTGATCCTCTCGTATCCAGCTATAGCTCAAAATATGCTTTTCTAGGAAGGAGGAAAGAATATGTATCTAAAGGTGAATGGCACCCGTCTCTTTTTCGATGTGGTTGGCAGTGCTCTCAAACCAACAGACCAGGGGATGATTGCAAAACCAATCCTCATCTTGCTTCACGGTGGCCCAGGAGTGATTGACCATTCGTACTTCCGTCCCTATATGGACCCACTCGGTGAATTTGCCCAGGCCATCTATCTTGATCTGAGGGGACAAGGGCGTTCTACTCGCCAAACCCCCGAATACTACCAGGTGGGCATTATGGCCGATGATGTCGCCGCCTTTTGCATCGAGTTGGGCATTGAACACCCTGTGGTGCTGGGTCATTCCTTTGGGGGATTTGTGGCTTTAAGCCTTGCCACACGCTATCCGAATCTGCTGGGAAAGTTGATCCTGCTGGCGACTTCTCCACGGGAGAAGGCTGGGTGGGACTTGGACTGCTTGGAGCGAATTGCTGGCAAGGAATTGCGCGAGGTCGCTGCTCGTATTAGTACAGGACAAGCAAATGAAGAGGATGGGCGGCGATTCGAGACAGAACTGATTCCATTCTTCTGGTATCCACCGAAGCCAGAGATAGTGAGCTTTCTGGATCGTAATCCGTTCCGCAATGAGGATATCGGCAAGCAGATGGATGAGCGCTTCCCCAATACCTACGATGTACGATTGCAACTTACCAATATCGTTTCCCCAACACTGGTATTACATGGTCGCAACGATTGGGTTGTCCCAGTAAGCGAATCAGAAGAAATGGTACAGAAAATCCCCAATGCTAAGTTGAATATCTTTGAGCATGCCGGACATGGTATTCCCTATGACGCTTCGGAAGAACTGATCGAGCAGATACGCGTGTTTGTAGCTTCAGAGCATGACAAAGAGTAAGCTGCTTTCGAATTGGCGAATACTTCCGTTTTCTGAC
>CAZZVE010000072.1:0-16741 GCA_964657325.1 uncultured Ktedonobacterales bacterium
CCTGAACTCTCTGCCCAGATGTCTCCGTGCATCGCTTCAACCAACTGCTTACTGATGTAGAGTCCTAAGCCTGTTCCGCGGACACTCCCACCGAGGTCGCGCTTGAGGCGGACAAACTTCTGAAACAGCAGAGGAAGTTCTGCTGGTGGAATACCCGGACCAGCATCCTTGACGCTCACACAAATATGGGAAGGAGCCTGCTCTTTGTGGAATGGCTTCTCCTTCTCATACCTTTCCGCATGAATAAGTATAGGAGTATGAGGAGGAGCATATTTAAGAGCATTGGAGAGGAGATTGGAGAGAATCTGACGTACAAACTGTTCATCAGCACACACATGCACCTGCTCTGCAATCTGAATGTGAATAGCGTACTCTTGAAGCGTACGTGGATCGACACGGGCAACAACGCTATGCACAAGGGGAGCAAGCGCAAGTGTTTCTTGTTTGGGAAGAGGGACCTGAGTGCTCACCTGTATCGTATCGAGCATCGTGCTGATTAAGCTGGTAAGCTCTTCACATCCCTGTAGAGCATTGAAGAGGAATGCTCTCTGGTTGGAGAGGGTCCCTTTCTCTTGAGCAATCTGTAGCAGTTCGAGATACCCATAAATACTTGTCAAAGGGGTGCGCAACTCATGACTCACATTGGCAAGTAACTGATCTTTCAAGGCATTGATTTGCCGTTGCTGTTCATTCTCCAGGATGAGCCGTTCCTGTTCATGAATGGCTTCTAGCCGTTGTGCAAGAGCGAGTGTTCGTTGCTCTTCAGCAGCATGCGCCTGCTGATATGCATCCTCAACAGCATCAACGGCATACCGAAGAGAGCTGACGATAAGTCCGACAAGCAAGCCTGTGAGAAAACCTGTAATCGCAAGCAAGAAGAAGGGACGCGGCCAAAAAAGTGTTTGAAGCATGAGAGAATAGCTGCATGTCAGGGCAACCGCGGTCGCTGCTATGCAGAGCAACAATCCTCTGAAGCGAAAGAGCCAGGCAGAGAGGACAATGGGAATCACAATACTCGTCCCATTATGAGTTGAAGGAAAAACTATCCAAAAAAGAACGAGACAGCATCCAAATGTCAGAATGGTAAGGATGAGGCGAACTCGAAAAGAGAACGCGAGCAGGAAAATAGGCCAGGTTTTCAGGACATGCATTTCGCAACCCTCTTCAGAATGCTCTCAAGGTGATTTCTTTCTCTTGAGCATTGTTTACTGAAAAGTGTATCATGTGTTTCTTTTGCTGTATAGAGATTGGGCAATATAGGTATAGCTTCTCTAGTTGTACAACTTAGATGCAATGGGCGTCCGCGGGCCAGCTTTGACGTTTACCTATCCTCTCACTATTGCAACAAGAAGTGCAATAGAACCGCTTATACGTGTGATATCGCCCGAACGATCAATGAGGTCTGCACTTATTGGGCCAGAGGTATCTCCATACTTGAACATGACTACAAAATATCCCACACTTAGTAACAGGAACGCGCTCCCCATGAGGAAGCTAAATCTCGTTTCCTTTGTTGTAAACGCAAGCATATAGTAAAAGAAAATAAGCGCACAAATCACACCACGAGAACCACTCAAAAGTGTCTTCGTGACAACAGGATTGGGAAAATCGGGTGGAAGTACTGGCGCGAGCAAGAGCAGAACCAGGAGAGGAACACATACAGCTATAAGCCAAGCGACAAGAATACGCAAAGAGCGTTCTCGGCTGAGCAGTAAGCTCACGAAAATAAAGAGAAAGCTAACCGTCTGACCGATGTAATTAAACCAATCGACGTTGAGAGAAATACTAGTAACGTTGTCTCCTGTAAAACCTGCGGCGGCTGTCAACGCAATAATAGTCATACAAATTGCCAAGATTAAGAGACGGTGATTGAACGTTTTTCTATAGATCGCAAATGCTCGGATGGCAACGAAAAGGGGCACAAAAAAAAGTGTGATCGAAAGAATATTTGCGATTAAATTTGGATCCATGCTTATACCTTCTTTCCCTCATAGAAAAATATCTATCTATAATAAATGCTCAAACGGTGAATTCACTACACTGTGACCGTCTTGGTCCCAGAAATCAATGCGTTGCTGTTCAAAAAGTAGTTTTAGAGTACGTACAACCTTTTGTATATCAAATCCAGTCACTTCACAAAGGTGCCTCACTGTTCTCCGACCATTTATGGCTTTGTACACATGATGCATCGAGGCATCCATATGCATTGAGTCGGCAAACGGATTTCTTGTTGTAAGAAGTGTAGCATCTTCACGGCGACGAGGAATAAGGGATGTGAGTCTTTCGTAAGGATTCCGTGCTACAGGCACCGGAGCAGGCTGGAAACGTGAAGGAAGCAGACTCCTCACCGTCTGCACAAGAACTTCTCCAGTGAATGGCTTCGCCAGATACTGATCTGCTCCAAGACTCAAACCATAGGTACGATCAAATGGAGTGTTTTTCGTGCTTACAAACACGATAAATATCATGTGCTGTGGGTCTGTTGCTCGTACACGACGACAAAGCGCGTAACCATTCATGTCAGGCATGATAATGTCTAAAATGATGCATTTTGGACGCAGCATTAACGCTTTCTGAAGTCCTTCCTGCCCATTCAGCGCAACATCTACCACATATCCTGCATTATGAAGAGCATTTGCCATAAAAAGACTTGCTGTACTACTGTCATCGACAACAAGAATTTCAGGTCTGTTTATCAACGATTATATCTTTCTCTATATTCAAACTCGACCCGCTACATTTCTATGGACGTAAAAATAAAGTGACGTATACCTCTTCTTTTGCTTGAATGCAACAAGCAAAATTGAAAGTAAGCTGTAGATATTAAGAATTAATTTAGATAATATCATAAATTGGTGAGCAAGTATGCGGTGTACTTAAAAGTACTACTGTCGTATGGGTATTCAAAAGGAGTAACCAAAAACCTAAAAGCAATCAGGCTTTTGCTATGTTCGAGAAGCCTGGTTGCTTTAGAAGATTGTTATAGTGTTACAAAGACGCCTCATATGGAAGTGTCAAGCTAAACGTGGTTCCTGTTGACTGCATATATTCCGTGGTAGCGTCCTTATCCATTATGTAGGGTTCCAGGTGCAATTCTCCGCCGTGCTCTTTGATGATTGAACGGGCAATGAAGAGACCTAGGCCCGAACCCTTACGTGTCGTCGCGGCTTGCAGGCGTACAAAGGGCTGGAAGAGTTGGTCTATCTCGTCGTCAGGAATGTCTCGCCCGATATTGTGTACGCTGATGTGAATTGTCTGTGGGGTTGTCCAGACGCGTATAGTGATATATGTCTCTTCAAAGGAGTACTTAACGGCGTTGTCGAGCAGATTGCCAATGGCCTGTTGCAATCGTTCGCTATCGCAATGGCTGATCAATGTTCCCTCTGGCACATCTACGGTAAACTTATGGCGAGGAGCAACTGGTCGCAATTGCTCTACAAGGTCTTGTACCAGCGCGATGATGTCGCATTTCTCACGAAAGAGCGTGAACGTTCCGTTTGAGAGGCGTGACATGTCGAGTAAGTCGCCAACGAGTCGCGTCAGACGTTGTGCTTGACTAATGATGATATTGGCGTTGCGACGGAGTGATGGGCTTGGTTGTCCACCTTGCTGACGAATGATCAGTTTTGCGTAGTTAATAATGGGGGTCAGTGGGCCACGGAGGTCATGAGCAATCATTGCCGTAAATTGCTCTTTAGTTGCTAGTCGCTCTTTTAATAACATATTTTCTGCCGTCAGTTCAGCTATCTGACGTTGAAGATCTTCATTATTGTCGTTCTGCGTTTGCACTTGTTGCACCTGCATACCCGCTATCTCTCCCTACTCATGTCAACGACTCTCATCGCTGAAGGTCGTATGCTAAGTATACACGCTTCTTAGAAAAGAGTTATGTGAAATAGCTATGAGTAGGAATATTGGGTAGTATTGAGAACGAGAATTGTGTGAAATATATGTTTTTATGAAATTCTTAATACAATCTTAATATTTTTTAGCTTGAGGGAGGCAAAATATTGAGTTCTTCCAATTCCTCTTTTGCCATATCGCTAAAACGCGTGATATCAAGCGTATGATCGGCATGCGCGATTAGATGATGGATACGTTCAGCAATCGAGGCGCGCATGTAATGATCCGAGGTGAGCAGTAATTCACCAACGGCAATCTCAATTTGTTGACGCTGAATTGCAGCAAGCATAGATTCTTCTTGCATGATGATTTATCCTTCTACGTTAGGGCAGGTATAACATTGATGAGCATGACAGGGGCAAGCCCTGTCACTACTATATACGAAAACGCGGATCCGCCACGTAGTGGTGAACAGTATAGTAGTGACAGGGCTTGCCCCTGTCATGCCCAACGACACCAAACCTAAATGAGCTATTATGCCGCGCTTGTCGTTGTAGCGGGCTTACTATCACCAGATGGCGTGCTTTGTGTACTACTACTGGTGCTGCTTCCGCTTTCGGCTGGTTTGGTAGATGCGCTAGCTTCTTTACCATTGCTAGCAGTTGGTGCGGTCTCGGTTTTGTTGCCGTCGCTAGCGGGTTTGGGTTCGTCTTTCGCGCTCGACTCGATGCTGGCACTGTCGCGGTGGTCGGTCTTGTAGAAGCCGGAGCCTTTAAAAACGACTCCTGCCGGAAAGAGGACGCGGCGAATGGGAGCACCACAGTCGGGGCAAGTGGTTAACGGGTCGTCAGTCATTTTTTGCCATGTCTCGAACCGATGTCCACACGTTTTACAAAGATATTCATAGGTTGGCATATTACCAGTCACCCCTTATTATTTTTGGATACCTGTAGAGGTATGATTGCATATGTATAGTAGCGTGAATTGAGTTAGCTGTCAATCAACCTGTAGGGACCGATTTATCGCGTCCTCTTAACATTTCGATTGCCGACAAGGACGCGATGAATCGGTCCCTACTTAACCAACACGCATCAGGAGCCAGTTTATTCCAGTTTCCCAATGTACTCTTTGACCTTTTCAGCGGCATCACGCGTCATACCATCAAGGGCGGTGAGGTCGTCGATATTGGCAGCACTAATAGCTTTAACAGAGCCAAAATGCTTGAGCAGTGCTTGTTTGCGCTTGGGGCCAATGCCTGGAATTTCGTCAAGGACGGATTTGAAGGTGCGATCAGAGCGCAGTTTACGATGATAGGTGATGCCGAAGCGGTGAGCCTCGTCACGGATGCGCTGCACCATGTACAGTCCTTGTGATGAGCGGGGCAGGATGATCGGATCAGGCGAACCAGGAGTGTATATCTCTTCCTGGTAACTGCTCTGCGTATGGTCTTCCTTTGCCACGCCGACGGTTGGAATATCCAGATGCAAGTCGTTCATGACCTCCATCACTGAACTGAGTTGACCCTTGCCACCGTCCAGGATAACGAGATCGGGCAAAGCCCATTCGTGATGCAGTTGTGACTTACCCGCAGGCTCATCGTCCGTATTCTCAACATGTCCAACACTATCCAGGCTCTTCCCCTTTGCGGATTGCTCACTCACATCAATCTCTTCAACCGCAACAGTCTCTTCCTCATCAAGCACGTGTGCCTGAGCCGAAGCTGCTTTACGGAAGCGACGCCGAATGACCTCCTGCAAGCTGGCGAAGTCGTTGGAGCCTTCGACGGTCTTGATTTTGAAGCGGCGGTACTCGCTATTCTTTGGACGACCTCCCTCGAACACAACCATCGCACCAACGGAGTTTGTACCCTGTGTATTCGAGATATCGTAACACTCGATACGCTGCGGTGGCGAGGAAAGGTTGAGAGCTTCTTGTAACTCCTCTAGAGCAAGTTGCGTCTTCTGCGTATCGGTTAGCCACTTGATACGCTGTTGCTCTAAAACCTCTTTCGCATTGTTCTTGACCATCTCGACGAGCCGCACCTTGTCGCCACGCTTCGGTGTGCTAACAGTAACGGCAGCATTTTTCGTTCCTGTTACACTTTTCCGCTTCTCGCGCAACCATGCTTGCACAACGGCGAGGTCGTCCGGTTCAGTCTCGACAATAATTTCGGCGGGCACATGTGGCGAGGTCTCGTAAAATTGTTGCAGAAACGAGGTCATGATTTCACCTGGGCTACTATCGCGTGTGCCTTGCAGAATAAAAAATTCGCGCCCAACGAGTTTGCCTGTACGAAAGAAAAAGACTTGCGCACATGTTTCATCGTCACCACTCGCCAATGCCACAACATCCTGGTCGTCTTGCCCCTCAGTATTGATGATGCGTTGCTTTTCCAGCACACGCTCAACCGCTTGAATGCGATCACGGATACGCGCTGCCTCTTCAAAATTGAGATTCTCTGCCGCTTGCTCCATTTTTCCTTCGAGGCTCTCGATCACTTCGTCATGCTTGCCTTCGAGAAAGAGAATCACTTGCTGAATAATGGTATTGTATTCCTCGCGTGTGGCGTAGGCGACACAGGGCGCGACACAACGATGAATATAGTATTGCGTGCAAGGGCGTGGCAACAGTTTCTGTTTCCAGCCAGCAGGTGGCTCACCGTTTTTGGGTGGTGCCCAGACGCTTCCATCATAACGACAGGTGCGGAACGAGAAAAGTTTGTTGAGCAGGTCGAGCGTGGCATCAACAGCTCCTGAATTGGTATAGGGACCAAAGTAACGGTTGCCATCACGTTGAAAGCTGCGCACACGATAGACACGAGGAAAATCTTCCGTCAACGAGACTTTGATATAGGGATAACTTTTGTCATCACGCAGTAGCACATTATATTTGGGACGGTGCTGCTTGATAAAGTTGCTTTCCAGCACCAGAGCCTCGACCTCGTTTTTGACGACGATAAACTCGATATCGTCAATTTTCGCCACCATGCTGCGATTCTTCGGACTCAAATCGGTTGACTCCTGAAAATAGGAGCGCACCCGACTATGTAACGAGATGGCTTTCCCGACATACAAAATAACGCCTTCCACATCTTTCATCAGGTAGATGCCGGGCTTGTGCGGGAGCGAGTTCAGGACAGATTGTATTTTTTCATTCATAATTATATAAATGCCCTTAAGCAGAGAGAACAATGGGTACGTGAGCATGTTTTGCGTGCCCTTCATTATACACGAAAAAGAGCGGCTTGGCACGTGGAGGGAGACGGAGCTACTGCACTAAGGCATGACAGGGGCAAGCCCTGTCACTAGTATACGACAGACACAACAAAGTGGCGGGGCCACATGATATCGTATATAGTAGTGACAGGGCTTGCCCCTGTCATGCAAACAACGTCGTATTCAACGGACTTTGCAATAGTACGATCATACACAAAGAACAACTTACTACACAAAAAAGGATTATACATGACACAAAATGAACATGGATGGAAAGTTTTATCAACCTCTCAAGTTCTCGAAACACCCTATTTAAAGGTCCATAGTGAGCGCGTCCTCTTGCCAAACGGAGTTATTCTTCCCGACTATTATATTATTGACAATCGTGGCTGGGTGGGTGTTGTGCCAGTCACGGCTGATGGTTATTTTCTCATCAACAGGCAATATAAGCACGGAATAGGCGAATACGTGTTGGAATTTCCCGCAGGGGGCATCGACGAGGGTGAAGACGACCCGTTGGTAGCGGCGAACCGTGAACTCATGGAGGAAAGCGGCTATAGCGCTGAGCCGGAGAAAATAGAACTTCTCACAGAGATGATTGCGAATCCTACCAGCGCGGTGACGCGCATCTGGTGGTATCTGGCACGTGACGTACGCAAAACGGGCGACCAGAAACTCGACCCTGCCGAAGAAATCGAGAACTCACTTGTCACTCCCGCCGAACTGCTACAACTCATTCATAGTGGACAATTTAGCGTGCAAGGGCAAGTCGCGGCCGCGTATATAGCGATGGAAAAACTGGAAATGTTAAAAATGTCAATTTGATATGAAAATGATATGTGCATGATATGTTCACTCGTGCCTTCTTCATGTACACTTCGGGTAGAAAGAAAATAGAGACAGAAATACACATGTAGTGCTGTCTCGGTATAGCAATACAAAGGAGCAGATGTACTGTTCTTGTGTGTTGCAAGTGCAATTTATAAGGGGGAAACGTACATGATGAAGGCACGTCTTTTTAGTATCTTGGTATTCGTACTTGTTGCATTAGGATTAACACCTGTGGGTAACACGTTCGCCGCAACACGAAATGTTCATCAGCACCGTACAGGATTAACGTTAGCAGGACTTCGGCAGTTGGTATCTCCTCAGGATAACCTTCACTTTAATGTGACGCTACAAGGAAACATCGACCAAGGCACTACGTTTACTTATCAAGCAGAGTTATTGGTTATCCCAACAATTAGCCGAGGCGCATCTTCTCATCCGTTTGACGTATGTTTGGATATAGGTTCTCAAGGGAAGCCAGTCACCAATCCAGAATTCGGCGATATTACATTAGACTCCAATTCGGGCTGTAACACGTCTTTCAGTACTGCAACAGATATGGGAAGTCTGACCTATGATTCATCAACAGGAATAACAACATTTCAGGTTGATCCTGGTGCAAGTACTTTAGGAGTGAACATATTTGCTACTGGTAGTGGCATTACAGGTGGCTTTGAGTATGTTGTAAAGGGTATGATGGTGCTACAGTTCTCGCACACTGGTTCAACAAATTATGTAAATGGTAAAATAAACGTTGGAGGAAACGAGTCAGCTTATGCACCAACACAAGACGATATCTATACCGCAACAGTAAGTGGGAGCACAAACTAAACAAAGTGTAAGAGTCAAAAGTGCTGCTGACAAACACACCTGTGTTTATCAGCAGCACTTTTGACTCTTACACAACTAGTCGCGTGAGCGAAACAGCTTCACTCGGCGGTGTGGCTCTTTGCCTCGACTACGCGAGATCAGGTTGTAGCGCGTCGCCATTTGGTGCTGCAACCTGCGGATATAGGCATTAGCTGGAGCGAGTTCCGCCGTTGTCAGGCCCTTATTAAGGACTTGATGAATGGCGTCTTCCGTCTCCAACATGGCCTGCTTCGTGGGATCATCCAGTTCTCCAGTGATTACACCACTCTCTGCTACATCGCTCATGTCTGTTTCGTCGCCATCTTCATCACTGACCTCTACCGAGGTAGCTATGGGAATGTCGAAGAGACGAGCCAGAGCATGCTGCATTTGCGCGACAGTATTGTTTTTCAAAATGATAATCAGCTTGCGGTCCTGTTCCGCTTGCTGTAGGCGCTCCGGTTGACGTTTGTAGTAGTTCTTGATGGTGATGATAGCATCAGCTTCGCGCTCATTTGCCGTGATGACGACAGGGACGCGAAGCATACGTGCCGCGTCCGCTAATCTATCGCGGTTCACACCGAATGGGTAGACGCGCATAGATTTCATCAATGGCAAGGGTAGTTCCGTATCGGCGGGTTGGTAGATACCCTCTTCAAGGAAAGGACGCTCGGCAGTGACCAGTGCAGTGCTACCAACTTGCTTGATTTCGGAGGGAGCGGTGCCCGTTGGAGCTAATGCTCTCATCTGTGGCTGTACCTGCTCCTGGCTACGTCCACGAAAGCGTTCGCCTCGAATCATACCAGCATCACCCGAACGATTCTCTTGTTGCCCGTTTTGACGAAACTGATTCCAGTTGCTGCGTCCATTACGGTTCGGGCGTTCACCTCGTTCTGGTCGCTGCTCAAATGTACGTGGTGTGAAGCCCGCATCTGGTCCCCCCAGACTTCCAGTGCCCCAGCCTGGCACATCCATGCCACCAGTAGTGATGCGGCGCATGCTGACATTACCCGTGCCTTCGTCGCGGGACCGCTCCTCTGCGACAAACGCCTGACCACGCAGCATACTATCGACCGTATCGGCGACATCACGATGCACAACCGCCTCATCCCAGCTTTGCTGCTCCACCACAACATCAAACGTCGGTGGAGACTTACGCTCGTTGATGGTCTTCTGAGTATGACGACGACGCGCCTCCTCGTCACCAAGCGTCACGGTTTGAATACCACCGATGAGGTCGGAAAGTGTTGGATTGACCAGCAGGTTGCCCAGCGAATTACCGTGTGCGGTTGCGACAAGTTGTACGCCACGTTCCGCGATAGTACGAGCGGCGAGTGCCTCTAACTCTGTACCAATCTCGTCAATCACGATGACCTGTGGCATATGGTTCTGAACAGCCTCAATCATCACAGCATGCTGTTCTTCCGTGCGTGCCACCTGCATACGACGCGCACGACCAATACCAGGATGTGGAATATCACCATCGCCCGCGATCTCGTTTGAGGTATCGACGACGACGACGCGTTTATTGGATTCGTCCGCGAGGACGCGAGCTATTTCACGCAACAGGGTAGTTTTACCCACACCTGGGCGACCAAGTATCAGGATGGATTGACCCTGCTCGACAATATCACGAATCAGGGCAATACTGCCAACGACTGCTCGCCCAATACGGCAGGTCAGCCCGACAACTTTCCCCTTTCGGTTCCGTAACGCGCTGATACGATGGAGCGTACGCTCGATGCCAGCGCGGTTATCATCCCCAAATTCGCCGATATGCTCAACCACATATTCTAAGTCGGCTGAGGTCACAGGTTCAGAGCTAAGGATCACCTCCCCGTCTGGGAATCGGCCCTCGGCAACGCGTCCGAGGTCCATTACGATCTCCAGCAGTTCACTTCGGTTTTCTAGCCGATAGACCGCGTCGCGGATGCTCGGCGGAAGGGCAGCCAGCAGAGCCTTCAGATCGTCAGTGATCACATGTTGCATAGGCAGTTTCTTTACCTCTCTTCATACAGACCAACAAACGTAGGGACCAATAATGCAAATCAACGGATGCCCACAAGGGGCTACCCTACTATATAACGCTCGTGTGGACTACGCCCACCGTGTATAGTAGGGTAGCCCCTTGTGGGCGTCCGTTGTGTTACCACGTTATTTCGTTCACTTGCATTATCACGTCCGATCCTCGTCAGTCGGTCTTGATAAAAGCCTTAGTGTTTTTTGGCGCGAATTGACCGTTCCCAGCCCCTTCAAGCCGTAGACCGCGCGTTGCTCTAGCAGAGAACTGGTGCTTTGACGCGTGGCGAGTAAAGCCATGTGTCGCACAAGCAGGTCTTTTGTCGAGGTCTGCTCAAATCCGCTAGCACGTAGGGCGGTGATGACAGTAGAGTCATATTCCCTCACTATAGAATAGATCGGGCGTCTATCGTTTTCCTGAAGCCGTCGAACACCAAAGCGCAGAAGCGGTTCAGCGAGATCGGCATGCTCAGGATGAACAATAAGAAAGAGTCGATGTGGCGTCAAGCCTTGTCCTCGACAGAGCCGTAGCCACGCCCCTACTCGCACGCCAACATCACAGACATAGTTCTCGTTTCGGTTTGAAAAGAGTGGCTGTGTGCCAACGTGCAGTTTCGCATATTCCTCGCTATTTTCCAGTAGTTCCGCCATCTGCACCCGTTGGGGTGTAACCGAGCGATACAACTGGTGCAATCCCCACGCGTAGTGGCGATTCCAGCGTCGTAGCGATGAAAGTGGGGGTTCGCTAAGTCCGCTTGCAGCCCCAGCCGGATAGACATAGGTCAGTTCGCGAGCGTAGCGTTGAAAGCCAGAGCGTTGGAACAGGCCAAGTTCTGGTATTTCGTCCTCCACCTTTGCAAATATGCGGAGAATGCCGTGTGTTGCCGCCATCTCGGTCGTGTATTCGAGCAGTGCTGTAAGCACCTCGTCTTCACTCGAACCGGGAACGCCGCGCTGCACGATAGAGGCTAAATAAGCCATATCCCAGGCAGTACCCGATGGGCGTTCGCGCATTTGCGCGAAACCCAGGATGCGCCAATGATCTTCGCACATCCATGTGCGCGAAGTCGGGTTGAGTGGAAGTATATTTCTGAGAAGAGGTGACGGGGTAAGGTAGTCCTCCACCGGCTCTAGCCAGCAGACGAAGTTCGCAAACTCGTGTTGCCTGCTACGAGCACGGCGATCGATGGCGTAGATGATGCCCGGCAAATCCACGAACAGAACCGGTCGAATCATCAGTACTCCTACGTCTCGTCGGGACCGATGTATCGTCTCAGTCGAACAACTGATGCGATAAATACGCCCGTTACGATGTGACGCTCTGAACTATGCGGAGAAAGTAATGATGAAAACGTGGGTCTCGTTGGCCTTCGGTTGCTGCAACCTCCGGGTGAAACGCGGTCCCTAGCAGAGTTCCTTCACGGACGGCGACGATAGTTCCGTCGTCGAGCTTTGCCAGCACTTCTACCTCTGGTCCCACCGTTTCTACGGCTGGCCCTCGGATAAAGAAGGCATGGAATGGAGCTTCCCCTAATGCAGGCACCGAAAGATCGGTCTCAAAACTCTCCCGCTGACTACCAAAAGCATTGCGACGAACGCGTATGTTGAGCGATGCCAGTAAAGGCTGACCAACAAGGGCGTTATCCGTCTCTTTCGCTAATAGAATTAATCCCGCACATGTTCCCCAAACGGGAACACCTTCCTGAATTCTTTGTCTTAGTATCCCATCAAGCCCGTACTCGACCATCAGTTTCCCAATAGTTGTACTCTCACCACCTGGTATAATTATACCATCAATTTCGTCAAGATGCTTGGGAAGTCGAACAGGAATTCCAGTCACCTCGACACCCAACATTGAGGCTGCCAAATTCAGTGCTTTCAGGTGAGCCTCGAAATCACCCTGTAATGCTAATACGCCTATGCGTAGTGTTTGGTTGGACATTTTCGCCCTCTGAATAAAATCATTTATAGGGATACAATGATTTGTAAGGGCGCAATTGATTGCGCCCCTACAAATCATTGTATCCCTACAACCTTACCAACCGCGTTTTGCCATCAATTCGTTTTCAGGTAACTGGCTGATGTTGATGCCAACCATTGGCTCACCAATGTTGCGTGAGACTTCCGCGATAATCTCTGGGTCTTGGTAGTGCGCGGTGGCACGAACAATAGCCTTCGCACGCTTGAGCGGATCACCAGATTTGAAGATGCCAGAGCCAACAAAGACGCCTTCCGCACCGAGACGCATCATTAATGCGGCATCGGCTGGTGTGGCGATGCCACCTGCGGAGAAGTTGACAACAGGTAGTTTGCCTGTACGTGCGACCTCTTTGACGATATCGTAGGGGGCGCCCAGCGTCTTGGCCTCGTTCATCAATTCCTCTTCGGGCAGGTATTGCAAGCGACGAATACCGTCCATGATTGTACGCATATGGCGTACCGCTTCGATGACGTTGCCTGTACCAGCCTCGCCCTTTGTACGCATCATCGCAGCACCCTCACCGATACGACGCAACGCCTCACCAAGGTCACGTGCTCCACACACGAATGGCACCGAGAAAAGCTCCTTGTTGACATGGAAACGCTCGTCGGCTGGCGTCAACACCTCGGACTCGTCGATGCAGTCTACACCGATAGCTTGCAGAATCTCGGCCTCGACGAAATGACCAATGCGACACTTCGCCATCACAGGAATGGTCACAGCCTCTTTAATCTTGATAATCATATCAGGGTCACTCATGCGAGCAACACCACCCTGTGCGCGAATGTCGGCAGGCACACGCTCAAGTGCCATCACCGCAGACGCGCCCGCGTCTTCCGCAATGCGTGCTTCATCAGCGTTCACAACATCACAAATAACTCCACCCTTAAGCATTTCTGGGAAATTGCGCTTTACCTGTACTGTTCCAGTCTGTTTTAGCATAATGTACTCTCTTCTGGCGTGTCTGCCATATAGCAAGAATAGAAAAACGGTTACATGTTCATTATATGAAAGCGTAGCATATGAAAAAGGAAGACTGCTAGAGCCAATGAGTAGAAAAGAGACCATCCATTAGAAATTGGCTCCCTTTTTTGTCTATGTATATGATAACAATCTGTGCGTGTACTCTCATCCCTATAGATGGTATACTATGCAAAGAAAGCCACATCTTTTGAAAAAAGCAAGAAAGGCAGGGTTGATATGGCAACTACAAATAAGCAGCCAGATGTAGTCACTCCTGCTGACTGGGTTCCTGGTCCAAAACAAGGTCAGTGGACATATGACCATTATGCGACACTTCCAGAGGATGGAAAGCGATACGAAATTGTGGATGGAGTACTTTATATGTCACCACCTTCTCCTAGTGGTTTTCATCAAGGTGCAACAAACCTCTTCTCGACCTATCTTACAATTTATGTGCAGTTTGCGGGCCTTGGTCGTGTCTATGCAGGACCACTTGATGTTGAGTTGGCAGAGAATACGGTGGTACAACCAGACGTGTTGGTTTTGCTCAATGCAAACTTGCATAAGTTTACTCCTTCACATATCAAGGGTGCCCCTGATCTTGTTATCGAGGTAGCCCCCCCTGGCACTGAAAAATACGATAAGAACCAAAAGTTAAAGCTATATGCACAGGCAGGCATACAGGAATATTGGATCGTGAAACCAAAAGCGCAGACAGTAGAGCTATTAAGATTGGAAAATGGTGCATACTACTCGCTAGGCGTGTTCAGTGGAGAACAGACGTTGCCAACACAGATCGCACCAAACTTTCCTGTACAGGTACAACAGTTTTTCGCCTAGTCAAAGGTTGGACAGACACGAGGAAGGAACACGCACAGGTACTACCTGTGCGTGTTCCTTCCTCGTGTCTGTCCGGGCGTTGCCATTCCCTCTAATTCTGGTATAATCACTATGCGCGTTTCCGCCTTTGGTATGTATAAGAGGAATAGCGTATCGGGAGTGTATATATTTCTTAGCACAGGCTTGTTTGCGCCGTGCGCTCACGTATTTATTTGGAAGGCTGTCCCTATGCTCATTACACGTGTTGAGTTGGAGAATATCAAGAGCTATAAAAGAGTTTCGGTGAACTTTCGCCCTGGCACGACTGCCATTAGCGGCTCGAATGGCGCGGGCAAAACGACGCTGGTCGAGGCGATTGGCTATGCTTTGTTCAACCATCTTCCATACAAGCAGGATCAATTTGTACGCGAGGGCGAAAAGTATGGGCGCATCGTGATACACTTGATTGGCAGCGATGATCGGCCCTACATTGTCGAGCGACGTTGTGGCTCTGGTGCACGCTGGTTTATGACCGATGAGGAGTCAACCGAACGGCTTGAGCAGGGGGCTGACATGCAGGATCGACTGCACGATCTGTTCGGCATTGACCGTGAACGCCCGCTCGACTCACTCTTTAAAGATGCTCTCGGCGTGCCACAAGGCACGTTTACCGCGATTTTCCTTGATACCGCCAGCAAACGCAAACAGACTTTTGATGCACTCCTCCAAATCGAAGACTACAAAACGTCCGCTGAATATTTATTGCAGGTCAAGCACCATTACGACGAACAAATCGCAACACAGCGTATCAAAATAAACGAGTTGACGATTCGGACAAGTGAGCTAGGGAACTGGCGAACGCAACTTGCCACGGTTCAGCAGCTTGATGAGCAACAAAAGCAACAAAATATTGCGTGGTCCGAGCAACTTTCTGTAAACGTAGGGCGACTTACCACGCTCACTGAACAGCAACGCCAGTTAGAGCAATTGAACCAACACTTTAAAAACAGTCAGACCGCACATGACAATGCACAGCAGGTACTTGGTATCAATGAGAGATTCCTACAAGAGGCTCGAACCGCACAAGAGATTATTCTTGCCAGCCACGATGACTTCCAACGCTATCAACAGGCAGAACAAGCACTGCTAGGCTTGCGCAAAGACGAGCAACAACGCAATAAGCTTCGTGAGCAACACGCGAAACTGCATACAGCAAAAACGACGGTTGAGACAAAGCAGCGCAGCTTACGTGGACGACTTGAGGAAGTGGCTATCGCTAAACAACGGATCGAGGAACTCGCAGCATCGGTCGTGCAACAGATTGAACTAGAGAAACAGCGTGACGACCTCAGAGATAAGGTATCACGTTATGGTCAGGTCATGAAAGAAGGCACACGCCTACGTGATACTCTTGATGATTATAAGAAGAAACAAGCAGACCTGCAACAACGTATTCTTGCGATTGAGCCATTGCAAGCTATTGCAGACCGCTTCCTTGAGTGGAACGAACAACTCAATCAATTACAAATACAGAGTAACGAACGACGTACCAAGCAACAAAGCTTACAAAAAAATCGTGAAGACCTAGGCAATAAACAACGTGACCGTGATACCACTTCCGACAAACTACGCAAGATAGAAGCCGCGATTGAAAAAATAGAGGAGCATCGGCAGGAAGCCGAGGAGATGCCCGTTCTCCTATTGCAACGCTCTAAGCTGACCGCACGTCAGAACCGTCTGGAAGGCAACATTGAAGGCTATGTAAAATCACGAGCGCAATCTGCTGGCGGCCAGTGTCCCCTGCTGCATGAAACGTGTCTCAACATTCAAGGACGCGGACTGGTAAGCCTTGAGTCCTACTTCGACGGCCTCTTAACGACTGAACACGCGGAGCTTGCGAGCGTTGTACAACAGCAGCAGAATGTGACGGAACGCGAGCAACAGATTAAGAAATATGTTGAGGGACTCGACAAGTTAGGCTTGTATATCGAGCGACGCGATATCTATGTTGAACAACTACAAAATATTGCTTTCCAGATCACAAAACTTGAGCGCGACATAGAAAGTCTCACTGAGGATTTGGACATACTCGCAGAACTTGATTCAAGAATGAGTGAGACCAGGAAAAGCTATGATGAGAGCAAGGATGCGAGTAAGCAGGTAAGCGACCTTCCCGGCCTGTATAAGCAAGTGCAGCAATATCAGGAACAAATTCAAGCAGGAG
>CAZZVE010000072.1:16841-23263 GCA_964657325.1 uncultured Ktedonobacterales bacterium
GATCTTGACGACCTGCTGCAACAACAGGGAGCGATGCGCCTAAGCAGTCTCAACGGCTATCAGAACTATCTCAAAAATGAGGACGTTGCGCGCTTATTACCGGAACGCGAACAGGCATATCAGCACCAGTTACAGATAGCCTCGGAAGCGACCCAACATCTGCAAGCCTCTTCACAGGCGTTTCAGAATGCCAATGCCGCTTTTGACATAAATGAATTGCATTTCGCACAAGAAGAGGTAGAGCGTCTGAAAAGTAATCTCTCTGACCTGAAAAACAAGATAGAGCACAATCAGCGTGAAATGCACACGTTAGAAGGACAGATTGCGCAGGCCGAGATATTGCTACAAGAGTTAGAGGCGGCGCAAAAAGAGCAACAGACGCTCGAAGACTTGAACACGATGATGACACAGTTTCGCGGCTATATTAAAGAGGCAGCACCACACGTCTTAAAGGCTATACTCGCCGATATTTCAGCTGAGGCCAACCGTATCTTTGGTGAGATTATGGGAGACCGCACGGCACAACTCTCCTGGCAAAACGACTACGAAATTATTCTACGACGACAAAGTACGAACCGCACGTTTGCCCAATTGAGTGGCGGCGAGCAGATGAGCGCGGCCCTGGCAATTCGTCTAGCTCTGCTCAAAAAACTTTCGACGCTCAATCTCGCGTTTTTTGACGAGCCAACACAGAATATGGATGAATTGCGGCGTATGAACCTCGCGGAACAAATACGCCGCGTGCGTGGCTTCGATCAACTGTTGGTCATTAGTCATGATGATACATTTGAGCAGGGACTCGATAGTATTGTGCGTCTCTCAAAAGAGCATGGTGAGACACGTATTGTGACCGACGAAGAGGCCGAGCAAGAACGGGTATTACACTATGCTTCATAAGGGCAAACTGCAAGCGGCACTGAATGCCAAGCGCACACAATTCGCGCTCTACGATGGCTCTTTTAGCGATCAACTCAAACTTTATCAAAACGCGCTTGAGACCCTGCATCAAGATTATGCATCGAGCGAACAACTGGAGTTTACGTTGCCCCCAGAGGGAACGGTAACGGCTGGCGCGCGTCCAAGTATCGAGTTTGATCGCTGGCTTGTCAACGCGGAGCAACAAGACTATACTGGACCCGTTTTCCCATTTGGTGCGGAGTTCACCAATCACGAACAGGCACGCCAATGGGCCGAATGTATTGAAGGTGTGACCACACTTGCCGTTGATGGCAGTCAACTGATGCCGTGGCGCGATGCCTCAATTCCAGTGGCATTGGTACAGGTCGGCTTCTTCGCCAATCCTCATGCACAGGGACGCCCCTACACAAAAGATGTCCGTATGGAAGTCTTGTCACCAGATGAGATCGCCGAAGACCCCAAGCAAGAAAAAAACGACAAGAGTGATCAGGACGGCTATCCCTATTCGGATATGATGGTCACACTACGACGACACCTGCTAGAGGTCGAGACGTTACGCAACCAGATGGAACAGTGCGCGAACGCACGGAAGGCTGATGATCCTGCGCATAGTCCGGTTGTCTTCTTTGACGGTTCGCTGGTCGTCTCGTTTGCCTTGACGATGCCAAGTCCATATCGAGAGCAATATATTGAAGCAGCAACCTCACTCCTTGAAGCCTCCGAGCGATTACGCGTGCCATTGATTGGCTATATCGACACCAGTTATGCACGTGATATCATTACCATGTTGCGGCGTCTCGACGATACAAAACAGCGACCAGTGCTACGTGACACCAAGAAAATACACGACGCGCTACTATGGAGTGGACACCTGCGCTGGGGAGACCGCACACCCGCGATGATCTGTGCCCGTGGCGATATTCTACAAAGTTATGGCGAGTATCGTGATTGTGTAGCCTTCTGTTATCTACAAACCACAGCTAAACATCCACCCGCACGCCTGGAATTTCCGCGTTGGATGATTGACGATGGTGTATTGGAGCCTGTGATGGACGTAGTACGTGCCGAGGTGATCGCTGGCAATGGCTACCCCTATGCCATTGAAACAGCAGATGCAGTTTCAGTGATCACCATGCAGGACCGTGACGAGTTCTACGCCCACTTCAAAGCCTTCGTCGAGAAGCAAGGTGGTAAGTTTATCTTCTCTAGCAAATCACAAAGCAAGGGACGCAGAAGATAGAAAGGGAAGCTTACCCATCTAAAGGCTTTTTTCAACTACATCTTTATAAAGAGTAACCAACTGCAAACGTTCTTTCTCCCAGCATAAATCATCCTGGGTTGCCTTCAATGCATTTCTATGCATGGTAGCAAGAACGTCTCTCTCTGCGAGCATTGTATTTATGGCATTGCCTACCGCTTCAGGCTGTGGTGTGGCTACAGTTTGACCGACATTGTAACGATAAAGCACCTCATTGATAGCATTCAGCGGAGTTGCTAGTACTGGCAATCCCGCCATTAAATACTCAAAGAGTTTGTTTGGTAAACACATCTGAACATTTAATGAATGCTCAGGCTCATAAATAATAAGTCCAATGTCTGCCGAAGCTGTCCATTCCAAAAGTTCCTTGTAGGGAACGGAAGGAATAATCTTGATACGTTCAACAACTCCCTCTTCACGTGCAAGAGCTAGAAGCTCTTGCACTATATTCCCTATGCCTTTGCCCATCAAGACAATCACAACATCTTGTCGTAGAAAGGTTGCGGCACGAATTAGGGTATCGAGTTTACGGTCTGCTTGAATATTGCCTTGATACAGGGCGATGCGCGTCTCTGGTGCGAGATGCAAGTGTTGTCGTAATCGGTCATTTTTAAAGACCTCTTTATATACAGGAATATTGCGCACAAGAGTTACGGAAGAGGAATGATAACGCGTTCTAATCTCTTGCGCAATAGGTGCTGAAACAGTGATAACGCCTCTGCAATGACGTATCATAAGAGCGAGAAAAGAGATCACTAATGTCCTCATCCAACGCCAGCGTATATGTATATCAGATAATGGTAGTTCGTGTGCATCAAATATAAGAGGTTTTCGGTGTATCAGAGATGCTATATAGCATGCAGGTAAAGCTGTAACATCATGTGCATGATAGATATCTGTGGGATGTAGTATCAACGAATATATACTAGCTATGAGTATTTGAATAACCTTCAGCAATTTCCCTTTTTTGAAACGCGTAGTGGCGAATGAGCGAGGCATAAGAATGTGTTTCACGGGTATACCGCGTATACTTTCTTCTCTGGGACATGTTCCCTTACTTTCAATATCAAGAATAGAAACAGCATAACCCTGTTCTATCAGTGTTACCGCCTCTCGCAATACGCGCTCGTCGGTGCGTACCGATCCCCAAACATGCATGCTGACCAAGAGATTTTGTATTCCTTCGCGCTTTTCTACCACTGCAATTTCATCTAGTAGTACACTTTCCATGATACAAACCTTTCAATGTCTACATATCTTTTTTTGGATTCGTGAAGGAAGCCATCCAAGTAGTGCAAGACTTCCTGCATAGAAGAAAAGAACTATTATGTATATTGCCCATGTCAGGTACAGATTTTTGTCTCGTACAACCATATCGGTAACGGTATAGAGAGCAATTCCAATAAAAAGAGCAAGTACAAAACGAGCAACTTCATAAGGAACGGGATAAATTCTTTGATTTACGATGTAAGCAAGGATTGTTAATACAAAGTAAGCTATCAGCGTTGATACCGCCGCACCCATTGCTCCATACATTGGAATCAGGATAAGATTGGCGATGACATTTATAACTGCTGCTGACGAAGTCAAAAGGACCGCGAGCCAGGTTTTTCTGGTTATAGAAACACCTGTCATAAAAATGTTGTAGATACCGTAAAACATAATAGACATCGCTATAATGGGAATAATAGGAGCTGATGCTTGATATGTTGGAGGGAAAAACAATCTGAGAATACTTGTACTGACTAAAGAAAGTCCATATGCAGCAAAAAGTAAAACAAAGCTGAACCAACGAAATACTAATCTGAAAACTGAAGCTGAGTCGTTGCGCTTTGCAATGCTAAACATAGCCGAAGGCCATGCTAGCGTAAATGGCGATAGTACAACAACACCTAATACTCCACCAAGATTATAGGCTAAAGAATATCCGGCAACCTGAGCTAATGACCCTAAAATACTCAGCAAATAACGATCTGACAACTGTAAAACCCATACAGATACAAAGGTAGAAACATTCGGTAGTCCAAAGCTTAACAACTCTTTTGCCATAGGCCATCGAAAACGGACGCCTGCTTTAAACACAATATATGGCAGTATACATATCACAACAACTAAATAGCCCATTCCTGTTGCCAATAAAGAGCCAAGCAAAGCCAAATGTAGCACACCAATGAAAAATAATGTAGTAGTTAACGCGACCAGGAGGTTTGCTAGAGACAACACTGAAAAGAAGAATGGCTTGTTTTCCGCACGTAACCATGAGAAGCCCGGCACCGTCAAATTTTGCAGAAAAACAATAACACCAGCTAGTCTAATAACCTGCACAAAGTTAGTATCCCTAAATAAAAGAGTAGCAAGCAATGGTGCAGCCATAATAGTTGCAACGCTAGTAAGAAAAGAAATACTTATTAACAGGAGTACGAGCGTTGAAAGGACTCTTCGACGGTCCTCTACCAATGTATAGTCGTAGTTATATGAGCGAAAAAATGCAGAGCCTAAACCCAGTTGCGCGAGTCCCGCGAGGAGAGTAATAGTTGTGCTTATAAGGGCTAACGCTCCATAATCTGCATGAGAAAGATTATGTGTCAGAAAAGGAGCAAGTACAAGCGCAACAAGAGGCGATGCTAGAGATGAAAGTGCATATACACCAGAATTTTTCACTAGTGTTCCCAAGTTTGATGCATAGTTTTCCCTTTGCCTATCTGCGCTTACCTTCCCTTCAGCAATAGGCATTGCGGGCTGAACTTGCGTTGGTTGATTCCAAACATCAGGAATAAAGTGAGGAACAGGTATTTCTACAGCATCAAGGGACACAACTGTGTTCCATAAGTCAATATTTTTAGAAGGTAGCGTTAGTCGGGGAATACTTTTCATCAGTCGCGTCAATTCATGATCTGTTGTATTTTCTAAAATTTCTTCTGGTTTCTGTATCGTCATTATTTCCCCTCCTCCTTTCCATTTCGTTTTTTATTGCTTCAGCTAAGCTTCTGCCCAGTATGTCGCGCGCTGAAGAGTTCGCTTAAAGATAGCAGGGCTATGATATTGCTCAATGTACGCTCTAGCAGCACTTCCCATTCTCTGGCAGCATTCAGGTTCATTCACCAGTTGGAAGAGGGCGGCGGCGGTTGCATCTACGTCTTCAGCAGGAACAGCAATACCTCGATTATTAGCCAACAAGCTCGCGTTTGATAGAGGTCTCGTAGAAGCTATAACGGCACATCCAGAAGCCATAGCTTCGAGCACTGCCATAGACATACATGCTCCTCTTACACTGGTATACAAGAAGATATCGCTCATACTAAGAAGTGAAATAACATCTGCGGTTGTTGTTTCGCCCCAGAGGAAGACATTTTTTCCCAATCCAAAGCGTTGAATTGTGTGCTCTACATGCGCGTGTAGCGGTCCTTCGCCAGCAATAATTACATGAACGAGAGAACGTTGATGAGGACTCAATGTAGCAAGAAGTTTACTAATAGCTTCCAGAGCAATATGAATGCCTTTCTCTGGTGAAAGCCGACAAGTCATCGCGATAACGCGAGCATTGTTTTCAACACCATGTTTTTTGCGCAAGAGTTCTTTCTTTTGTAGGTCGAGCAGTGGAAAATTTTTTGTGTCGATCATACTGCCAAAGCGTGTCACTTTATAGAAGGGGATTCCCAGATAACTACAAATTTGTTCTGTCCCATCTCCACTTATTCCAGGGATAAGATAGGAATCAACGAAGCGCGCAGAAATACGCGCAAGAAGTGTTAGTGAGGGCCAATATCCCTTAATCAGAAAACGTAATAGGATACGAAGTACAAATTTCTTTTCAGTAAGAGCTTGTACACGTTCTGCGCGATATACTGAACTATTTAGCAGAGTCAAGTTTCCATGATCGACACAAACAACTCGTGATCCTGCAAGTTTAGCCCCGAATGCAGCGAACGCAGACGTAAATACTCCATCTTGTGGCAAGACAATTTCATATGGTGAACGCAGCATCAAAGATGTTAACTTGATAAAACCGGCTACGAAATACAGCCAGACGAAAGGAAATTGCCATGGTGACATCTTAGTAGTACCAAACCTATGAATACACAGACTGTCTGTATGTGTTCCTACCCGTTGTGTGAGATACTCAATGTGCCACGTATCAGCAGTTACTCGAGCTATACTTTTCAAAACTGTTCGCATACCCCCTGTAAAGGGGAAACTTGTGATAGGAATACATACGTAGCGAGTGTGTGCGTTCCGAGTTCGCTTA
>CAZZVE010000073.1:0-23101 GCA_964657325.1 uncultured Ktedonobacterales bacterium
GGCACTAATAAGGTGTAGGGACCGATGTAGCGCGTCCTCCTGGCAATCATCTGCCAACAAGGACGCGATACATCGGTCCCTACACCCTATTGCTGAATGCTAGTTCGTATGGTTTAATAAGAACAATTCTCTCAGGTCATACGCATTACATATGTTAGCATTCCAAAGGGGGTTCCGCGTGAACAACGAGGAGAAGCACAGCCAACGTATCGCGGTCTATCCAGGGAGCTTTGATCCTTTAACGATTGGTCATCTGGACATCGCGCGTAGAGCCGCACGCTTATTTGACACACTGATTGTCGCGGTCTACGCGCTGCCAGCAAAAAATCTGCTTTTCTCCGTTGACGAGCGCCTGACTCTCTGGCAAAAGGTTATTATTTCCGAGGAATTGACTAATGTACGTGTTGAGAAGTACACCGAACTCACGACAGATTTTGTAGCGAAAGTGGGTGCCAGCACCATCGTCAAAGGCTTGCGCTCTCCAGGCGACTTTGAGGCCGAACTGCAACAAAATTTTATGAATCGTAAATTAGCACCGGATATAGAAACTGTCTGCCTGCTAACCAACCTCGAACACCTTTTTGTGAGTTCGTCCTTAATAAAAGAAGTTACACGGCTGGGTGCAAATGTCTCAGATATGGTACCTGCGATAGTACTGGAAGCATTGCAAGAAAAATATAGGGCAAAATGATGGACATTCTCTATCTTTTAGACCGTCTGGAAAACCTGATTGCGAGTAGTCGTAGAATGCCCCTGGTGAATCAGATTATTATTAAGGAGTCGGATATCCTGAGCGTGATCGACGAGATGCGCACAGTTATCCCCGACGAGATTCAACAGGCACGGCGCATCATGCAAGATAAAGAGCGCATTCTTTCGCAGGCAAACGCAGAGGCGGCGAACATTGCATCACGCGCGCGAGCCGAGTCCGAACGTGCGATGAACCGCGAGGGACTGCTACGTGCCGCCGAAGGACGCTCACAAGAACTGATACGACAAGCAGAAGAGCAGGCACAAGAACTAGTGCGACAGGCAAAAAGACATACTGAGCATCTCCAAAACGATGCTGACGCCTACGTTTCGGAAACGTTGCACGGCCTCAAAGAGCATCTGACAAGTATCGAAACCGACGTGAGCCGTACCATTCTCAGCATTGACCGAGGCTTAGAAAGTATCGCCATGCAAGGCTCCGACGATGACGGACGCGAAGAAGATGCGCAATACGAAGCGTACAACGACGATGAGGAAGATGACAAACAGGAGTTACAGGAAGAGATACAGCCGCGTCGCGCATCACTCGCCAATGATACCATTGGCGGGCCAACGTTTCCATGACAGGGGCTGTGAGGCATGACAGGGGCAAGCCCTGTCACTACTATACTGACCACTACTGCGTAGCTTGACGCGACTCCGTGTATAGTAGTGACAGGGCTTGCCCCTATCATGCTCTCGGCGACTTTTTAACAGTCTAATCACTTGACACTCCGTTACAGCTTGTCTATAATAGACTGGCACCAGTAGAGACGCTCAGATCATGCACGCTGCATCACTTGGCCTATTTTAACCATTCCATACCTAGTATCTCATTGAAAGGATATGCAGTTTCATGATCTATAATGTGGCGCAACTCATGAAGTCCTCCATTGGGACTTCATTGACAGCAGATATTAACGAAGAGAATGTCCAGCTAGACGAAGACTTAAAGGTTGTTGGCCCAATCGTCGGCAAAGTACGTATGCGCCGCGTCAATCAGGGTCTACTGGTCGATGGTCAGGCAGATGTTACGCTCGAACTTACATGCACACGCTGCTTGAAACAATTCGAGCAAACAATGCGTCTACCGTTCGAGGAACGTTTCTATCCAACCATAGATATCGTAACGGGAATGCCGCTTCCACCTATTGAGGAAGAAGATGTGTTTCCTATCGACGACCATCATCTGATCGACCTGACAGAGGCGATACGGCAGAACGTGTTTCTTGAACTACCAATGGTCACATTGTGCCAGGAGGATTGCGCGGGACTTTGCTCACAATGTGGGCATGATCTCAATCTTGGACCTTGCGATTGCAAGCCAGAGGTTGATGAGCGTTTCAGTGCCCTGAGCGCGTTATTACAAAAAGACGTATAATAAACAAACGAACAGAGAACACGAGTAGGTAGACCTGGACATGCATCCAGGACACGATACTGGTGGAAGAGGAGAACAACTCATGGGAGCATTACCAAAGCAACGCACGTCACCTGCTCGTCAGGGAGACCGCCGTTCACATCATCATTTGACGACACCACAATTGGTCGCTTGCCCAAACTGCAAGCGTCCTCGCTTATCTCATCATGCCTGTCCCAATTGTGGGCAATATCGTGGGCGTCAGGTGTTTTTGCCACGTGCCAGGAAGCAGTAAGAAGGCAAGAGGCGGCGTTCTCATCTCCATGAAGGAGCGGAGCGTCGTCTTTTTATACAAAGTAGAATAAATTATGACGACCAAAGTTGCCTTTCTCTTTCCAGGGCAGGGAAGCCAGGCAGTAGGCATGGGAGCCGATGTTTTTGCCGCGTCGCCAGCAGCAAAGCAGGTCTTTGAAGCCGTTGACGAGGCCGTAGGTATTCCGCTTAGCACGCTCTGCTTTCAAGGACCCGAAGAAACATTGCGCGAAACGATTAATGCCCAACCAGCTATTGTCACCGTCAGCCTCGCCATTCTCGCCGCATTTCAAGAAGCACTCACTCTTCCAACTCCCCATACTCCATCATGGACGTATCCACTTGTGCCAAGTTATACGGCGGGGCATAGTGTTGGAGAGTATTCGGCACTGGTCGCATCTGGTGCGCTCGAACTTAAACAGGCCGCACTTCTAGTACGTGAACGTGGTCGTCTGATGCATACCGAAGGAACTATATGTCCAGGAGGTATGGCAGCGATTATAGGCATGGATGACGAACGCTTACAAGTCGTGTGCTCCGACGCGATACAGCAGGTTCAGCAGGAATTAGCACTGGAACGCACCAAAGGTACTACCTCTACGCATCCAGGACTAGGGCAGGTGGCAGTGGCGAATTATAATGCACCAGGACAAATTGTCATTTCAGGTGAGCAAAGAGCGTTAACGCGAGCCTCGGAACTGGCAAAAGAGCGTGGAGCGAAGCGCGTTATCCCGCTCACGGTAAGTGGCGCGTTCCATTCACCTGTGATGCAACCAGCAGCGGCAGGACTGGCTCAGGCCGTCGATGGTGCCGACGTACACGATGCTACCATTCCAGTCATTGGCAACATTGAGGGAACTGCATTGGTCAAAGCGCAAGACATACGCCAGGAATTGACGCAACAGATCGCATCCTCCGTACAATGGGTACGTACCATCGAATACATGGTCAAAGCAGGCGTCACCGTCTTTATTGAGATTGGTCCGGGGCAAACCCTGACAGGCATGGTGAAACGTATTGCTAAGGGCGTCACTACCCTTACAATAGGTACAAGCGCGGAAGTGGAGAAAGCAGTCGCTCTTGTGCGCGAAATGGGACTTATACATGGTGTATAATTTGGGACAAGACGATTTAAAACTGATGAGAAATATGGTGGGGATAGTGGGCGTCCGTTGTTGACTTGCTAATGGCGGTTGACCTTAATGACATCTGTAGTGAGTGATATAATCGCAGTAGAAGGAGTACAAGATGGCGACGGAACAGCTAGGAGTCGTGCGCATCGCGCGCCAGGTACTTTCAGCTATCGTGGCAAATAGCGCGCTACAGGTTCCAGGAGTCACAAGAGTAGCACAGTTCAATGATCAATGGTCACGCTTCCTGAACCGCGAAGTCCCGAAGCAGGGTATAGCGTTGACCATCAAAGAGAACACTGTTTCAGCCGATCTTTATCTTGTTGTAGGGGCAGGTGTGAACATTGTCGAGGTTGGCACTGCTGTACAAGAAGAGGTTGCATCATCACTCGAAGAGATGGTAGGCATGCAGGTGCGCGAAATCAACGTCTATATTCAAGATGTTGCATAGCGCACAACACCACTTTGTGGTATACCTACACATACAAGACATATGTGATGATATGCGAACAGGAAGTTTTTATAGAGTCCATTAGCACACCCAATTCGTATTCATCGTTAGAGGAGGCACACTTATTCCTTCCTCTGACACACAAGGAACAATTCGAGGATACTATGCCAGGGATACGCAGACAAGCACGCATGATCGCATTGCAAACACTCTACGAATACGATATCGCCCAGCACACAGCCGCAGAGGTTTTGCAGCGCCATGTCGAAGAACGTCAGCTACCAACCCAAGTGGTAGAGTACGCAGAGGCATTGGTCCTGGGTGTCAACGAGCATCTCGCCGATATCGATGCCCACATTCAAAGTGCGGCACGCGAATGGCCTTTGCAACAGATGGCTCGCATCGACAAAAATATCTTGAGACTTGCAATCTACGAGATTCTGTTTAATAATACGGTACCAGCTAAGGCCGCCATTAACGAGGCCGTTGAACTTGCCAAGATATTTGGAAGTGACACGTCCAGCCGCTTCATCAATGGCGTCCTCGGCACTATATTTAATCGGGCGCAACAACCGCCCATCCCTACTGCTGAAAGCGAGGTCAAATAATGGCAACAACTCAAGAACGACTGAAGAAGATTGTCGTTGATCAACTCGGTGTTGACGAAAGCGAAGTAGTCCCTAGTGCCTCATTCGTTGAGGACCTTAACGCCGACTCACTCGATCTGGTCGAACTCATCATGTCTCTCGAAGAGGAGTTCAAGGTCCAGATCTCCGATGAGGACGCGGAAAAAATCACGACGGTGCAAGAGGCCGAAGACTACATCGAAGAACACGCCCACTAAAAAAGAGACCCTAGCATAGCTAGCTTGTAATAAGGCAGCATGACAGAGATAGTATGCATGACACGGCTTGCCCCTGTCATGCATACTATCTTTAGAAGCTCTTTTTTAATCTTACAAAAATCTCATTATTTTCTTGTCACAAAACGCCATCTTCGTGCATCTGTATTAGTATGCGATAGTGGGCGTGATATATAACTCCCACAAATGCGAACGCGAAAAGAGTTGAGAGTGGAAACACTTCCTGCGGCACAGGCGGTTGAGGCGCTTGTTCACGAATATAGCAAGCTGGTCTTTTATACCATCTACGGCCTGACCGGAGACTGGGAGGAAAGCCAGGACCTGACCCAGGACACGTTTCACAACGCTCTTAAGTCAATTGATGCAGCTCGTGCAGAAAGTGGTACAAACTTTTCCGCGAAGGCTTGGCTACTACGCATAGCACTTAATACAGTACGTATGCAACGTCGGCGACGCAGTATTCTACGCTTCATCCCATTCTCACGAATGCAAGGAAGTGACGAGTCGCATGAAACACAAGCTGATTTGCTCACAGCGCAGGCTGCACCTGTGCAACCTGTCGGTTATGGGCAACAAGCAACGACTGATCCAGCCGAACTAGTTGCCGAGCAGGACATGGTGCGTCGGACAATGGCGAAATTGCCAGAGACACTACGAACCTGTCTCCTGCTTTCGGTTATTGGTGGTCTCTCATCAAGCGAAATTGCTGCAATGCTTGATATAAAAGAGGCGGCAGTGCGGCAGCGTTTGACGCGTGCGAAAAAACAGTTTCAGCAGGAATATCTGCGTGAAAGTGGCGAGGATATTCGTGATACACATACGAACCAGACTCGTGCATATTCTTCGGATACGAGTAAAGCAAAGTATAGTTCAATAGATACAGGGAATCAGCCGCAACGCTTAACTCTTGTTCCGCGTTATTCATGGCTTGGAGAAGCAGATTATGCACAATGACTCACTTGAAACATTATTGGCGCGCCATTATGGAAGTGCTGCTATCGCTCCTGTCGGCCTTGAACAACGCCTACATGCTTCTGTACAGCAACAAGCGACGAGACTAGCACATGAGCAGAATGCACTCACACATAGAGTAACTCGTCGGCGAGCAGTGCAACTCGTGGCTCTTAGCTCTCTTGGTGTGGGCATAGTAAACATGGGCTTAGAGGTTCTCGAAACTGCACTCGTAGGACAAGAAGCGGCACAAAACACCGCAATGCCATAGGATTAATGCTACTTTTTAAGACCAACGGACGCCCACAAGGGGCTACCCTACTATACGACGGAAAGGGTAGCATCACCGTATAGTAGGGTAACCCCTTGTGGGCGTCCGTTGGTCTATACAACAAAAAGACATCCATTTATCATAGAGTATCGTAGTAGAGTGTAGAGATTGATACACATAGAAACGCCACGGACGTTAAGAAAGGACACCTATCATGTTTGGACTTGGACACGGACCAGAGTTAATTGTTATCCTCGTTGTTGCACTACTCGTCTTCGGACCAAAGAAACTGCCGGAAATGGGCCGCTCGATTGGCAAAACCGTCACAGAGTTCCGCAAAGGCATCAGTGAGATGGGCAAGGAAAAAGAGGACGAGCCAAAAACAACTCCTTCCCCTTTGAACTACGAAGCAATTGAACGCGAAAATGCCAGCCATCGTGTTGTAGAAACCCCAATCAGTGAGGTTAGCCACAACGAAGTCAAGATTGACTAGTGCTGACTACTATCACTTTGGAGAGTAGATATGGCAACTGGTAACGTAGATAAACAAGACGCGATGCTCTCATTCGATGGCTACTCACCAGAGCCGGAGGATGAGGGCGATGAGTCAGGCATGTCCCTGATGGACCACCTGGAAGAACTACGCTGGCGTATCTTCAAATCGTTGATCGCTATCGCTGTAGGTGCGATAATTGCGTTTTTCTTTCGAGATTTTATTGTAGAATTTCTAAAGCAACCGCTTCCTCTAAATAATAGGAAGCTGTACTTGACGGGTATTACGGAAAGCTTTACTGTCTTCCTGATGGTCTCGATTGCAGCAGGAATTATCGTCGCACTCCCTGTGCTTCTCTATCAAACATGGGCGTTTGTCTCGCCGGGTTTGTATGAGAAAGAGAAAAAGTATGCTGTGCCGTTCATCTTTATCGGCATTATTCTCTTCCTCGCAGGTATTACGCTCGGTTACTTTGTATTGAAGTATCCTGTAGAGTTCTTGACTACCTTTGGAGGAGAGAGTTTCACAGAAATTCTCACGGCAGGCAGTTACTTTGGCTTCATTTCGTTCTTCATTCTGGCCTTTGGTGTTATCTTTGAGATGCCACTCGTACTCACGTTTCTGGCATATATTGATATCATCTCGTCAAAGACCCTACAAAGTAAACGTGCTCCTGTTCACGTAGGTATGTGGATAGCCGCAACCATTGTCATTCCAGGAGCGGACCCATATAGTCCGGTTATCCTTGGTGCGTCGATGTCAATCCTGTATGAATTGACGATCATCTTCATCAAAATCTTGAAGAAATAGAATATTGACGTTTCGCGAACATGTGTAGGGGTCTAATTCATGACTCCCTGCCGGTGACGAACAATGTTGGAGGATGTTGATAAGCGTTTCAACCCTCGCCAATATTGTTCGTCACCGGCAGGGAGTCATGAATTAGACCCCTACAGGCATTTTATCTACCCTTCCAAATCTTAGCCACAATAAAGCAATCGCGGCAAGATACAGCATTGCTCCAGCAATAAATACTGGCGTGTAGCCCACACGAGCTATCAATAAGCCCCCTAACGGTGTTGTGATAGCCCAGGAGACCTGCATCGCTGCCTGATAGCCACTATTTGCCACACCACGTCTCTGCACTGGTACAGCCTCCATAGAGTACACTTGGAAAACACCATTGGACATGTCCATCGCTCCTTGCCGAAAAAGATAGAGCAACGCGGCAAGGGGGAGAACACTAGTGAACCCAAATATGAGCAGCAGTGGAATGCTTATCAGTCGTGTGTACACAACCGTGTGAATTTTACCAAAGCGTAACGCAAGCAACGGTGCAACAAGGGTCAACAATGCATTGATACCATTCGCCCCACCATCGATCAAGCCAAACAGGGCCGACGACGCACCGAGATGCTGCACAAAGTAAACATTGAAATACGGAATGAAGAGACCAGCCCCCAACCCAACAAGAATCCAGGCCAGCAACAACGCGGAAAACGAGTTAGCAATCATAACACGAGGGCGCATCATCGTAAATGCCTTATACCATTTTTGAAATTGCAATAGGTTTGTACGGGTCTGCTTCAGCACACCCTTCTCCGCATACGGAGAAGGGTGTGCTGAAGCAGACCCGTACACATACTTTCTATCATCGCTCATAAGAAACAGAGGAATGAGGCTTGGAATTGCAATGAGGCCAGCGGCAAGCAATGATAGCTGATACGAACGTGCTACGGTTTGTTCTGCTAACAACCAGTGTATTCGCGAGGGCAAGGGAGCCATCAACACTGGAATACCGCGCAACCATTGAGGTAAGGCACCGCCCAGAACCTCGCCTAAAACCGTAGTTCCAAGTTGCACAACGATGTTGAGGCTAAAAAGTTGCGGACGTTCCTCTGGCGTACTATTCGTTGTAAGATATGGTGCATTGACTACAAGAAAAAATGCGGTAATGACACCTGCTACGAAGCCGGTTATAAGAAGTGGTAATGGCTGGCGAAAAAGAATTTGACCTGCCCCGATAGCTCCAATGAGCAATGTCATGACGATCAGCACGATTTTTCCGCCGAAGCGGTCAACACATATCCCGGCTGGAAAAATCGCAAGTCCTGCCCCTATTGTGCCTGAAAACAAAACAAGGCCGATAAAATCGGTCCTGTAGCCTAATGAGACAAGATACAAATTGTAGAGAACGAGTAGAATTCCCGCAGAAACACCACTTAGCACATAGTAGAGTAAATAGAGTTGGGCGTTTCGTTGGAAACGCCCAAATGCTTGGATATATTTAACGAGCAGGGACATCGTTTTTCAACTGAGAGACGGTCACACCTGTTGTTTCAACCGTGCCTCCAGGTCTTGCTGCCGGGACAACGGGCGCATCTGGAACTTTTTCTTCCATCAACATCCGTAGTCCTGGACTCTTGATTTCAACACTCTCATAAGAGTCTAGTTGCGCTCCATCATGCTCGGCGAGTTCACGACGTAGCACCTTAGGTGTAAAAAACGCTTTCGCCACTGTTTGCACTTGAATTGTGCGCGCTCTAAACTCGATTACCGCGTTCGCCACCTTGTCGGTCACTTGATCCACTTGCCTATCGAGTTTATGGACTTGAGAAGGACCCTGCGCGACAACTTCTACAATCCTATTGTCATTTGCTGGTAATGGCTTTCCGTTGACCATTGCCTCCGACGTTTTGTTGACGCTCTCAACAGTTGGGCGCAGCATTCTTATGAGTTTCGCCTTATCGCTTACCCATGTGAAGATGACATCCATCGTGAGACCAAACACAACGGTAAGAAGAATAAAGATCAGAGAATACAGGCCAATTACGATGGCTGCAATTTGCCCACCAGTGGCAAGAATAGGATTGTTGTCTGCTAAAATCAGTAAAGGCATAGTTATTCGCCTCCTGCACCTACGTTAACGCCACCAAGCGCACCTGCGGTGATTGCGTCAGGATGAGCACGATCAAACGTCTCTATCGCTTTTAGCTGTTCCTTACGGCGCTTCTCAGCACGGGTTCGTGTATGACCTCTACCAAGGAAGACACGTACCATTTCTTGGCCCGCAACAACGGCGGCGACGGCTCGCACACTTGGAGCAAGCGCGATCTCACCTGTTAGTTGTGCTGCATTACTGACTGTTTTCACGGAATGGCTGGCTGTTTGAGCCGTATCTTTAACAATACCAACCGTCTCTTGTACCGATGCTAACAATGGCTTCACCTCTTCACGCACCGTCGAAATTGTGCGAATGAGCGCAACAATTGAAAGTGCCTGTAAGAGCGATCCCACAATCATGAGAGCCGCGAGAAGCATCAGGAAGATGTAGAGGACATTGAGTAAGACATGGAAAATGGCAGCCAAAATGATGCCGACAATGAGCACCACCAGGACTACTGCAGCTACGATAGCTGCATTGCGAATTGCACCCTTCATAATAAAGTGCCTCCCAATTAATAAGATGTAGTGAAAAAGCTAATCCATTATAACGCATAGAAAGAGATTCACGTTCTGCGTTCTATTTTAACACGCATGACTTATAATAAGTGAGTACATTTGTTAGAAATATGAGGTATTTGCTTAGAACAATAGTGGAAAGCATAAAAATGTTCGACCAGAGAGCATAACTACGATTTTTATTTCTTAAGCAAAGCACGTTTATATAGGTGTTGACAATTATGTCCTATCGCCTACAATACAAGAGTTTTGAAGATAGAGAATATCTACGGAGGTTTTTATGCTCGTAACACAATTCCTTCTCGCGGCTGGGCCGATATTGGAAGGAAATTTTTTGGGGACTCATTTTGTTATCACTACTAGTCAGATTATCTACTTTGCCATTGCTGCCATCGTAGGACTTATCGCGGAGTTTCTTGTTGGTTGGCGGCTCCCCTTTGGTATTCTCGGCGCGTTTGTTGCCGCCCTCGTTGGCATCTGGCTGTTCACAAGTGTTATTCAAGTATCAATTCCTGGCGATTTCACTATCGCGGGACAACCCATACCACTGCTCAAATCGCTACTCGGTGCCATCGTCGTTGTAGCCTTATGGCATGCGCTCACCTATCGAGGGTGGAGTCGTCGTCATCGCTACTACCGTGGCAGGCGCGAGAATTATGGCGAGTAGAGGGTGAAGGAACACTAGCACATATAGCGTTATACATATATAGGGCTAATGACATGACAGGGACAAGCCCTGTCACTACCATACACGGAACCGCGTGGCTCACCACGCAGTAGCGGAAAGTATAGTAGTGACAGGGCTTGTCCCTGTCATGCCGCTTATGAACCAACCCAATAAATTATTGAAATATAACATCACGCAAGGACTTCTATCATGGCACTCTTTACTTTTACAATTAGCGCATTCGTGACGTTTTTCACGATCATTGACCCAATCGGTCTCGCGCCTGTCTTTGTCGGCCTCACAGGGCATTTAAACGAGGCACAACGAAAAATTATTGTGACGCGTGCGACCTTGCTTAGCGCAGCTATTATCGCCTTTTTCGCGCTTGTTGGACGCGTCCTGCTTGACCGTCTTGGTATTAGCCTCTATGCATTCGATATGGCGGGCGGTGTTTTACTGTTCCTGGTCGCGGTGGATATGCTCTTTGGACGCCAATCGGGTACACGTGAGACAAAGGCCGAGTCGGACGAGGCAATGACACGCGAAGATATTAGCGTGTTTCCCCTGGCAATTCCAATTATTGCCGGCCCTGGCACCATCGCTACAACCATTCTGTATGTCGATCTCGCCACACCAAAGCCACTAGAATTGCTCGCTGTTAGTACTGCCATTGCAAGTGCACTGCTTGCAGGCTGGCTTGTCATGCGTGGCAGTTCGCGCATCATCAAAATCTTTGGGCGTACAGGTATTCTCGTTATCTCACGCATCCTGGGTATTCTGCTGGCGGCACTCGCAATCCAGTTTATCCTCAACGGTCTGCTTATGTTCCTGCATACAAGCGGACTGGTACGGTAACATCTATCCAAGGGAGGGCGGTTGCGGATGATGCTGTATTGTCCGCAACCGCCCTCCCTTGAATAGATATCTTCTTTCTTGCTACATTCATGACACTCACACGTATAAAATACAGAGCAAACTTCGTGTGAAGGGGCGGGCCTACGTGGAAAAAGGCTATACGGATATCTCTGTACCACGTCAACAACAAATACAACGCAGTTACCGGACGGCAATATACAGGCGTAGTAACACCTGGGCTGTCTGGCTGATTACACTTGTAACCGTTGTGCTCTGGTGCTTTACAGCTTATCAGGCCGCACTTGCGGCAGGAGCACACAGTCTACGTGATGTCCTGGCAAATATAGTGAGCAATGCAGTAACTATTCGAGAGCAAGATAACGATACACTTTCTAATGTACTAATTATGTATGGTGCGAAAGAGAACACGTTGATTGCTCATGGACAATATTGGCGTTTTGTGACGCCAATATTTCTGCACGCGAACCTGCTGCATGTTGGACTCAATATGCTCAATTTTGTTGTGCTAGGCGTCTTTCTGGAACGACTGGTTGGGCATGCACGCTTCATATTGATCTATCTTATTACTGGTATCATTAGCATTATCGCAAGTTTTTACTTTGCACCTCAGGAGATTAGCGTGGGAGCATCCGGTGCAATTTTCGGTCTTGTTGGAGCGTACAGCATTTTTGTACTTGTTCATCGGCAGGCATTTCCACGCGGTGGCATTCCTGCGCTACTTTGGCTCATCCTGGTGATAGGAGTAAATCTTGGCCTAGGCTTTGTCATTCCAAATGTCGATAATTATGCACATATTGGTGGACTTATAAGCGGGTGTTTGCTGGGCTGGTGGTTTACACCGTTGTATACTGAAACTAAAACGAGTAAGATATCGCTTATACAACAAAAAACAACTGTTTCTCAATCGGCGTACCCAACACATTTCGCGCACACATTGGTGGATACGCATAGTCTCGCGCGTCGCTGGCCCCTCGCTCTTTTGACTCTTCTTGGGACACTAGCATTGGCTGTTCTCGCGCTACATTTAACCGGAGGGTAACTCGTGGAAGCTCAAACAAGCATACAGACATATATAGAGCAAGGAAATTATTCATTAGCACATGGGCAAGCACGCGAGGCTGCTATTGCCTACGCGCATGCAGCACAAATCGAACCAGAGAACCCAGCCGTTCACCTGGGATTGGCAGAGGCAAATCTTGGTCTCGGCAATTTCGACGTTGTGCGCATGGCCTGTAAACGCGTACAAGAACTACAACCAACAGGCGGTATCGAAAGCATCATCGCACAGGCGTTGCTTGACCTGCTCGACCATCACTATGATCGCGCCCTACAAAAAGTCGATACCGTTATTGCCCAGAATCCTGGCATAGCATACATGCATGCCATGCGTTCCTATCTGTTGCGGCTCAGTCACCAGGATTACGATGCCAACCTTGCGCGTGCACGCTCTGCACGTCTCGCCTACGGTGGTCGTTTTGATGGTGTGTTTCCGCCGGCAGAACCAGCACCATATCCAACACCAGCACCATACACTGGTGGCTACAACGGCGTGGAAAATGATGTCACAACAACGGATAAACTTCGTGATCCAGAACCACAAGCGCGTGTCGAACGTGAGTCCGTCCCTACATGGTCGCGCCCAAATGGAATGCAGAGACAGGTCATACGGACTCGCTTTGCCCTCAGTCAGTATCCGGGTTTGATCACATATATCATCATTGCTATCAACGTGGTCGTGTTTGCGATTAGCTCCTTAAACCCCGATGTGTTAAACGCGGGAGCACAGGTCAACGGGCTTGTATTACAGGGTGAATACTGGCGTATCTTCACGGCAATGTTTCTGCACCTAAACATCATTCATATCGGCTTTAACATGCTCTCACTTTTCTTCGTGGGACGCGCTATCGAAGTCATGTATGGCAAATGGCGCTATCTCGTCATCTACCTGCTCTCTGGTATCGCGGGAGGCATTCTGTTCCTCTTCACCTCTCCAGCCACTGGAGCCGCAGTGGGAGCATCAGGCGCAATTTTCGGAGTCTTTGGTGCTTTAGGTGTGTACTACATCGTCAACCGCAGAAGCTTGGGTGCCGCTGGACGTGGAGCCATTGGCAACTGGCTCTTTTGGATTGGACTCAACCTCGTCTTCGGTCTGACAAACACCGATATTGCCTTGACTGCACACATTGGTGGTCTGATAGCAGGTATGCTCATCGCGTTTGCACTCGTGCCACGCCTGGGTATTAGTAGAAGGATTTAAAGCATATCAAGTTGTATCGAAGCGAATGCTTCGATACAACTTGATATACCCTGATACACCCTTTGCTTGTTGTATTGCAGAGTACACTACATATAGGAAGTCGAGCACGTAATCTCGCTGTGACCCTCGGCTGAGTCACGCAATGATCCTATCCATGCCCTTTACCCCCCTGCTCGACCTCCTATCCCCTTTCCAACCATTCATCTTTAAGCAATCCAAAGTAATGTGCATCTAAAAACTGGTCGCGGAAGAAGAAACGCTGGCGCAAGTTTCCCTCATATGTGAAGCCCAGTTTGAGTAAGAGATTCTTCGAGGGCGTATTCCTGGGATCAGTGACTGCTTCAATGCGATGCAATTCGAGTTCTCTAAACCCATAGGTTAGGATGGTCTCTATTGCCTCAGCCATAATGCTCTGTCGCCAATACGCCTGATTGAGTTCATAGCCGATTTCAGCATAATGAAAGTCTGGATTGAAAGAAATGAAAGCGCATGAACCGATGATGCTATCCTCGCCTTTCAACGTGATACCCCAGAATATCGCTTCATGCCGATTATAGGAATCTTGGAGTTGCTGAATCAATGCATGAGTGTCTTCGAGAGACTGATGAGGCTCCTCTCCATAGAAGTCCATCACCTCCCGATCAGACCTTGTCGCAAAAAGTGCTTCTGCATCAGTTGGCTGAATTTGGCGAAGATGCAAGCGATCTGTGGTCAGAGAGGGAAAGTGGGTAAATGCTACGTCAAGGCTCATAGTAAGCTTCCTTTTTCTATAAAAGTAGAGTGTTACCATCATATCATGCCACACACAAAAAGCACTTCTTGCTACCTTTTGGCACCTTCGTTCGTGTCTGTTGGTGAACTTGCGCGAAACAAGCGGGCAGAATTCCTAAAAGTCGTCGGGTAGAAAGCACTTTTCAAGGTTGCTATCGGGCAGATATCAGCTTCCAAAGCCGAGCGTCCCTCTGATACGATGATGCCCTTGATTAGAAAAGAATGCATAGTAGCACAGTAGGAGGATAGTATGAAGGCTGTCGTGTATAACGGACCACGCGATGTGAGCGCGAAAAACGTGCCAGACGCGAAAATCGAGAAACCCACTGACGTGCTTGTCAGAGTCACAAGCACCAACATTTGTGGCTCTGATTTGCATATGTACGAGGGGCGAACTGATTTAGAGAAGGGCAAAATAATCGGACATGAGAACCTTGGTGAGGTGATCGAGATTGGTAATGCCGTTGACCGCATTAAGGTCGGCGACATGGTGTGTCTCCCGTTCAATATCGCTTGTGGCTTCTGTGACAATTGCGTGAGAGGACTTACTGGTTTCTGTCTCACGACTAACCCTGATCCTAAGATAGCTGGTGCTGCTTATGGCTATGCTGACATGGGACCGTATAGTGGTGGTCAAGCCGAGTTTCTCCGTGTTCCCTACGCTGACTTCAACTGCCTGCTCTTGCCAGAGGATGCGCGGGAGAAAGAGGACGACTACGTGATGCTAGCCGACATCTTCCCAACTGGTTGGCACTCCACCGAACTCGCGCACGCCGGTCCTGGTGATACCGTTGTCATCTACGGTGCGGGACCAGTGGGACTAATGGCGGCGTACTCCGCGACTATCAAGGGTGCAAGCAAAATTATGATTGTTGACCGTCTTCCTGACCGACTGCGTCTCGCAGAATCTATTGGCGCGATTGCTATCGACGACTCGAAGGGTTCACCCATTGAGCAAGTGTTAGCACTAACTGATGGCAAGGGTGCCGATAGAGGCTGTGAGTGCGTAGGGTTCCAGGCACACGATACGCAGGGTCATGAGCATCCCAATATGACGCTCAACAACCTCGTGCAATCGGTGAAGGCGACAGGAACAATCGGTGTAGTTGGCGTTTTTGCTCCCCAGGACCCAGGTGGCTCGGATGAGGAAAGCAAACAAGGCGAAATCACGTTTGACATTGGCCTCTTCTTCAACAAAGGTCAAGCAATGGGAACGGGTCAGGCCAACGTCAAAGCCTACAACCGTCAATTGCGTGACCTTATTCATGTCGGCAAGGCCAAGCCATCGTTCATCGTCTCACACAACTTGCCACTCACTGACGCGGTGGATGCCTACAAGCATTTCGATGCGCGCGACTCTGGTTGGACAAAGGTTGTACTCAAGCCGATGAAATAACTTATGATTTGACGGTGTAGGGACCACGTTGACGGCGTCCGAGGGCGATTTATCGCCTATGGTTTCTGTAAGATGATGCAGAACAGGATATCGCGCAATGAATTGCGCCTCGGACGCCGTCAACGTGGTCCCTACGACGGTTTAGGCAAGCACCAGAGCAGGTCTTCTACTGACCGTACCACAAAATCAGCCCCACGCTGCTTGTACAACTCGACCTCATGTGGAGAGACAACCAGGACTGCGGCTAAGAAATTTGGCTCTGTCACAGTTTTTGCTGCTTGGTAATTCCTAATCAGGTCAAGGTCGTCAGCGGTATCTCCAATGTAGAGACCACCTTTCGCATCTGTAGCCTCTATCGCTAAGCGTAAAGCGCGGGGGTTGGGCTTGGGACAGATATCGGCGGATATGACGACATCCCACCATTTCTCGCCGCTGTATGCCTCCATACGTTCTAATGCACTATCGACCTCTGGTCCAACGCGTCCTGTTATCATGCCCAGATGCTGTATCCCGACTTGTCGCAATCGTACGAAGAAGTCTGGCGTGTATAACATTTTCTCTTGATGCACAAAGCCTTCAAATGTGGGTAAATAGCGTGGCTCATATCCGAAGCGTCTACGAATATCTGCTGCTCCCCAGTAGTATTCGTGGTAAATATCGCCGATTCTTCCATAATCGAGACGTGTGCTAGCCGGAAAGGTTGCGTCAACCCACTCACGCCCACCATGTCCTCGCAGGTTTGCTGTACGAGACAAGGTAGCCCATTCCTGACTTGTACGCTCAGCGAGCGCGGTTCCCTTCCATTCGCGTAGTCGTGCTGTTGCAAGTGTGGCGAGCAGATAGCACATATCCCAATCGTTATTGTAACCGCCCGCCTGCTTAAAGGCATCGACATCAGCAATCGTCATCAACGTCTTGCCCTCACGTTGTCCCCAATCAAGGGAATGAAGTGTACCTGCGACATATTCGGCAACGGCAATATCTGTGGCGTGAAACGAAGCGAGTGTGTCGATTAGAACACCATCAACATCAAAAAAAAGAGTATCAAATGGCACCGGAAAGTGTAGCTCTGGTCGTTGCCAGAGGATAGATGTATTGTTCATGCACTACCATTTTCCGACAAGTACACGAATGAACTGACGCACCAGCAGTATCGCAATAGTCCAAACAACGATGGCAACAAGCGTAGTTACGTCGATGCTGAAGCCATTATAGGGCAGTGAGGGCACAAGATTCTCAAAGGGATAGACAAGTGGTCCTGTGAGCTGATGAATCCAGCCCGTAAACACACTAGTGGTAATCTCAAAGAAGTTCAGGAGAAAGCGCGTGAATAACAGCAGTAGTAGTACAGTTAATGCGAGGCCAATAAGTTGATTGATCTTCCGAAAAATGGCAGCAAAAACGCTTTTTGTAGTACGCTGAATCCGTTGCCCCCGTGTCTCCTTGATTATATATGGTGTTGATAGTGGCGCTGTGACACTTTTCATAAACGGGTCTGTTGACTGATTATGCATAACTGTGTTGTCATCATTCCTATATTCTTGATACTGCCTCATAACTCGTGGCTCACTCTCTTTAGAAACTGAGACTGTTCCCCTACCGAAAGAACGTTTGACCGACCTGTTTTCGCATACATCTGATATTTCCCACGGATATGGTAGGGACCGATGTATCGCGTCCTTGTTGGACGCTGATTACTACGAGGACGCGATAATGCCGTTTCACAAAATAGATCGGCTACTGTAGGGCACAATGAATTGCGCCCCTACACCCGACATATCCGCATGCATTTGTCAAAGAGCATCATCGGTCCCTACCATATCTGTATTATTTTATCAAGCGACATCACAGGGTCTCTACACTTTGCTAATATATATACGAGACACAGACTGTTCTTGTTCCCCAAGAACGCGCATCTGTTGCCATCCTTCATGGGGTGCGTCGCTCAATACCTGACGAAGTAACCCTTCGTGATAGCGAATGACCTCTACACCTACTTTACGTGTACGTGTTGAGTCACGTTGTATACAAATCATAGGTGATGTATTAAAAATAAGTAAGCAAGCAGTATAGTGATGACGTTGCGCGATTTCAAGGAGCCTACGGCGTGTATCAACTCGTAGTGCAGTACTATCTACAACAGTGAAGCACCCTTGCAATAAACGCTTCTGCACAATATAGTAAAGCAGGTCGAAGGCATCACGACTCACTTGCTGATTGTTTTCGTCATCACAGACAAGCGCACGGCAATAGTCAGATGAGACAATAGAAGTTGTTCGTAATCCTTGTGCATACTGCTCCTCCACTAAGCGACGCGCGAATGTACTTTTTCCCGCCCCAGCTACTCCACATAAGACCAACAGTGTACGCCGAGGAAGCACAAGCGGCTCTCCATTGTCCATTGCAGTACCCTTTACTGTTTGTTATAATGCCGGTGCATGTATAGAATGTTACCTTTTTGCTGTATGACAAAATAACGCAGATATGGTGCTTGTAGGGACCGATGTATCACGTTCTGTCCAGCAATCGAGACGCAACAAGAACGTGATACATCGGTCCCTACAATATTTGCGTTACACAATATCAACCCGGCTCTCATATAGACATATAGCGTATAATAGAAGACATCGTTGTACATATATATTACAACACATTTGAGAGCACCATACGGTGAACTCTTGGGATAGAAACACGAGTGGGCGCGATACCTGATGCAAATGGACGCGTACCAGAGCAAAGACGACTGATGCTCACATCGAGGAGGCTGCTGTGTCTGTAAATGTTACTCTTACGAGTGCGCAAGTGCGTGCGCGCTATCTTGAATATTTCGCGAGTAAAGGGCATCGTGTCATGCCCAGTTCGTCGCTCGTGCCGCATAACGATCCAACTGTACTGCTCACTACAGCAGGCATGCAGCAGATGATTCCCTTTTTTCTAGGGCGTGAGACACCGCCAGCACTTCGGCTCACCTCAGCGCAAAAGTGTTTCCGTACAACAGATATTGACAAGGTAGGCAATGAGCGCACCCTGACCTTCTTTGAAATGTTGGGCAACTTTTCAGTGGGGGATTACTTCAAGCGCGAGGCCATCACGTTCGCGTGGGAGTTTCTCACAAAGGTAGTCGAACTACCTGCCGACCGTCTACACCCAACTGTGCATCCAGAAGATGATGCCGCCCCGCTTCTTTGGCATGAAATCGCGGGCTTCCCCGATGAGGCAATTGTACGCTTGGAAGATAATTGGTGGGGACCTCCAGGAGCCTCCGGGCCATGCGGTCCTGACTCCGAAATATACTATGATCGTGGCATCGAGCATGGTTGCGGCTTGCCCGATTGTAAACCGGGCTGTGAGTGTGAGCGGTTCCTGGAAATCTGGAACCTCGTTTTCATGCAGTACTACCAGGACCTCGATGGCAAACGTACACCACTTCCGCGGCAGAACATTGATACAGGCATGGGGCTTGAGCGTCTGACCATGGTTATTCAGGGCAAAGAGTCGGTCTTTGATACAGATATGTTTCGCACCGTCATTGACCATTTCGCGCACCTTGCCAATACCACCTATGGAAACGATACTCGAACGGACACCTCGCTCCGCGTTATCGCCGACCATGCACGTTCACTGGTTTTCCTTGCCGCTGACGGTGTATTGCCAAGCAACGAAGGACGTGGTTACATCTTCCGTCGTATTCTGCGCCGGGCCGTGCGTCATGGCAAACTATTAGGGTTGGACAAACCGTTTCTCGCCGAAGCCGCCGATACCGTAATTGCCCTTATGAGCGATCACTATACAGAACTGCGTGCTCAGCATGACCGCATCATCGACATCTTAAACCTGGAAGAACAGAAGTTTGGACAAACACTTACAACAGGACTTTCTTTGCTTAACGAACTGCTGGATGGCCTAAAACAGAAAGCACACACAGTTATTCCTGGTGAAGAGGTGTTCAAGCTATATGATACGCACGGCTTTCCAGTGGAGCTGACACAAGAAATAGCCTCTGAACAGGGTTTCACCGTTGATACCTCCGGCTTCGAACAAGCCATGCAACGCCAACAAGAGCGGAGTCGCTCGGCGAGTGTATTTGTACAGGCACAAGATGATACGGCACTAGCCGAGATACTCAAGCGGCTCGGTCCCACAAAGTTTACAGGCTATCAAGGTATTACAGGTAGTGCAAAGATTGTGGGCCTTGTGGTAAACGGTGTAGAAGTTGATAGCGTCAGTGCGCCACAACAGGCATTAGTACTGCTTGACGAGACACCATTTTATGCCGAGAGCGGTGGTCAAATTGGCGATAGGGGTGATATCATCAGCACAACAGGCGTGTTTTCAGTCCAGGATACACGTCGTCCTTTAAAAGGCTTAATCGTCCATTATGGCTCATTGAACGAGGGACATCTACGTGTTGGAGACTCGGTGCAGGCCGATGTCATTGAGCAGCGCCGCGAAGACACGGTGCGCAACCATAGCGCGACACACCTATTGCATAAAGCATTACGGAACCTGATTGGTACTCAGGTGGAGCAGCGCGGCTCATTGGTTGAGCCAGAGCGTCTCCGCTTTGACTTCACTTGTCCTCATGCATTAAGCGATGCGGAACTCGCGCAGGTGGATGAGCAGATCAACCGTTGGATTCGGGCAGACTTTCCTGTACATACAGCGATCATGCCCCTGCAAGAAGCCATGGAAACAGGCGCAATGGCCCTCTTCGGCGAAAAGTATGATAACCTCGTGCGTGTGGTCTCAATGGGAACAAGTACTGAACTGTGCGGAGGTACCCATTGTGTCTCAACGGGACAAATTGGTATCTATATTACAGTGCAAGAAACAAGCGTCGCGGCAGGTATTCGCCGTATCGAAGCACTGACAGGGCGCGCGGCTGAGGCATATCTACGGAGACGATCTGCCACAGTTGAGCGTGTCGCGGCAAAACTGCAAACGCAACCAGATATCTTGGAGACACGCGTAGAACAACTGCAACAAGAACTGACGATAGCCCGTCGGCAGGTAGCACAATTCCAACGCGATGCTGCTCTAAGACAAGTGGATGCACTGGTCGAACGAGCACAAGATGTCGCTGGTATTCCAGTTTTAGCGACAACAGTGGATGCATCGGATGACAAAGTATTGCGCGAAATGGGTGACATGGTACGTAGTAAACTGCGTACACCCGGTGTTGTCGTGCTAGCGAGTAACGCGGGCGAACGTATCGGCATTCAGGTCAACATTGACGCGACGCTCACGAAGCGTGGTTTACACGCAGGGAAGCTTGCAGGAGCGGTGGGTGAGTTGCTTGGTGGTAAGGGGGGCGGACGCCCCGATGTGGCACAAGGTGGTGGCAAAAACAAGGCTGCGCTTGGGGCTGCACTCGACTTTGTGCCAGAATTCGTCAAAGACAACATCAGGTAGGGACCGATGTATCGCGTCCTTATAGCGATTAGATGCCGACAAGGACGCGACATATCGATCCCTACAGAGCGTCTGAATTTTACGAATGCTACATGTTAGGACATTGCGAGCAATAGCACAAGTGTGTTATAACATACCTGACATGCACGAAATATAACGAGAAGGCTTCATTACAATCCATTGACGCATAGATGTATTCATAAAAGTACGCTCTACGAGAGATACGGAAATATTCAGGGGAATCGGATAAATGGGTATAAATTCACAGAGTCGGGACAAATAAATGGCGAATCTCCTACAACGTCTCTTCGGTCTTTTATCAAGAAGACAAGAGGAACCAGAATATTACGATGAGCAACAGTACGACGAGGAAGAGTATGATGACGATCCACAACCCCCACTCGTGGCAGGAAATGGAGAGCGTCAACTTTTTACTGCGCTTGACATAGGAACGGCGTATGCAAAGGCTATTATCATTGAGGTGCATGGAGACCATGCGCAGGTATTAGGAGTGGGACGTCACCCACAAAGCTATGCTCATATGTCCGATGGCATCGTTACCGATATTCCTGGCGTCATCTCAAACTGCAATGAAGCTCTTATTAAAGCAGAGCAGTCTGCGGGTGGTGTCATTGCGCCACAAGCGGTGATTGGTATCGCGGGAGAACTGGTCAAAGGAAGTTCTACTACAGTAAGTAGGCAAAGGCAGCAACCCTCGAAGCCCATCACGGCGGAAGAACTCGAAACATTGATTACCAATGCGCAGCAAAAACTTCTAAAAAATGCCAAAGAGCGCATTGCCGCGGAAACAGGGTATCAGAATATAGAAGTCCGTCTCACGAATGCCGCCGTTATCACGGCTCGTATTGACGGACAGATCGTCTCAAACCCGATAGGTTTTCGAGGCCGTCATTTCACACTCACGCTTTTTAGTGCCTTCGCCCCCTTAATGCAATTGGGAGCACTAGAGACAGTTGCACAGGGATTAGACTTGACGCTCGTAACCATTGTAGCGGAGCCCTACGCATTGGCCCGTTGTCTGAGTACAAATGCCAGTGCTGATAGTGGCGCGATTTTTATCGACATTGGTGGCGGCACAACAGATATCGCGCTCGTACGACAGGGTGGCATTGAAGAGACGCGTATGTTCGCACTTGGTGGACGCACCTTCACACGCCGAATCGCCACAAGTAAGGGTGTTTCGATTAAAGATGCAGAGCGGCTCAAAGTAGGATATAGTAACGGGGAAATCAAGGGCAGTAGTTACGACGAGATACAATCTATTCTCGCACCCGAATGTCAGACATGGATGGATAGCGTCGAATTACTGATCGAAGAACTTGCCAAAGGTGAACTGTTACCTCCAGCCATTTACATGGTAGGTGGAGGTTCTGCTCTCCCTGATCTGCTTGATCGCATGGAAAGCTTTCCCTGGACTGAACGACTTCCATTTTCGCGCCAGCCAATTATTCGCACCGTACAACCCGAAATGGTTGGGTCCATTGCCGATCAGGAAGGCTTCCTGGTCAATGCACAAGATATTACACCAATGGCTCTTGCATATCAAGCCATTGAGTTACAAAACGAAAACAACGTTCTGGAAAGGGCGCTCAATCGCGTCATTGACACCATGCATATTTAAGAAATACATGTTAAGCGTATACATCACTGTACGGGTCT
>CAZZVE010000074.1:0-22946 GCA_964657325.1 uncultured Ktedonobacterales bacterium
TGATGGCATCTGTAACTGCCGCCTCTGCATGCTCACGATAAAGAATGTTTACCTCTTCTAGCAAGACCAGTTGTTGCTCGTAGGACTCTTGCAACTGTGCGCGTAAGTTCGCCTCCTGCGTGTTTAGGCGGCGTTGCTCTTCAAGCGAAGCCAGGGCACGGGGCAGTGCGGTAAGAAACCAACCTAGTCCTATAGAGAGTGTGATCACGATAGCAAGCACTATTGTCCACGTTGTATCAGAAAAGTGGTCTTGAAGCTGAGAATGTGTAAGAACTGACCAGATACCAACCAGAGATGCTAGCAGTCCCACAAGAGTTATATTTGCTAAAAAGATACGATGCTTCAGTGGCATATCATGCTTACGTCTACTTTTACTTATGAGAGCCAACGTCGAGATGAACATCAACGACGAGGCGCATGCTAACAGAACAGATGCTCCCACTTGTATACAATGGTAGATATCTACATTTACGTTCTTTTCAATGTTAAGAACGAGTTTTATAGGAGTGGCAATGTGTGCTACTAGAAACGGCGCGACGACGAAAATGAGAATGGCGAATGTGCCAGAGATAAGAGATTGTATGCCAATGCTATAGACAGGCACACCATAACGATTAGTGCGTGTCAGTACCTGTGGCAGACGTTTTTCCTGTGCCAATACGACAAGTAAACGTGAGTAGAGAAGTAGGGCTGTGCTAATAATGGCAACCTGACCGAGTGCAAGAATATTCGCAGTCTGTATAGTTGCAACTGGACCAAAAACAATACTCATCGCAAGCACCGGTGCCGTGAGCGCAGTAGCCTGTGCAGAGGGCACAATGACCATAACACCAAGTGTTCCCAAAAATAGGATACTACATGCTAGGATACCGCTCCACCACAGAAAACGTGTGAGCGAAGTACTGCGTTTATCATTACTACCCCTTAGTTCTTGACTAAAAAAAAGAGGTATGTGTATGCTGAGAAGCGACATGATTGTCAAACCATATGCTGTCGTATTGTTGCTAAGATGTTGTGTCGTGTGAGAGAGTGTAGAGGTGTGACCACTAATGAACCACCAGATACCAATTCCGCCAAGTAACAAGAAGATGGATAAGTAGGGTATTGCAATTGCGGTGAGGATATACCGTAACCAGCGCATAGGAATACAAGCAACTCCCATTGCGATGAGCAGGATGGTCACGATAAGTAGCCCTTGCTGAAATGGTGTGGAGAGATTCCACACAGAAGTACGTGCAAAGAAACTTGTTAGTTCTGTGTGTGCTTCTATTGCCGAAGCCACAATAAGCACTCCAGGCCACCAAATACAGAAGACAGCAAAAAAGCCGGTAGTACGTCCTTTCTCAGACGTTGCCCAATGATAGGGGGTCTCTTTGCCGACAAAACGCTTGACCAACCAACTATTTATAACAAAACGTGGTACCAGGAAAAACACAAGAGCAACCAACCAATAAAGCAGGTTACTGGACCTACCTGCTTGTATGCTAGAGATAGAGCCAAGTGTGACCACAGTTAACAGAGAGAAAATAGTAAGATCACGTCCACTCAGCACTTTTGGTAATGAAGAGTGTTCCGTTATATGTGGGACGTATTCCACTGGTGTACGAGTCTTGGAAGCCATTACGTTCTCCTAACAAAAGAGATGCCGATGAGCAAGAGTCACTACTCTTACTCATCGGCATCTCTTTTGTTAGGATGTACTATAACTCCAGGCTCTTCTCTTTGACGATGCCTGTAACACGTTCGATGAATTGTGTCAGGGGCATAGCTTTAAGGTCAATGTTTGTACGTAAGCGAACGGAGGCCGCTTCTGCTGCCGCCTCTTTATCACCGACGACGAGCATGTATGGTATCTTCTGCATCTGCGCATCGCGGATCTTCGCGTTCATGCGCTCACCACGACTATCGACTTCGGCCCGTATGCCTGCGGCTTTGAGCATTTTCACCACTCTATCAGCATACTCATGATGACGGTCGGCAATGGGAATAATCATCGCTTGCACGGGCGAGAGCCAGACAGGAAAGGCACCAGCAAAGTGCTCGATAATCAACGCCAGGAAACGCTCCGTCGAACCCGTAACGGCGCGGTGAATCATGACCGGACGATGAGCCAGTCCATCCTCACCAATGTACTCAAGCTGGAAGTTCTCTGGCTGCACAAAGTCAAGCTGAATCGTCGGTCCCTGCCACTCACGACCAAGGGCGTCATGCACCATGATATCTATCTTTGGACCGTAGAATGCTGCCTCGCCAATGCCCACTTCATACGCAATGCCTTTACTATCAACCGCGTTGCGTAGCGTGCGCTCTGCCTCTTCCCATACCTCGTCGCTACCCACATAGTCGCTCTTTTTTTGTGGATCACGTAACGAGAGACGCACCGAGTAGTCCGATAAGCCGTACGTTTTAAAGACTTCCAACGTCAGATTAAAGGCATTATCAAACTCTTCCTGAATCTGGTCTGGACGCATGAATACATGTGCATCGTCCTGCGTCAGGCTACGCACACGTGCAAGACCCGTCAATGCACCTGCTTTTTCGTAGCGGTAGAGCGTGGCAAATTCTGCATAGCGCACGGGTAGTTCGCGGTAGCTGTGCATCTGCGACTTGTACATTAGGATGTGATGTGGACAGTTCATAGGCTTGAGCAGATAGGAGTCATCTTCTGATTGCTCTTGCTCACCTTTCATGACGGGAAACATGTCCTCACGGTACGTGTACCAATGCTTCGACGTTTTATACAGGCTCACTTTGCCGAGATGTGATGTCCATACATGTTGATAGCCATAATTTTCTTGCGTCGTGCGTACATAGTCTTCCATCAAATGACGCAGCATTTCGCCGCGTGGCAGAAACAAGGGAACACCTGCGGGTACCTCATCACTAAAGACGAACAATTTAAGTTCGCGCCCAAGCTTGCGATGATCGCGCTTCTGAGCCTCTTCGAGTCGCCACAGGTATTGATCGAGTTCCTCCTGTGTGAACCACGCCGTACCGTAGATGCGTTGCAACATCGGACGCCGCTCATCACCGCGCCAGTAGGCACCCGCGACACGCATCAGTTTGATGGGACCGATTTCCCCCGTTGATTCGACATGTTGTCCTCGGCACAGGTCAAGAAACGTATTTTGCCGCTCCATGCCCACTTCCTCGTCGGTCAAGTTCTCGATGAGTTCGATTTTGTATGGCTGATCTTTCTCATGAAAGTACTTAAGTGCCGTTTCACGCGGCCAGCTATCGTGAATAAAGGGATAATTGCCCGCGATGATGCGCTTCATACGTTGCTCGATATCGGGTAGGTCGTCGGGCGTTAGTGAGCGTGGCAAGTCAAAGTCATAATAAAAACCGTCTTCGATGGCGGGTCCAATGGCAAGTTTTGCCTCTGGAAACACTTCCAGCACAGCTTCCGCCATCACGTGCGCGGCGGAGTGTCGCATACGCTGTATTGGCGTATAGTTGACTGCGTTTTGCAGTTCCATTTCTACTGACATAAGCGTTCAGCCTTTCATGAGTATAAAAAACGACAATAAAAAAGCCTTCTCATCCCTCATAGGGACGAAAAGGCGCGTGACGCATGTTTCGTGGTTCCACCCAGCTTCCGCTTCTCTTAATTACATGATATATCGTATTACGCTTGAAAGGGTGTGCTGAAGCAGACCCGTACAGGAATATCGCTCATCGAGAGAAGACGCTCGTGCAACTGTTAACGGAGTTGAGGCGTACACATTACTTGCTCTGTGTAGGCGTATGAGGGGTATTCTCTTCTTACTGATAGGAGCACTTTCAGCCGCTGATGCTTCCTCTCTGAATATCGCTGGGAAGGAACATGTCTCACACATGCCATATAAATTTTTACTGAAATAAGCATACCATAGGAAGGATGCGTTGTAAATAGTTTAATGAGTATTACCCGTATAGCATTGCTTACGCATCTCTACTACACAAATGTGATGCTTTGACAAAGGTTATACAGGTGTAAACAAAGCGTGGACGGTATCGCGCAAGGTATGATATGCTAGCAAAAGCTGTATAGAGTACTGTTCTCCAATGTTTTTTGTGTTAGAGACAACAAGGACCGGAGAAAACATATGACGGTACAGGGGGGACCAATCGAAAAGCCTGATTTGGAGATGTATTCAGACACGCCTATGTTTAACACAAAATCGGTTGTACAACAAACAGGCGTACCTGGTCCAACACTTCGCGCGTGGGAACGCCGTTATACGCTCCTTTCACCAGAGCGCGCAAACAATACGTACCGTTTGTATAGCGAACGAGACGTTGTCATGATTCGCTGGCTCAAAGAGCGTGTTGATGCTGGTATGGCGATCAGTCAGGCTATTGTGTTATTTCGGCATAAACATGATGAAATGCATAGTGAGAGTCCTTCCTCAAGCGAAACGTCAAGTAAAGCGAATAGCCAGACACATTTTGCCTCTCCCACAACAATAGAGGAAGATGTACCAGCAAATGTGGTACCATTACATAACGCACAAAAACCGCTGGAGTTTCCGACGATTTACAGTATGCGCTTGGTTCGAGAACGCCTTGTTGAGGCGTTTAGCCAACTTGACGAGTCGTTAGCAAGCATGATTATGGGATCAATGCTATCGATTTATCCGTTGGATCAGGTATGCATCGAGTTGATTACACCTACAATGTGGCAAATCGGGCAACTATGGGCTGATGAATTGATTACTGTGTCGGTGGAGCATTTCGCAAGTAACTTCTTTCGAGCCTTGCTCACAAACCTGTTTCAAGTGACGCCTGTTCCTACGGGCGCACCAATTGCTATTGTCTGTTGCGCGCCAGGTGAACCACATGAACTGGCTCCGCTTATGCTGGCACTGTTTCTACGTCGTAGTGGGATACGTGTTGTGTACCTGGGACAAAATATAGAGATTGAGGGCTTGTTACAAAGCGTGCGTAAGATATCACCAGCACTCATATGCGTTTCCTTGACGATGCCTGCGTACCTGTCGGCACTGATAGAACTGGCGCATAAACTTGAGGAATTGCCGCAACCTCGTCCTGTTTTTGCCTTTGGTGGACAAGTCTTCGTATATAATAACCATGTGATTCCACAAATTCCTGGAGTATATCTTACAGGGGAATTGAAGACAATTGTTTCACAGTTGCATACGATAATAGTAGCATAGTAAGACGTAAAGAATAAAAACGAGTGTTTACTACATCTTCCACACACACAAAAAGCTTTCCCTGGTATGGCTTTGCAGGTTTGGCCTTGTGCCTTTTCGCATGGGCTTGTTCATGGCTACGTATTGATCCGTTGTACCGCTATAGTTTCTTTCCGCTCTGGTTGGGCTATATTATTTTTATGGACGCGCTTGTGGTGATGCGTCACTCCGAGTCGCTTCTGACGCGTATGCGCTGGCGCTATATCCAGCTTTTCGGCATTTCAAGCATCTTCTGGTGGACATTCGAGGTGTTGAACGCTCCTGTGCAAAACTGGCATTATCGTATGGATCAGCCATACACCCCGCTTGCATATTTCCTGCTTGCCACTCTCAATTTCAGTACCGTGTTACCAGCGGTCATGGAAACGGCGGAATTTCTTTCCACCTTTGAACTGTGGCGTCCACGATTGCCAGCACACGATGCTGGACCACGGCTACCTTTATGGCTAACGCTCGTATTGGTCATACTAGGCATTGCTTGCTTAATTCTGCCGTGGCTGTATCCCAACTATTGCTTCGTTCTTATCTGGCTCAGTGTTGTCCTCATCCTGGACCCCATCAACAATCTCGTGGGGAGAAAGTCCGCGTTTGCCCATATCGCGGTGCAAGATTGGCATTTCTTCGTGTTGCCGCTCGCTGGCTTATGGTGCGGCTTCCTGTGGGAGATGTGGAACTATCTCGCGCTCCCCAAATGGTACTATGTTATTCCCTATGTTGGCTTCTTCAAAATATTCGAGATGCCCATTCTTGGTTATCTCGGCTATCTCCCTTTCGCGCTCGAACTCTTCGCTATGTACCAGTTCATCCTCTTTATCACTGGTCAAAAGAAAGACTACCTGGCGATCTAGTAGAGAGTGGATACATGCAATAGTCTGGCATGCATAGCGCGTGCTAAGCTATTGCATGCGCTACTCTCTATGTGACCCTATCTTCTTTTCTCTATGTGTCGATACTATATTGCGATACCCCTACTCTATTACTCTCATCTCATTAGTAGTTTTACTGTGTGGGATACTTTGTTAAGATCACTTTCCAATAACTAAAAAGGTAAAGAAGTATGGTACGTCTACTAGTCAAAGAGGTGGCGAAACAAAAAGGGTTTAGTATGGGCCGTTTGCAAAGAACGGCTGATATTTCCTATCGGACGGTAAAGCTTATCTATCAGGACCCACATAAAGATGTGACACTTAGCACACTTGAAAAGATCGCACATGCGCTCGATGTGCCTATACGTGACCTGATAGATGACGATACTCCGTCTCCTTCCTCTGACGAACTATGATAAAATAGGAACACTTGCTTGTACATCAAAGAAAAGCGGAGGTTCCTATGGATGCTGCCCTCATGGACGTTGTTGTGATTGATTTATCTCGTGTGTATGCTGGCCCCTATTGCACGATGATGTTGGGCGATTTGGGGGCGACGGTTATTAAGGTGGAGCAACCGGGGAAGGGGGATGATACGCGCCAATTTGGACCGCCATATATCGAGGGCGAGAGTGCGTATTATCTAGGACTGAACCGCAATAAGCATAGCATCACGCTCGACTTCAACAAACCTGATGAAAAAGAACGCCTTTTACATCTGCTCAAAGACGCAACAGTTCTGGTAGAAAACTTTCGTCCTGGTACAATGGAGAAGCAGGGGCTAGACTATGAGACACTACATGAACTCAATCCTGGCTTGATTTATTGCTCAATCAGTGGTTATGGTCAAGAGGGTCCTTATGGTATGCGCGCAGGCTATGATTTTGTTGCACAGGCGGAATCGGGCTTGATGGCGGTAACAGGTGAGGTAGATGGCGAACCGCAGCGTTGTGGCTCTCCAATTGCCGATCAAGCAGCAGGGATGTATGCCTGCATGTCTGTTCTCGCGGCTTTGCGGGTGCGGGACCGTACAGGTAAGGGGCAGCGTATAGATATTTCCTTACTTGAGTCGGCTGTCTCGCTTCTTGGCAATGTCTCCTCCAACCATCTTATTTCAGGAGAAGAGGCGAAACGTTATGGCAACGGACATCCCAACATCGTGCCATATCAAGCATTTCAAACCAGTGATGGTTATATAGTCGTCGCCGCAGGCAATGACCGCCTCTTTCAAGCACTCTGTACCTTTTTGGAACGTGAGGACTTAGCACATGATCCTCGCTTTACGACTAATCCGCAACGTATACGTAACCGTCACGAGTTGATTCCCCAATTGCAAGAACGCTTTCTACAACGGACAAGCGAAGAGTGGCTGGCGGCATTACGCACTGTTGGCCTGCCTTGTGGGGCAATTAACAAGGTAAGCCAGATATTTCAAGACCCGCAAATTCAGGCAAGAGGGCTTGTCTGGGAATGCGAACACCCTACGGCTGGCACCATCAAGCTTGCTGGTTCGCCACTTCGCCTTTCCGAAACTCCAACGAGATTGTATAAGGCTCCACCATTGTTAGGTGAGGACAATGGGAAGAATTTTTGAGTATGCTACTTCCGTTTATCCTTCCATTTTCGTACCTCTTCTATCGGTTGGTTGAGCAACCGTGGATGAATTTGGCACAAAAAATACGAAAAAAAGAGGCTACACCTCACACCTAAAAAATGTAGACAGTCAGAATAGAACAACATAGTCCGTTTACATATATGACAGACTACGTTATACTAGCCGAAAAGCATTGTATATTTTTATGTTCCTTATAGATGTGTTTGGAGGAATCAGTTCGTGAAAATCACATGTAAACAGCAGGATTTGAGTCGGGGGCTTTCTATAGTGAGCCATGCCGTTTCGAGTCGTAGCACATTGCCCATTCTTGCCAATATTTTACTCTCAACCGATAATGGACGGCTACGCCTGTATGCGACAAACCTCGAAATCGGCATTAATTGCTGGATTGATGCCGAAGTTCATGAAGAGGGGACAACCACCGTTCCCGCCAAACTGATTACCGACCTTGTGAATAGCTTGCCACTGGCATCTGTTGATATCGTGGTACCGGAGGACTCGCATACGATGAGTATCAAGAGTATGCGCAGCAGTGCGAATATCAAAGGCATGGACCCATCGGAATTCCCGCTTAGCCCGAACACAGAGGGCAGTGATCCAGCAGTTGTCGTAGATGCAGCTCAACTGAAGGAAATGATTGCCGAGGTTGCATTCGCGGCGGCCGATGACGACTCGCGTCCAGTTTTAACAGGTGTTCTTGTGCAAGTGAGTACAGGCAAGATGACCTTTGCCGCCGCTGACGCTTTCCGTCTCGCGGTTCGTGTCTCAGCGTTGCCCGATGACACCGTGCTACATAACGATATTCTTATTCCAGCACGTACATTGACCGAGCTTTCGCGTATCCTGCCATCTGAAGGTTCTGTACAGATGATTGTAACGCCTAATCGCAGTCAAGTCCTCTTCCACACCGAAAATATTGACCTGCTGTCGCGTCTGATTGAAGGCACCTTCCCGAATTTCCGCCAGATCATTCCTAAGGAGCACACAACACGCGCGGTTGTCGAGACAAAAGAGTTTGCCGCGGCTGTCAAGTCCGTTGCCCCATTCGCACGTGATAGCTCGAATATTGCACGCATCAAAATCAATGGTGGTGGAGGCAATGGTATAGAGCCGGGGGCGTTGACGATTGAAGCAACTGCCGAGGATGTCGGCGATAACGTGAGTACTATCAATGCCGCCGTCGATGGACCTGAGCAACAAATCATCTTCAACGTCAAGTATCTTGCCGAAGTGCTCGCAGTCCTGGATACGCCGGAGGTGGCAATTGAAGTCACATCAGCCTCGCGTCCTGGCGTTGTGAAACCTGTCAGTTCTGCCGATTACACCTATGTCATCATGCCGATGAGTACCAACCGTTAAATAGAACCGCCTGTAGAGGTCTAATTCATTACACCCTCTTCGCGCATCACAAGCCGAAAAGGGTGTAATGAATTAGACCCCTACAGTATTTCATCATGCGGGTAGTTAAGAGCTATTATGTATCTCTCGCATCTTACCCTGAGCGAGTTCCGTAACTATCGACAATTGAACTTTCCGCTTGGCCCTGGCCTCTTTCTCTTTTATGGTGAGAATGCACAGGGTAAGACGAACTTGCTCGAAGCCGTGAGTATGCTTTCTACGGCAACCTCATTTCACGCGAGCAGCGACCGCGAAGTAGTCAACTGGCAGGCACCCGACCATATCGCGCGCCTTGAGGCGACGGTGATACGACAAGAAGGTGATGCCCACATCGAACTGGTGATCTTCGACCCGACACCGGACGTGGTGCAAACACCTCGGCGCGGTATGGAACTGCCAGCGAACACACCGCGCAAACGCATAAAGGTGAACGACCTGCCGCGCCGAGCAATAGACCTGATTGGACAAATGAAGGTTGTGCTATTTGCACCAACCGATCTGCACCTTGTCGATGGGCCACCTGATGAGCGTAGACGTTTTCTTGATCGAGCCTTATGTCAGGTCTCGCCCCGTTATTGCCAGGATGTAGTGAAGTACCGCAAAATTGTGATGCAGAGATCTGCCTTGCTCAAGCGCATTCGTGACGTGCAAGAAGACCCACGCCTGCTGGATTTTCTTGACGATCAGCTGATTACATTGGCAGCACATATTGTTGGTGAACGCTATAAAATGATCTCTAGCCTCACTCCAATTGCCAGCGAATTTCAAACGTCAATCAGTGGCAAACGCGAAGCATTGCAGATTGTGTATCGTCCCTCGCTCAAGATTGATGCAGCATGGAATAGTCAAGAGGCAAAACAACACTATCTCGAACAGTTGCGTGAAGTACGTAAGAAAGAGATACTGCAGGGCGTGTGCCTATTGGGGCCACATCGTGACGACCTGGAATTTGTGGTGAACGGCGTCAATATGTTGACCTATGGTTCGCGGGGACAACAGCGTACAGCCGCACTTTCCACAAAACTTGCCGAACTCACCTACATGCGCGATAGCACAGGTGACGAACCTATTCTACTTCTCGACGACGTATTCAGCGAGCTTGACTCCCTGAGACGCGAATATCTGCTTCAACAGGTACGACAGCATCAGCAAGTCTTTCTGACTGCAACCGACCTGACAGGTTTTCCTGCTGAGATTGTGACACAAGCACGCATTTATCGCGTTGATAACGGAACGATACAGGAAGAACAGGCTTGAGTGCGTGAAGCATGACAGGGGCAAGCCCTGTCACTACTATACTTTCCGCCACTACGTGGCTTGTTACGCGGTATAGTATATGGTAGTGACAGGGCTTGCCCCTGTCATGCTCTCCCCTACAATGGTAATGCCATAGTTCTATTAATTGGTGCCATACCCAGCCGCTCATAAAACGCGATGGCATTTTTATTAAATTCCCACACCTGCAATTCCAGGTCTGTTGCTCCTTTTGCCTTTGCCCACTCGATGCTTGCCGCGAACAATTGATGCCCAATGCCCTTACTGTTATATGCTTTTAATACCGCAATATCGCTAATCTCCGCAACACGGCGCGGCATAAGATAGCTATAAGGCGGTGTGTCATTTACATTCAGGAAGACATAGCCAACAACTTGCTGTTCTAACTCTGCCACAAAAACCGTTGTGTTTTCGCCCTCTATCATCCGCGTGAAATACTCGATGGGAATGCCACTCACTCCTTGCCGAAAAATAGCTGGATACGCCTCGGCATGTATTTGCTGTGTCTCAAAGCCAATCGTGGTAATGGCGGGATGGTCTTCCTTGACGGCTGGACGGATGCTTACGCTCACGATGTCTCTCCTGATGAAATGTTGTTTTGTGTTTGAAGATATTTTACCACCAATGTAGGGACCGATTCCTCTCGGCATTATAATTGCCGAGAGGACGCGATCAATCGGTCCCTACATTTTGTCCATTGCCTTCAATGCGGGATTGACGAGTAGCGAAAGCGTCGCTAGCAGGTACAACGCACCCATTACGATAATCGTTGTGCGTAGACCAAGCAGTGTTGCAACATATCCACTTGAGGCAGTCCCAAGAGGTACACCTATGAATGCTCCCGCCGTAATCGTTCCAAATACTCTGGCACGCATTTCTTTAGGAACACGTTCAAATTTTATTGTATCAATGAGAGGATTGATTGGTCCGATAGCGAGGCCAGCAATGATATGAGAGACGATGAGGATAGGTAGTATCGGCACAAGAAATACCCAAAAGCGCAGAGCACCCCCAACGATGAAAGCAATACCAAAGGTTAGACGCCGGGGCAGTCGATGTCCAATCGCTCCAAAGATAATGGTACCAACAAAACCCGCACCACCAAGTGCTGCAGAAATCAATCCAAGTGGAATAGCACTATTGAAAATCTGCTTAATGTACGCAGGTTCAATTACTGAGAAGAATGCGCCATCCAGCAAGTTCGTCACAAATATGGTGACAACGATACTAAGAATGAGCGAGTCACGCCGAATGAAGCGTAGACCATTACTCAAGTCTGCCCAATAACTGTTGTTTGTCTTATCTTTTACCTTTGCAAGAACGAGTGCCAATGGGATAGCTAACCCAATGAGTAGACCAGAGATGGCAAAGCTAGTACCGTCGAGCCAAAGCAAGTTACTTGTCCCTATAAGAGCTATTAAAACGCCTGCGAGTGGGCCACCAACGAGGCTAGATACACGATTAACACCATCATTAATCGCATTAGCGCGCTCAATATGCATCTGTGCTGCCTCTGCCAGTTCTGGCATGATAGCAGAACGAGCGGTTGCACCCGGTGATTTGAGCAGGCCACCAAGAAAGACAAGCACAAGTAGTTGCCAGAAAGCAAGACCAACTGTGCTATATAAGAGAGGGATGAGCGCAATACTTATTGCACTAGCAATATCGCTTATTACACTTGTTCGCTTATATCCTAGCTTATCAACAACTGCACTTCCAAAAAAGGCTGAAAGCACCATAGGTACTGTTGAGAAAAAAGCAGTAATACCTGTTTTCGTGACACTCCCTGTGGTAGATAGTACGAACCAGGGAATAGCAATCAGTGTAAAGTAGTCGCCGACGTAAGAGATTGCACTAGCGGCGAAGAGCGCGAAGAGGGGAAGGCGCCGACGTTGTACTTGTGTCGTCCGTTCCACTATATGTTCGATATTCATGAGTGTTCCTTGTAGATACGCAAGACTTCATATGTATCGGATGCGGAGACAATAGTGAAACGAGCATTGTTTGTGATGCTCTCAAAGCTGGTGACAATAGCAGCACATCCTTCTGCTTCTACATATTGTCTAGGAAGTGTTCGTATTCTTGGATGCGTTTGCAGAAAACGACGACCTTGTGGTAGCGCCAGCACAAGTCCCTCCAAATGTGTGGTGCTTTGTAAGTTGCAGAACGCACAGCGAATAGTTAGCATGCGTTCATGCGCTTCTTTCAACCATGCCGCAGTCCCAGGAGGAGGTACACCTACATATATGGAAAGAGGACGACCACAATCTTCACAGGGCATAATGTCATTATTCAATCCATTTCGATAGTAGTTGTCACACCAGAGGAGCAACCGTGAGAATAAAGGTTTGTATCCCTTAATCCCTTGTAGTACTGAAAGATGATTTTGACTTACTAAATCGTCTTTACCAGGAGAACAAACGGGACATTTGAGGAGTAAGGTACCTTCACAGGTATCGCGTCTTCCAAACAAGCGGTGTTGACCACAATGATAGCACCAGATAGGCGTTTCTTCCCATCCATTCACCGTATAAGTGCTGTAAGGAGAAATTTCCTGGCTCATCTCGTTTGTAAGTACTTTACGCAACGCGAGTTTTCCTCGTTGTATCCGCATCGCCACAGCACTCGTATTCATACCTAACTGTGCTGCAACCTCGGCAAGTGACGATTCCTCAACATAACGTTTGACAAGGACAGCACGCATCTCTGGCGAGAGGAGTGCCATTGCTCGGTCTAATAGTTCGACCAGTTCTTTACGCTCAAGTTCAACTTCGATATCGTAGCCGTCAACTAGCGTCTCTTCGAGTGGGGAGGTACTTGTATAGCCTTCAAATTCTGTAAGATGTGCTAGTTCTCGCCCTCTTGAACGTAACCAGCGCAGGCAGACGTTACGAGCAATACCAGAGAGCCATTGCATTCGTTTTTCGGGATTCCGCAATTCGTGTTTGTGACGCCACGCTTCTAGCATCGTTTCTTGTGCCAGGTCTTCAGCTGCATCTTTGTTACTTGTAAGACTGGCACATAGGCGTACCAGTCGCGTCCACTCTTGTGACGAGATGAAACTACCTGAAATGTTGCTCGTCTGTTGCTCCATGTGCGTTTCCTTGCTTTACAGGAAGAACAATTTTCGTCTCTGGTAGTGTGTCGCATATGGAGACCAAAACATAACGCAATTTTTTGGGAGAAAGTTTAATTTACGCTTTATCTTGCATGTTCGACGTTTTACGTTGTAGTTGTTGCCATGTCTGCTGAACACGGGCAACATCGGCTTCGCTTGGTACCACACGCCCATAACGGATGGCGGTATATGCCTCTGTTACAGTGCTTACCTCCGGTTCTACAAAGGGAAGATTTGTGCGAAGACGAGTGCGGAACTCGTAAGGGGTCTCGTCTCTTTTACGTGAGTAGCCATGCTGTGTGGCCCAGCGTAGCATAGCCCGATATACTTCACGAATGCTACGTGCTGTTGGCTCGGTTGACATGTCACTCACGCTCTCCTGCACTTGTGTTTCACTCGCTTGTTGAGGGAAGAGACGAAGCCACAACGCTCTAAAAAATGCTCTCATCTGTGTCAGGAATAGCTCCCAGGACCACAAGCTCTCGTGTATTTCCACAACGCGACTCACCACACGTATTGGCCGTCGGCGTAGAAGTAGTCGCACGATCAATATGAGGAGGACGAGCATAAGAATAGGAAGCAGTATTTTTATCGCCAGTATAAACAACGGGTTAAAGGAACTTTGTGGCGTAGGAGTCTTGGAACATTGTATGGCGTGCGGGTGCTGTTTGCACAAAACTTGAGGTGTTGATAGTGGATTTAGTTCATGAAATCTGAAATGAAGAGAGTTAAGAAGCCAGATAATTGGTGTGATGAGCAGTGTCAACACAAAGGCAACAACATTTGCCAGTCCGTCATAGAGAAGGACAATAGGTGTAAAGATACGCTGTGCATTCGCAAGGAAAGTGGGACTGGCAATCGCGCCTACAAGCAACGAAAGCAAAAGGAGGATAGTGCCAAATGCCGTAATAATTCCCAAAATCGCACGTTCTTGCGAAAAAACACTCCCTTGCAAACCTGAGCGATGTGTGATACGCACAAACACTGTTTGCGCGAATGCGTGTGCAATCAATGCGAACATGAGGAAGAGCGGAATAAGTAATAGCAATAGTAGCTCGTGAGATGAAGTTGTATTCGTGGCTGCTTGTAACACAATTACCGCAATCATCACTCCAATACCTATACGAACCGCATTGAAAACATCTCCAGGTTCGAGCGTACTCCGTGACAAACGCACACCACGCCAACAAAAATACAGCATAAGAGTGAGAATTCCTACACTTTGTAATGCTTCTGGATTTAATAGAAGCAAATCGCCAACTAGATTTCCAAGCCATGCTGGATTGAAGAAAGCTATTGACGAAGCATAGATGCCGGACCAAAGAGAAAAGAGTATTGTTGCAATAAGTAACACTACTACAGGCATGGAGAAAGATGCTGTAGAATTGGAAGTAATGTTCACATGTCCTCGTGTAGCTGTATTTGAAAGCCAATAGCAGCTCGCGATGAGCACAAATGGTACCAACAATGGAAGGAAAAAGGTATGTGCACCTGCCAAGCCGATCAAAATAGCATCAACCCAACAGGTTTCCATTGCGGCAAACAGGTATGGTAACAGGCGTTCACCGCTACTAAGCGTTACTGAATGTGGAGATATAACGTCTAGCGCATCCGCTTCTCGCTGTTCTAACGGGTTATTGTTGTCTTCTGGCGTAGTATCCATCGCACGAAACCTCTTTCTCGACAAACAGGCTCATTGTATGTTGCATTTCACTTGTTGTCAATGTAGCTATTTATTCATCAGAAGCTAACAAACCTTCCTTTACAGAAGTCCTCGTAGTGTGCTATGCTCAAGCGTACCGTTGCCGTGTAGTGCAATGGAAGCGTTTCCAGGAAGAACGAGCGACCACCCTGATGTTACGAGAAGGTGGAATCCTATGACAGCAACTATCCATGATGTCGCGCGTGTAGCAGGCGTTGGCATTGGCACTGTTTCACGCGTACTTAACAAGCACCCTAATGTACGACCCGCGACACGTGAAAGAGTTCTCGCCGCTATCACGCAGCTGCGCTTCAAGCCTAACCCTATCGCACGCAGCATGATTTCCAAGCTCACTGGTTCAATTGGCGTTATTGTTCCCTTCTTCACTCGTCCATTTCATGTCGAGGTGTTACGTGGCGTACAGAACGCGCTGTCACGTGTACAGAAGGAATTAGTTATCTACAATGTTGAAAACGATACGCAGCGCGATGCCTATTTCTCCGAATTGCCTATGCATCGTAAAGTAGATGGTCTGCTGATTGTTTCGTTGATACCTAGTGACACATTTGCACAAGGCTTTCGTGAGGTTGGGCTTCCCACAGTACTGGTAGATGCATATAGTCCTCATCTCACTTCATTGGTTGTCAATAACGTCGAAGGTGCGTATCAGGCCGTGAAAAGCTTGCTTGATAAAGGCCATAAGCGTATTGGATTTATCAATGGAATTACTGAAGGGAACTTCAAGTTTAACCAGTCCAATGATCGACTCATCGGGTATCATCGCGCATTAGGGGAAGCTGATTTGCTCTTTGAGCCTTCACTGATTATTGAAAGCGAATGGAATCGTCAATCTGGTCGGGCCGCTGCTTTGCATCTTTTAACACAAACCCCACGCCCGACTGCTATTTTCGCTTCCTCTGATATGCAGGCTATTGGTGTGCTTGAAGCAGCGCGAAGTTTACACCTTGAGATCCCCGCGGAACTTGCGATAATTGGCTTCGATGGTATCGAGGTATCGGAGTTATTGGATGTAAGTACGGTGCAGCAACCGATGCAGCAGATGGGGGAGATGGGCGTCATCAAGCTTATCGAGCAGATGGCGAATCCACAACGTGCACCAGAACTTATTCGTCTGCCTACAATGTTGATAGAACGTGGCACAAGTAAACATGAACTATTTACTTTATGAAAATTCTATGGTATTGTTTTATTATGCTATAGAAACGTTTCCAAAATTGTTTGTGCGCGCGAATCTTCCGTTGGTGTGAGGTTTACTCATTCTGCAACGTACTCTTTAGAGTGAGACAGGGACTCCATTCCTGCCACTACACTCAGAAAGGAGTGATGCATACCTGAAACTTTCTTGTGAGTGTTTTCTGTGGTACAATGCATATACTTTTCAAGCAACAAGCACAGTGTATGTGCTGATGGTCTCGCGCTCACACCCACGAGATAGGTTGAAGTTGTAGTCAGCTTCCAAGTGTATTTGGAAGTGTGGTGGGCATGAAAGCTCAAACACGGCACGCCTGTGTGACGTGTATTTGATCTCTGTCGGCTAATCAACTGTAGCCAGTCCAAAGGAGGACCATACATGTTTTCTCACCCTGAACAACGAGAAGTTCTCGACGAAATTATTGTTAAAATGCGTTCTGGTCGTATGAAACGCCGCACCTTCTTAGAGCGTGCGGTCGCCGTCGGTCTCTCAAGTACTGCGGCAGTCTCTCTCCTCGAAGCGTGTGGTGGTAGTAGTACTGGTGGTAGCACTTCTAGTGGACCTGCCAACATTATCTGGCAAAGCGAGAATGATACCTCTGGTGCGTATCAGGCTCTCGTGGATGGCTTCAACAGTTCGCAGAAGGACGTTCACGTTACCTGGCACAATGGCCCAACCAGCACCGATCAACTCCTCACCATCTATACCAACGCGTTCCGTGCGCGTAGTAGTAGCGTAGACGTGATCTCGATAGACGTTGTGTATCCGGCTGAATTTGGAACGAACGGATGGACATCGAAACTTGACAGCCTATGGCCTGCAAGTGACCGCGCGAATTATCTTCCAGGGCCAATCAAGTCATGTACGTACAACGGTAGTTTATATGCTGCACCATTCCGTACTGATGCAGGCGTAATGTATTATCGTACAGATATCATCAAAACAGCCCCTAAGACATGGTCAGATATTGTGAATCTGTCGAAGGAGAATGCTGGTAAAGGTGGTACCAAATATGGCTTCCTCTGGCAAGGTGCACAGTACGAAGGTTTAGTCTGTGACTTCTCTGAAGTATTGCACGGCTATGGTGGTGATGTCCTTGATGCAAATGACCCTAAAAAAGTCGTTGTGAATAGTCCTCAGGGTGTGCAGGCACTGACAGATATGGTAAGTTGGGTTGGCACAACTTCACCAGTCAACGTCACAACACTGCAAGAGGAAACATGTCGTTCATCATGGCAGAACGGTGAGGCTCTCTTCATGCGCAACTGGCCTTATGCTTATTCGCTTGGTAATGCATCTGGTGTGAAAGTTGCTGGCAAGTTCGACATTACCTCTATGCCCTACGGAGGTAGTGCAACGGTAGGACACTCAGCAGTTGGTGGCTGGAACCTCGGTATCAGTGCCTTCTCGAAAAATCAGGATGCGTCTTGGAAGTTTATCCAGTACATGCTTTCACAACCTGCACAAAAGCTGATTGCAATTAAAGCCTCCTTGACCCCAACCTTGAAGAGTGTGTATCAAGACTCTGAGGTACAGCAAAAGGAGCCGCTCTTCACCAAAATCAATAACCTGCAGGTTTTGGAAAATTCTCTTCCACGACCAGTATCGGCAGTATATCCAGACCTCTCGAACATCATCCAAACACATGTTCACCAGGCACTAACCAAACAGGTTAGCCCCTCAGCAGCTCTAAGTGCTCTGCAATCCGATTTGCAAGCACTCGTGTCGAAGTAGTGTATTCTCGTTGAGAAGAAAATAAAGTGGCTAATGAGGTAGTCAATGCAGACTACCTCATTAGCACTCTACAACCTTTACGCAACACCTGCATTGGTGATATCCTATGTACAAGTAGTCAACCTTGATGTTGCAATAGAGAAGGGGAATTGTGTTATGGCTGTACAAACACATGCAACGGCACTCACGGACCGCAAGCAGAGCTTGCGCGAGCGCCTAGATGCAGGTAGTGGACTCTTACCATACTTTCTCGTGACTCCAACGATCATTCTTATTCTCCTCATCGCCGTCTATCCCATTATTGATGCGATTCGTCAGAGTTTCATTGACAATCCCCTGGCTGTCAGCGGCGGATCGTTTACGGGGTTCAGTAACTACGTACAAATTTTTCATGATCCCGCGTTTATTGGATCCATCGGGACGACCTTTATCTTTAGCATTATCAGCGTCGCCCTGGAAGCGGTGATTGGTCTTGCGGTGGCACTTCTCATCAATAAGAATTTCCCAGGTCGCAGTCTTGTGCGTACCTCTATTCTTATTCCCTTTGCCTTCCCAACCATTGTATCAGCTCAAATCTGGTTGCTGATGTATAATGGAGACAATGGTATCATTACCTACTTCTTGCAAGTGCTCCATCTGTTAGGACCAGGAGACTCCTTGCTGCGTACTCCTGCGGGTGTGATTGCCGCATCAATCATCACTGACGTATGGAAGACCACACCATTTATGGCTCTTTTGTTGTTAGCTGGCCTGCAAGTCATCCCCGATGATCTCTATGAGGCTGCAGGCGTCGATGGGAGCACACGTTGGCAACAGTTTTGGACCATCACTCTCCCACTTCTCAGAAACTCATTTCTGATTGCACTTCTCTTCCGTTTGCTAGACGCACTGCGTGCGTTTGACCTGTTTTACTTGTTCACTGGTGGCGGACGCGAGATACAAACACTCGCCTTGTACGCGTATAATGGTATGTTTACAGGTGTCGCCACGGACTTCGCACCTGGAGTAGCCGCCGCTGTCATACTCTTTCTCATTTGTGCCGTTGCGAGTACTGTATTAGTTGGATTTACAAGTATCGGACGAGATTAGAAACGCTGTTCGTTCCAAAAGGAGAGGATTTATCATGGCTGTACGAGAGCAAACAGTTCCTATGGCACGGGCAAGGGCAAAGACTGGTCTTGCCGAAAAGAAAAACTCGCAGTGGGGGAGTATTGGTCGCTATATAGGGATGGTGGTGGTGGTGTTTATTGCGCTTGCCCCTTTTTATTGGGCACTGATAACATCAATCAAGGGTGCGCCTGAATTAAACGTGTCGCCCCCTACGCTGTTTCCACATTCGCTCGATCCGACGAACTATACGAATGCGTTGACGAGTAACCAGCCAGCCTTTGCGAAGGATCTGTTAAATAGCACGATTGTTGCTATTGTCACGACCATTTTGTCCTTAGTGTTTGGGTCACTTGCTGCCTACGCCATTGCGCGTACGAAGTTCCGAGGTAAAGGGCTAATCCTGGGTATTGTCCTTTCGGTGCAGATGTTCCCCTTGGTTGCGTTGGTTGGACCCTTATTCGTCTTCTTTACCAACACGGGACTCTACAATACATATGTCGCGCTGATCATTCCGTATCTAGTGATCGCCTTACCTGTCACAGTCTTTTTCTTAACCTCGTTCTTCCGGGACCTGCCGCCAGACCTTGAGGAAGCTGCAATGGTTGATGGTACCTCACGTATTGGAGCATTGTGGCGTATCGTAATCCCGTTAACTGCACCAGGCGTCTTTGCTGCTGCCATTCTCTCGTTCATCGCGGTCTGGAATGACTTCCTGTTTGGTCTGACTATGACCTCCGACTCGAATGCACAGACAGTGACGGTGGCGATCCCGCTCTTCAACGGAGAGCACTCAATCAACTATGGTGAACTCGCTGCCGCGGCGATTATCGTTACCATTCCATTGGTTATTATGGTGTTGTTCCTGCAACGCCGTATCGTCTCCGGTTTGACCTCTGGTGCTGTTAAAGGTTAGAACCTTGTTTGATTAAAAGACCTTTTGAAAGTCAGGCCAAGGGCAAGGGAGATAAGGGCACTCGCGAGGGGATGCCCCTCCCATACACGAACCCGCTCCTTATGAGTCATCGTCGTATGGGAGGGGCATCCCCTTGCGGGTGCCCTTGCTTTATTATTAATGCTTATAGAGACACGTACAATAAGCATCTGTCATATATCTATGTAACGTTCTTCGTATTTGAACCGTCTTAATTCTATCACATCAATATACTGCTGTTAGATCACCTTTAGCTAAGAGAGAGAAATAAATGGACGCTCTACGTCCACGCTGGACGCGATGCCCTCTTCTACTCTATTTCTGCTGTAGTCTGATCCTTTTACTCGGTGCATGTTCTTCTCCCTCTCACACTCTCGTAAGTCCATCGTATATCAATACAGTCCGGCCTTTAGGAACGACGCTCTATACCTACCATGGGCATCTAAATGCTGTAAGCAACGTGTCATGGTCGCCCGACGGGAAGCGTATCGCGTCGGCGAGTTATGATAAAACGGTACAAGTCTGGGATGCAGCTACGGGTAAATCTCTTGTGACATATCGTCACCATTCCGACTTGGTCACAGCTGTAGCATGGTCGCCTGACGGGAAGCGTATCGCGTCGGCGAGTTATGATAAAACGCTACAAGTCTGGAATGCGGCTACGGGTAGGCCCTTGCTTACCTACACTGGACATACAAATGCTGTAACTGCTCTTACGTGGTCTCCTGATGGTCAACGTATTGCTTCGGCTAGCCTCGACGAAACGGTACAAGTTTGGAACGCAACCACGGGACAAAAGCTTTTGGTCTACAAGGGATATCCTAACTGGATCACAGCAGTGGCATGGTCGCCCAATGGTACATCAATAGCATCAGCAGGTCTTGACCATAGCGTGCAGGTCTGGAACGCAACCACAGGGAAACGTTTGCTGACCTATTATGGACATTTCAACATCATTACCGCCGTAGCGTGGTCGCCTGACAGTACCAGCATTGCTTCTGCTAGCATTGATAAAACGGTGCAGATTTGGAACGCTACAACGGGCAAACGTTTGCTATTCTATTACGGTGATGCCGATTGGGTAAATTCGGTAGCGTGGTCACCTAATGGCTTACGTATCGCTTCCTCAAACAAGAACGACACTGTGCAGATATGGCCTGCTGTCCAAACACGAGACACAAACATGTATAAGCCTCTCTTAACCTATCGAGGTCATCACAGTGAAGTGTTAACGGCTGTGTGGTCCCCTGACAGTACGCACATTGCCTCAGGTGGAGACGATGGTCTCGTGCAGGTATGGCAAGCAGAATAAGAAACAGAGTGCGAAAAAGCAGGAAATCGCGATATGTCGCGATTTCCTGCTTTTTCGCACTCTGTTTCTTATTTCGCGCTTTGTGCCTGTGCGTAGCGCTTGTTGATCTCGTCCCAGTTTACGACGTTCCACCAGTTGCTGAGATATTCTGGACGGCGATTCTGGTACTTGAGATAGTAGGCATGCTCCCACACGTCGTTACCCAGAATAGGATAAGCACCATTCATCAAAGGACTATCCTGATTCGCAGACGAACTGATCTGGAGCTTACCATCCTGACCAAGTGTCACCCATGCCCAGCCTGAGCCGAACTGCTTGGTAGCTGCGTCGTTGAATGCGGTCTTGAAGGCGTCGAATGAGCCAAAGGACGATGTAATCGCATTCGCGATTTCCCCTGTTGGTTCACCACCACCATTTGGCTTCATAATCTGCCAGAACATGGTGTGGTTCACGTGACCGCCACCACTGTTGCGCACTGCTGTACGTACAGCGTCGGGAACTTCATTAATACGGCGCAAAATCTCTTCTGGTTGTAGTGACGCAAATGGATGATCCTTCAATGCGTTGTTCAGGTTCGTCACATATGTTTGATGATGCTTGTCGTGGTGCAGTTGCATGGTTTGAGTATCAATGTATGGCTCTAATGCGTTGTAGTCATACGGCAGTGGTGGTAATTCAAAGGCCATGATACGTCTCCTTCAATCGACTATACTACGAGGGTTACAATCCTCTTATGCTTTTGGGTAAATCACTACGCACAAAACGTCGTCGTTCGGCAAAGTGTATGCGTATGTTCCTTCCCACATGAGTAGTTGTATGCCATAGCAAGGCCACATGTCAAGCCGAAACATGAAATACTGAACAAAAGGACAGTCTACTTTACTACACTTCTTGCTGCATCTCTATAAATTCGCGGTCTCTATCTGCACTATGAACGATATACAGACCTATCCGTTGAAAACCAGCGTGTTCGTAGACACGTATCGCACGTTCGTTCCATGCAAACACATACAAACGAAAACGCTTCGGCATAAACTCTCTACGCGCAAAATCGAGACCTGCATTGACGAATGCAAGCCCCAAACCATGACCCGTTACATCAGGTCGTAAGCCAAGCCCTATCGTCACCATGCGATCCCCGACAAACAACCCCGGCTCCATATTGCCATCAACATGCGCTGAGGTACCATAGCTATAGAAACCAACGAGCATGTTTTGCGCATCCCGAACTGCATAATATGGGCTACGTCGGTCTAACATCTCCGTCAATACATCCGACCCTTCACCTATGTCGTATGTAGCGTACGGTTCCTCGTAGTGCCATGATTGAATGACGTGGGCACCTTCCGCGGTCATAAGGGTGAAGGTGAGATGCATCATGGTTTTCCTGTTGAAAACGTGCATCGGTAGGGGCAGCAATTCATTGCGCCCGAAGATGGGGGTGGCGGGGCAATCTGTCGGCGACGATTCTCTC